>JBFXHL010000010.1:0-49910 GCA_050177075.1 Sulfuricellaceae bacterium | reverse complement strand
GCGACGGCCAACAAAATCCCGAGTTTGCTCGAATTCATTTCCCCTCCCGGGTCAGAATAATACCCATACATCATAGACCTGCCACGGCAAAAGGAAATACGCAGATTCCGCAACAACGGCTCCCTTTCTGCTGTGGTAAATTGTCCGGCCAGAAGGAGGATTTCATGCATCTGCCCGCTTTTGCCATCGCCCGCCTGCCCCGCATCGAGTTCGGTTGCGGCGCCCTGAACAAACTCCCCGCCCTTCTCGCCCCCCACGGCAGAAGGCTGCTGATCGTCACCGGCGGCCGCTCCTTCACCCAAACGCCCCACTGGGAACAGTTGTCCAGCGCGCTGAAGGAACAGGGCTTCGGCTGGGAACTGTGCCGCGTTGATGGCGAACCCTCGCCGCAGCTGGTGGACGAGGCAGTCGCCCGGTTCAGGAACCAAGGCATCGAAGCGGTGCTCGGCATCGGCGGCGGCAGCGTGCTGGACGCGGCCAAGGCCATCGCCGGACTGCTCAAGCCCGGCAACTCGGTGATGGACCATCTGGAAGGCGTAGGCCCGGAACTCCCCTACCAGGGCCCCGCCACCCCTTTCATCGCCGTCCCCACCACTGCCGGCACCGGCTCGGAGGCCACCAAGAACGCAGTGCTCTCCACCCACGGCGAGAACGGCTTCAAGAAATCCTTCCGCGACGAGCAGCTGGTGCCCCAGTACGCCGTGGTGGACCCGGACCTGCTGGCCTCCTGCCCGCCGGCGCTCATCGCCGCCAACGGCATGGACGCCCTGACGCAGCTCCTGGAGGCCTACGTCTCCACCCGCGCCAATCCTTTCACCGACGCCCTGGCCCTGGACGGCATCAAGGCGGTGCGGGACGGGCTGCTGGCATGGCACGGCCAGGCGGAAGACGCCGCCGGACGGGAAAGGATGGCCTACGCCGCCCTGCTGTCGGGCATCTGCCTCGCCCAGACCGGACTCGGCTCGGTCCACGGCCTCGCCGCCCCCCTCGGCGCCTTCTTCCCCATTCCCCATGGCGTGGCCTGTGGCACCCTGCTGGCGGAAGCCAGCAAGGCCAACATCGACCTGATGGAGGCGCGCCAGCCGGACAATCCGGCCCTGGCGAAATACGCCCAGGTGGGCCGCCTGTTCCGGGGCCGCACCCACGTGGACGAAGTGGGCGCCCGGGTGTTCCTGGTGCACGTGCTGAAAGAGTGGACGGAAAAACTGGAATTGCCGCGGCTGTCCGCCTACGGCATGACCGAGGCCGATATTCCCCGGGTGGTGGCCAACTGCCGAGGCAGCAGCATGAAGACCAACCCCATCGTGCTCTCCGACGACGAAGTCGCCGCCCTGCTGCGGCAACGGCTCTAGACGCCCTACTCCGCCGGCGCCCCGCGCCCGCGCTTGACCTCGGCCCGGCGCCGCTTGGACTCCAGGCGCCGCTCCCGGGACGCCTTGGTGGGCAGCGTGGCCACGCGGGGCTTGGGTTTCTCGCTGGCCCGGCGGATCAATTCCACCAACCGCCCGAGGGCGTCCTGGCGATTGCCTTCCTGGGTACGGAAGCGCTTCGCCTCGATGACGACCTCGCCCTCCGCCGTCAGGCGGTTTCCCGCCAGCTTCAGCAGACGGTCCCGCACCTCCTCGGGCAGGCTCGGCGAGTGGGCCGCGTCGAAGCGCAGCTGCACCGCCGTCGCCACCTTGTTGACGTTCTGCCCCCCCGGGCCGGAAGCGCGGATGAAGCGTAGCCTGATCTCGTCATCAGCCAGGGCAATCCGCGACGTAACCCGGATCATGATGCTGCCCCAGGGGAGGGTTCCCTAGCGGTGCCGCCCGCCCGAGCGGTGTGCGGCGGAAGTCCGGCCCACGCCAGCGGCTCCCCCGCCCTGGCCGCCGCGGGGCTTGCCCTGCCCCTGCCCGCCACGGTTGGCGCCGCCACCGCCGCCGCGACGCTGCTGCTGGCCCTGGCCGCGCCCCATGAGGATGGGTTCGGGCTTGGCGTTGAGGTCGGGCTCGAAGCCGGGAACGATTTCCTTCGGCAGCTGGCGCTTGATGAGTTTCTCGATGTCGGCGAGGAACTTGTTCTCATCCACGCACACCAGGGACACGGCCTCCCCCTCGCAACCGGCGCGGCCGGTGCGGCCGATGCGGTGGACGTAGTCCTCGGGCACGTTGGGCAGTTCGTAGTTCACCACATGGGGCAGCTCGCTGATGTCGATGCCCCGGGCGGCGATGTCCGTGGCCACCAGCACCTGCAGATCGCCGCTCTTGAATTCCCCCAGGGCCCGGGTGCGGGCGGACTGGCTCTTGTTGCCGTGGATGGCGAGGGCGCTGATGCCATCCTTGGCGAGCTGCTCCGCCAGACGGTTGGCGCCGTGCTTGGTGCGGGTGAAAACCAGCACCTGATGCCAGTTATGGGCCTCGATCAGGTGGGCCAGCAGCTGACGCTTCTTGTCCCGGTCCACCAGATAAACCTTCTGCGCCACCGTATCGGCGGTGGCGTTGCGCCGTGCCACCTCGATCAGGGCCGGCTTGTCGAGCAGGCCGTCGGCGAGGGTCTTGATCTCGTCGGAGAAGGTGGCGGAGAAGAGCAGGTTCTGGCGCTGCTTCGGCAGCAGGGCGAGGATCTTCTTGATGTCGCGGATGAAGCCCATGTCCAGCATGCGGTCGGCCTCGTCCAGGACCAGGATTTCCACCTTCGACAGGTCCAGGGTGCCCTGCTGCACGTGGTCCAGCAGGCGGCCAGGGGTGGCCACCAGGATATCGACGCGGCTTCTCAAGCGGGTGATCTGGGGGTTGATGCCGACGCCGCCGAACATCACCATGGAGCTGAGCTTGAGGTACTTGCCGTATTCGCGCACGCTCTCCTCCACCTGGGCGGCCAGTTCCCGGGTGGGGGTGAGGATCAGGGCCCTTATCGGCGGCCGCCCGCTGGAAGGGCCCTTGACGCTCTTGTCGGACAGGCGGTGGAGAATCGGCAGGGTGAAGCCGGCGGTCTTGCCGGTGCCGGTCTGGGCGCCGGCCAGCAGGTCGCCGCCGGAGAGGATGGCGGGAATGGCCTGGGCCTGGATCGGCGTGGGCTCGGTATAGCCCCGTTCGGTGACGGCGCGGACGATTTCTTCGGACAAGCCGAGGGCGGAGAATGTCATGGGATTCCTAAAATACCCATCGGCCCGCCGCCTTGAGCGGCGCCAGTCTTAGGCAGACGAGGGGGACAAGTAAAGAGACGGCGGCGCGAAGACTGGTACAAATGCCGCAGGCGCGTATTGTAGCAGAGGAGGAGGCGGAGAGGCTTAAATACCCGCTCCACCCCTACGGCTATGAATGGGTCGTGGCCCCCGTCGTGCAGCGGTAAATTTCCTCCGCCACCTGCTCCGGGAAAAAGGGCTTGGTGATGTAGCCGTCCACCCCGATGTCCGCCGCCTGGCTGCGGGTTTCCTCGTCCGAATGGGCGGTCAGGATGATGACCGGGGTGTCGGGACGGAGGGCCTTGATCTCCCGGGCCAGATCCAGTCCGTTCATGACGGGCATCTGCACGTCGGTCAGCACCACATCGTAGGCATTGGCCCGGAACAGTTCCAGGGCGGCCTTGCCATTGGCTGCCAGGTCCACCCGCTGGCAACGGCGCTGCAGGTAGTACGCCAGGGACTCCCGGGAGAAGTCGATATCTTCGACGCACAGGACGTTCAGAGTACGGAGATGTTCGCGATCATAATTGGGGGCCGTGATGGTCATGGGGGTGTGTGTCCGATCTGCTTTTTTTCCATTCTACCGCCTGCGGGGGTTTTCACATAGAGGCGGAAAAAAGCGCGTTACTGGCCGAGATAAGCCCGCAGGCGGGACACGCCTTCCCTGAGGTTGTCGAGGGAGGTGGTGTAGGCGAAGCGCACGTGGCGCTCCGGTTGATTGCTGCCGAAGTCCAGGCCCGGCGTGATCGCCACGCCGGCCCTGTCCAACACGTCGAGTGCGAAGCCATGGCTGTCCTGGGTGAAGCGGCTGCAATCGGCATAGAGATAGAAGGCCCCCTGGGGCTCCAGGGGCAGTCCGAAGCCCAGTTTCCGCAGAGCGGGCAGCAGATAATCCCGACGCTGTATCATTTCCTGCCGCCGTTGCTCCAGGATGGCAAGGGTTTCCGGCTCGAAGGCCGCCAGCGCGGCATGCTGGGCGGGCGTGGGGGCGGCGATGTAGAGATTCTGCTGCAGCGTGTCCGCGGCCCGAATGTAATCCTGAGGCACCACCAGCCACCCCAGGCGCCAGCCCGTCATAGTGAAGTATTTGGAGAAACTGTTGACGACGAAGGCCTCCTCGTTCACCTCCAGCACCGATGGCGCGTGTTCGCCGTAGGTGAGGCCATGGTAAATCTCGTCGACGATCAACGCGCCCCCCAGCCTATCCACCGTGGCGGAAATGGCTTTCAGTTCCTCGCCGGGCACGACGGTGCCGGTAGGGTTCGAGGGAGAGGCGAGCAGTACCGCTGCCGTCTCCGGCGACCAATGGCGCTCCACCAAGTCGGCCGTGAGCTGATAGGCGGTTTCCGGCCCTACCGGCACGCCCGCCGCTTCCGCGCCGACGAAACGGGCGAAGTGGCGGTTGCAGGGATAACCGGGGTCGGCCAGCAGCAGGCGCCGGCCGGGGTCCAACAGCATTCCCGCCGCCAACAGCAAGGCCGCCGAGGCCCCCGCCGTAACCACGATACGTTCCGGCGAAACCTCTACGCCGTAGCGGTTGCCGTAATGGCGGGCAATGGCCTCCCGCAGGGCGGGCAGACCCAGGGCCGGTGTGTAGTGCATGGGCTCCTGGCGCAGGGCGCGCCGAGCCGCCTCCAGGATGGGCTCCGGGGTCGGAAAATCCGGCTCGCCGATTTCCATGTGGATGATGGAGCGGCCAGCCGCCTCCAATTGCCGCGCCTTGGCCAGCACCTCCATGACGTGGAAGGGCTGGATGCCCTCCAGCCGCTTGGCGATGCGCCGTGGCATCAAAGGATTTCCAGGACCTTTTCCGGGGGACGGCCGATACGGGCCTTCCCCTCGGCGACGACGATGGGGCGTTCCATCAGCTTGGGATGTTCCGTCATCCACGCCAGCGCGGTGGCGTCATCGGGTTCGCCGTGCCGGGCGACCAGCTCCTTATACAGGTCTTCCTTGGTTCGCAACAGGTCTTTGGCGCGGATGCCCAGTTGGCGGACGACTTGCTCCAGTTCCGCTCGGGACAGGGGATGGTCGAGGTAAAGGCGCACGTCGGGCCTTATCCCCTGGGACTCGAGCAGCTTGAGGGTTTCGCGGCTCTTGCTGCAGCGGGGGTTGTGGATGATTTGCACGCTCATTTCGACGCTCCAACGGAAACCGGCCGCTGATGCGGCCGGCTGGGTCATTTGACGATCTTGAGGCTGGGCCGGCCCTTGGGCGGCGATGGCGGCACGCCATCGTCGCTCCCGTCACCGGCGGTCTCCGGCTCGGGCCCCGTCCCTTCTCCGGTGGGGAAGAACAGCCCCTGGCCGTTTTCCCGGGCATAAATGCCCCCCACCGCCGACATGGGCACCTGGATTTCCCGCGCCACGCCATTGAAGCGGGCGGAAAAAGTGATCGCGTCGTTGCTGATGAACAGGTTGCGGGAGGCGTTGGCGCTGACGTTAAGAACGATCTGTCCGTCCTTGACGAACTCCAGCGGCACCACGGTACGGCTGTCCACGGTAACGGACAGGTAGGGCGTAAAACCCTGGTCGCTGCACCATTCGTGCACAGCGCGTACCAGGTAGGGCTTGATGGTCGGGTCGCTCATGACCGGTCGGCTCAGCGGCGCATCGCCTTTTCGGAGGGGGTCAGGGCATCCACGAAGGCCTGGCGGCTGAACAAGCGCTCGGCGTACTTGAGCAGGGGCGCCGCCTGTTTGGGCAGGTTGATGCCGTAGTGCTCCAGGCGCCACAACAGGGGGGCAATCGCCACGTCGAGCATGGAGAATTCTTCCCCCAGCATGTATTTCTGCGTGCCCAGCAGCGAAGCGAGCTGGGTCAGGTTGTCGCGCAGCTCGGCGCGGGCCTTGTCGGCGGCCTTGGCGCTGCCGTTCTCGATGACGTCCACCAGGCTGTAGAGTTCTTTTTCGAAGCCGTGCAGCAGCAGGCGGGCCCGGGCGCGCATCACCGGGTCCGCGGGCATGAGCTGCGGATGCGGAAAGCGCTCGTCGATGTACTCGTTGATGATGTTGGCTTCGTACAGCACCAGATCGCGCTCCACGAGAGCGGGAACCTTGTTGTAGGGGTTCAGCACCGCCAGGTCTTCCGGCTTGTTGTGCATGTCCACGTCGATCACCTGGAAATCCATTCCCTTTTCGTAGAGAACGATGCGGCAGCGCTGGCTATAGGGGCACGTGGTCCCGGAGTAGAGTGTCATCATGATAGGTTCTAACCACCAAATATGGACAGTTACGGGTGGGATGACACGGGCCGTTCCCACCCCCTTAAAAAGCATTAGCCTGCGCGAGCTTTCGCCCCGCAGGCCAACGGTGCGGCTAAGCCGGAAGGCTTAGTGCACGTCCTTCCAGAACTCTTTCTTCAGATAGTAAGCGACCACGAAGAAGAGACCCAGGAACACCAGCACGAAGATGCCGATGGTGACGCGCTTGGTCTGCACGGGCTCGCCCATCCACACCAGGTAGTTCACCAGGTCGCCGACCATGGCGTCGTACTCGGCGGGCTTCATAGTACCGGGTTTCACCAGGACCAGCTTGTGGGTCTCATGCTCGCCGTGCTTCTCCACTTCCAGTTCCTGCACGCCTTGGAGCTGCCACAGGACGTGGGGCATGCCGACCTTGTCGAAGGCCACGTTGTTCCAGCCGGTGGGGCGGGTTTCGTCCTTGTAGAAGCCGCGCAGGTAGGTGTACAGCCAGTCGGCGCCACGGGAACGGGCGATCACGGTCAGGTCGGGCGGGGTCGCGCCGAAGAAGGACTTGGCTTCCTTCTTGTTCAGGGCCGTATCCATGGTCTCGCCCACCTTCTCGCCGGTGAACAGCAGGTTGGCCTTGATCTGATCGTCGGTCAGGCCGATGTCGTGCAGGCGGTTGTAACGCATGTACGACGCGCTGTGGCAGTTGAGGCAGTAGTTCACGAAATACTTCGCGCCACGCTGCAGGGAAGCCTGGTCGTGGATGTCGTAATGGGCCTTGTCGAGGGCCACGCCCTCGTTTGCCAGGGCCACCGCCGGCACCATGAAAAGCGCCAGCATCAGGAGATTTTTAATCGCGTTCATATCAGCGAACCTCTTTCTTTCGTCCTCGTTAACCCGTAACCCGGTCGGGTTCAGGCTTGGTCTTGTCGATTTTGGTGTACCAGGGCATCAGGAAGAAGAATGCGAAGTACACGCCGGACAAAATGCGAGCCACCAGGGTATAGGTGGGAGTAGCGGGTTGGATGCCCAGCCAGCCGAGGCCCACGAAGCTGATGACGAACAGGGTCAGCCAGGTCTTGTAGATGGCACCGCGATAGCGGATGGACTTCACCTTGCCCCGATCCAGCCAAGGCAGGAAGAACAGGATGACCACGGCCACGCCCATGGCGACCACGCCGGGAAACTGGGAGCCGAACATGGGAGGAACGGCGCGCAGGATGGCGTAGAACGGGGTGAAGTACCACACCGGAGCGATATGCGGCGGGGTCTTGAACGGGTCGGCCGGGATGAAGTTGTTGTCTTCCAGGAAGTACCCGCCCATGGTGGGAGCGAAGAACACCACGGCGGAGAACACCATCAGGAATACCACCACGCCGACGATATCCTTCACCGTGTAGTAGGGGTGGAAGGGAATACCGTCCAGGGGAATGCCGTTCTCGTCCTTGTGCTTCTTGATTTCCACGCCGTCGGGGTTGTTGGAACCCACTTCGTGCAGGGCGACGATGTGCGCCACGATCAGGCCCAGCAGGACCAGGGGCACGGCGATCACGTGGAAGGAGAAGAAGCGGTTCAGGGTGGCGTCGGAGATCACGAAGTCGCCGCGAATCCAGATGGACAGCTCTTCACCGACGAAGGGCACGGCGGAGAACAGGTTCACGATCACCTGGGCGCCCCAGTAGGACATCTGGCCCCAGGGCAGCAGGTAGCCCATGAAGGCTTCGGCCATCAGCGCCAGGTAAATGCACATGCCGAAGATCCAGATCAGTTCGCGGGGCTTGCGGTAGGAACCGTACATCAGGCCGCGCATCATGTGCAGATAGACCACGATGAAGAAGGCGGAAGCGCCGGTGGAATGCATGTAGCGGATCAGCCAGCCGAAGGGCACGTCGCGCATGATGTACTCGACGGAGGCGAAGGCCAGGGCCGCGTCGGGCTTGTAGTTCATCACCAGGAAGATACCGGTGACGATCTGGATCACCAGCACCAGCAGGGCCAGGGAACCGAAGAAGTACCAGAAGTTGAAGTTCTTGGGCGCGTAGTACTCGGACAGGTGCGCCTTCCAGGTGGACGTCAGCGGGAAGCGATCGTCGATCCAGCCAACCAGTTTTTCGAGCTTAGTCATTTATTAGGCCCCCTTGCTGTCGTCGCCGACCAAAAGTCGGCCGTCGGAGAGATATTTGTGCTTCGGAATGACCAGGTTGGTCGGCGCGGGCGAACCCTTGAACACGCGCGCCGCGAGGTCGAAGCGGGAACCGTGGCAGGGACAGAAGAAGCCGCCGTTCCAGTCCGCGCCCAGGTCGGCGGGAGCGACCTCGGGACGGTAGGTCGGGGAGCAGCCCAGGTGGGTGCAGATACCGATGGCCACCAGGTAGTCGGGCTTGATGGAACGAGTGGGGTTCTTGCAGTATTCGGGCTGCTGAGGCACTTCGCAGGCGGGGTCGGACAGATTGGGGTCGTTCTTGGACAGGCGGTCCAACATGTCCTTGGTGCGGTGGACCACCCACACCGGCTTGCCCTGCCATTCGACGTTCAGGATCATGCCCGGTTCGATCTTGGAAACATCCACTTCGACCGGGGCACCGGCCGCCTTTGCGCGCTCGCTCGGCATCATGCTAGCGACAAAGGGTACTGCGACGCCGGCGGCGGCTACGCCCCCCACGGCAGTCGTCGCGGCGATCAGGAACCGCCGTTTGCTGCGATCAACTTCGTTACTCATAGCAATTATCCCTGTGATGGTAGCCAAAACAAAATTCCCGCATTGTAGCGAAATTTTCCGCCGAACTTAAGCCCTTCATTAAAAAATCCTGATATTCGTAAGCCTGGCGTCAGATTGGGTTGTGGACATCGACAAAGCGGCACTCCAGGCCGAAAGTCCCCGCCAGGTGCTCTCCCAGGGCTTTCACGCCGAGTCTCTCGGTGGCATGGTGACCGGCGCCGACGAAAGCCACTCCCGTTTCCCGGGCCAGGTGAAAATTGTGCTCCGACGCTTCGCCGGTGACGAAAGCATCCACTCCCAGGCGCACCGCCTCCTCGAAGTAGCCCTGGCCGCCGCCGCTGCACCAGGCAACCCGGCGCACCGTCCGCTCCGGTTCGCCGATGACCAGGGGTTCGCGCCCCAAGCCCTGGCCAAGCCTGGCCGCCCATTCCCCCAAGACCATGGGCTGTTCCATTGCCCCATGGGCCGCCACCCCCTGCTCGCCGAACCACCCTTCCACCGTCGCGCCCAGCAGCGTCGCCAACTGGGCGTTGTTGCCGTAGAGGGGATGGGCGTCCAGGGGAAGGTGATAAGCCAGGAGGCTGATCCCATGGCGCAGCAGGAGTTCCATGCGCGTCTTCTTGGCGCCGACCACCCGGCTGTCCTCGTTTTTCCAGAACCAGCCGTGGTGCACCAGGAGCGCGTCCGCGCCCGCCGCCGCGGCCGCCTCGACCAACTCCAGGCAGGCCGTGACGCCGCTCACCAGGCGCCTGACCTCAGGCCGTCCCTCCACCTGCAGGCCGTTCGGGCTGTAATCCCGGAAGCGGGAAATTTCCAGGAGCTGTGAGGTATAATTTTCCAAATCCCGCAATTGCATGGGGTGTCCTTTACTTGAATTCGACATGAGCGCGCCCCATTTTAAGACCTGTCGCCTCCTACGCCCACCCTATCCCGATCATGCGTAAAATTTGGCTGCTCTTTGCCCAGACCGTCACCATCAGCCTGGCCGTGCTGTTCGTGCTCAACCTGTTCAAGCCCAACATCCTGGGCAGCCGCAACGCCGTGGTGGCGGTGCAGGAAATGGTCGCCCCCTCAACGGACGCCGCGACAAACAATGCTTCCACCTACAGCCAAGCGGTTAAAAAAGCCATGCCGGCCGTGGTGAACATCTACACCAGCAAGGAAACCCGCGTCCCCAGCACGCCTCTGGCCAACGATCCCCTGTTCCGGCAGTTTTTCGGCGACCAGTTCGACATTCCCCAACGCTCCACCAGCCTCGGCTCCGGGGTGGTGGTCAGCCCCCAGGGCTACATCCTCACCAACCATCACGTGGTGGAATCGGCGGACACCATCGAGGTGGCCCTGGCCGACGGCCGCACCACGAGCGCCCGCCTGGTGGGCAGCGACCCCGACACCGACCTGGCGGTCCTGAAAATCGACCTCAAGAACGTCCCCGCCGTCACCTTCGGCCATTCCGACCAATTGCAAGTGGGGGATGTGGTGCTGGCCATCGGCAACCCCTTCGGCGTCGGCCAGACCGTCACCATGGGCATCGTCAGCGCCCTGGGGCGGAACCACCTGGGCATCAACACCTTCGAGAATTTCATCCAGACCGACGCCGCCATCAACCCGGGCAATTCCGGCGGCGCCCTGGTGGACGCCCAAGGCAACCTGGTGGGCATCAACAGCGCCATCTACTCCCGCAGCGGCGGCTCCCAGGGCATCGGCTTCGCCATCCCGGTCAGCATCGTCAAACAGGTCATGGAGCAGATCGTGCGCACCGGCAGCGTGACCCGGGGCTGGATCGGCGTCGAGGGCCAGGACATCACCCCCGACCTGGCTTCCACCTTCGGCCTCAGGGAAGCGAGCGGCGTTCTCATCGCCGGCGTCCTGCGCGGCGGACCGGCGGACCGGGCCGGCATTCAGCCGGGGGACGTGCTGGTGGCCATCGACGGGGAAAGCGTGGCGGATTCCGCCGCCATGCTGAACCGCATCGCCGCCCTGCCGCCGGGCAAGACGGGACATTTCAAGATCCTGCGCAAGCAGCGGGAATGGGTTGCGGATGTCGAAATCGGCCGCCGGCCGAAGGTGCAGCAGGAACAGACCGACTAGCCAGGGCGGCGACCCAAAAACGCCTCAATCCTGCTTTTTCTGCTCCGCCTCGATGGCGTCCAGCTCCCGCTCCATCTCCTCGTCGCTGAGGGGGCGGTATTCTTCCTCAGCCACGGGTTTGTCGAGAAACGAGGCCACCCAGACGCCCGCCTCGTACAGTAGCCACAAGGGCACCGCCAGCATGGTCTGGGAGATCACGTCTGGAGGGGTGAAGATGGCGCCGATGACGAAGGCGCCGACAATCACGTAGGGGCGGATTTCCCGCAGCTTTGCGACGCTGACGACGCCCATTTTCACCAGCAGGATCACCGCCACCGGCACCTCGAAGGTGACGCCGAAGGCGAGAAAAAGGGTGATGACGAAATCCAGGTATTTGTTGATGTCGGTCATCACGGCCACCCCCTCGGGGGCCGCATGGGTGATGAAGCCGAACACCACCGGAAAGACGGCGAAATAGGCGAAGGCCATGCCGCAGAAGAACAGCACCGTGCTGGCCACCACCAAGGGGGCGGCCAAGCGCCTTTCGTGGGAATACAAGCCGGGCGCGATGAAGGCCCATACCTGGTAAAGGACGTAGGGCAGCGCCACCAGGAAGGCCGTCATCATCGCCACCTTGAGGGGGACGAAGAAGGGCGTCGTCACCTCGGTGGCGATCATCTGCCCGCCCTTGGGCAGGACGGCCAGCAGAGGATGGGCCAGCACGGCGTAGAGGTCGGAGGCGAAGGGGAACAGGCAGAGGAACACCACCACCACCGCCACCGCCGCCCGCAGCAGACGGGTGCGCAGCTCGATCAGGTGGCTGATGAAGGTCTGGCTGACGTCCGTTTCCGGGATCATGACTTGCCCTGCTCAGGGGGAGGGGAGACGGGCTCGCCGGCGTCTTTCGTCGGCGCCGACTCCACCGCGGAGGAAAGGGCGCCTATCTCCTGCTCCACCGCCTGCTTTTCCTCCAGGATGACGTGGCGGGCGCCGGCTTCCGCCTGACGGAACTGTTCCTGGATTTTCTTCAGTTCCTCCAGCTTCATTTCCCGGTCGATTTCCGCCTTGATGTTGGCGGCGTAGCGCTGCATGCGCCCCACCAAATGGCCGATGGTGCGCGCCACCTTGGGCAGGCGCTCGGGGCCGAGGACGACGAGGGCGACGACGCCGATCAGCAGCAGTTCGCTGAAGCCGATATCAAACATGGCAGGGCAAGGGGTTAGGGGCCTGGGGCCGCAGCTTACGACGAATACCGAGCGTCGATCAGCCGTGGGTCTTGTCCTTGACTTCCCCCTCGATGGTCTGGCGGTCGGCGGAGGATTCCAGCTTGGGGGTCTTCTCCTCTTCCCGGACCGCTTCCTTGAAGTTCTTCACCGCGCCGCCCAAGTCGGAACCGATATTGCGCAGCTTCTTGGTGCCGAACACCACCAGAACGATCACCAGAACGATCAGCCAATGCCAGATGCTAAAGGAACCCATATTCCGTCTCCAAAAAAATTAAACGTGGGCCAGCTTGCCGCCGCCCAGTACGTGGACATGCAGGTGGAACACCACCTGCCCGCCTCCCTTGCCGGTGTTGATCACGGTCTTGAATCCATCCGTCAGCCCCTGCTCCTTGGCCAGCATGGGGGCCAGCAGCAGAATACGGCCGAGGAGCATTTCGTGGCGAGCATGGGCATCCTCCAGGGAGGCGATATGCTCCTTGGGCACGATGAGAAAATGCACCGGCGCCGCCGGGTTGATATCGTGGAAAGCGACCAGGTCGCCGTCCTCGTAAAGCTTCTTGCTGGGGATTTCCCCCTGGGCGATTTTGCAGAAAATGCAGTCGCTCATGACTCGCCCCTCGATGCTTTCTCTTCCAGGCCGGACAAGCCTTCCCGCCGCGCCAATTCGTTCAGCACGTCCCTCGGATGGAGGCCCTGCTGGGCCAGCAGCACCAGGCTGTGGAACCACAGGTCGGCCATCTCGTACACCACCTGGCCCTTGTCGCCGCCCTTGGCGGCAATCACCGTTTCCGTCGCCTCCTCGCCGATTTTCTTGAGGATGGCGTCCAGGCCCTTGGCGTACAGCTTGGCCACGTAGGAGCTCTGGGGGTCCGCGCTTTTCCGGGCCTCCAGGGTTTCCGCCAGGCGGTCGAGGATGTCGCTCATTTGTCCGCCTCCTTGGCTTTGTAGATTTCCGCCGGGTCTTTCAAGACCGGCTCGGCAACCACCCACTGGCCGCCGTCGAATTTCTGGAAGAAGCAATGCTTGCGGCCGGTATGACAGGCGATGCCGCCCACTTGTTCCACCTGCAGCAGGATCACGTCCTCGTCGCAGTCGAGGCGGATGTCCTTCACCTTCTGCACGTGGCCGGACTCCTCGCCCTTGTGCCACAGCTTTTTGCGGGAGCGGGACCAGTACACCGCCTCGCCGGTCTCCACGGTGCGCTTGAGGGCCTCCCGGTTCATCCAGGCGAACATCAGCACCTGGCCATCGGCGGCATCCTGGGCGATCACCGGCACCAGGCCGTCGTCGGTCCATTTCACTTTGTTCAGCCACAGATCCTTGGCGCTCACAGCCGCACCTCGATGCCGTGCAGGGCCATGTATTCCTTGGCCTGCTGCACGGTGTATTCGCCGTAATGGAAAATGCTCGCCGCCAGCACGGCGTCGGCATGACCCTTGGTCACGCCATCCACCAGGTGGTCCAGGTTGCCCACGCCGCCGCTGGCGATGACCGGGATATTGACCGCATCGGCCACGGCCCGGGTCAGCTCCAGGTTGAAGCCGATCTTGGTACCGTCCCGGTCCATGCTGGTGAGGAGAATCTCCCCCGCGCCGCGGCGTTCCATTTCCCTCGCCCATTCCACCGCGTCGAGGCCCACGTCCTTGCGGCCGCCGTGGGTGAAAACGTTCCAGCGCAGGGGCTCGCCCTCCGCCGACACCTGCTTGGCGTCGATGGCCACCACGATGCACTGGGAACCGAAACGGGCGGAGGCGTCGTTGATGAGCTGGGGATTGGTGACGGCGGAGGTGTTGATGCTCACCTTGTCGGCGCCGGCGTTGAGCAGACGGCGCACGTCATCCACGCTGCGCACCCCGCCGCCGACAGTGAGGGGGATGAACACTTGAGCCGCCACGTCCTCGATGATGTGCAGGATCAGGTCCCGTTCGTCGGAGCTGGCGGTGATATCGAGAAAGGTCAGTTCGTCGGCGCCTTGCTGGTCGTAACGGCGGGCGATTTCCACCGGGTCGCCGGCGTCCCGCAAGCCGACGAAGTTGACCCCCTTCACCACCCGGCCGGCGGTGACATCAAGACAGGGAATGATGCGCTTCGCCAGGGCCATTTACGCGCCCAGCTCGTCGGCCAGTTTCTGCGCCGCGGCGAAATTCAGGGTGCCTTCGTAGATGGCCCGGCCGGTGATGGCGCCCATGATGCCTTCGCCTTCCACCGCGCACAGGTTCTTGACGTCATCCAGGTTGGTGATGCCGCCGCTGGCGATGACGGGAATGGTCAGAGCCCGGGCCAGGTTCACCGTGGCGTCGATGTTGACCCCGGTGAGCATGCCGTCGCGGCCGATGTCGGTATAGACGATGGCCTCCACGCCGTAGCCCTCGAACTTCTGCGCCAAGTCGATCACGTCGTGGCCGGTGAGCTTGGACCAGCCGTCCACCGCCACCTTGCCGTCCTTGGCGTCGAGGCCGACGATGATGTGGCCGGGGAAGGCATCGCAGGCCTCGTGGAGAAAACCGGGGTTCTTCACCGCGGCGGTGCCGATGATGACGTAGCTGATGCCGTCGTCGAGATAGCGCTCGATGGTATCCAGGTCGCGAATGCCGCCGCCGAGCTGGACCGGAATCTCGTCCCCCACCGCATCGGTGATGGCCTTGATGGCCGCCTCGTTCACCGGCTTGCCGGCAAAGGCGCCGTTGAGGTCCACCAGGTGCAGCCGCTTGGCGCCCTGGTCGAGCCAGTGGCGGGCCATGGCCGCCGGGTCCTCGGAAAATACCGTCGCATCCTCCATCACGCCCTGCTTGAGGCGGACGCAATGCCCATCCTTCAAATCAATCGCCGGAATGATGATCATGATCGTGTCGCGTGTCCGTGATGAAAATTAACAGGAACCGTCCCAGGCAACAAAGTTGCCGAGGAGGGACAATCCCGCCGCCTGGCTTTTTTCCGGGTGGAACTGCACCGCGAACAAATTGCCGCGGGCCACCGCGCTGGCGTAGGCGAAGGGATAATGGGTGAAGGCCGCCACCAGTTCGGGGCTGCCCGCTTCCACATAATAACTGTGCACGAAGTAAAAGCGCGCGCCGTCGGCGATGCCGTCCCACAGGGGATGGCGCATCGCCTGGTGAACCTGGTTCCAGCCGATCTGGGGCACCTTGAGCTTCTCGCCCTTGTCGTCCACCATGGCCTCCGCCGGGAAACGGCGCACGGTACCGGGAAGAATGGACAGGCCATCGACGTCCCCCTCCTCGCTATGGCCGAAGAGGGCCTGCATGCCGAGGCAGATGCCGAGGAAAGGCTTGCTCGCCGCCGCCTCCACCACCGCCTGGCGCAACCCCCGGGATTCCAGCTCGCGGATGCAGTCGGGCATGGCACCGACGCCGGGGAAAACCACCCGGTCGGCGCGGAGCACCGCTTCCGGATCGCTGGTCACGGTGACGCCGGCGAAGGGCGCCACGTGCTCCAGCGCCTTCGACACCGAGCGCAGGTTGCCCATGCCGTAATCCACAACTGCGATGGTCGTCATGATGGCTAGAGGCTGCCTTTGGTGGAAGGAGTGACGTCGCCCAGGCGCTCGTCCCGCTCCAGGGCCATGCGCAGGGCGCGGCCGAAGGCCTTGAACACGGTCTCCGCCTGGTGGTGGGCGTTGTCGCCCCGCAGGCCGTCCACGTGCAGGGTCACCAGGGCATGGTTGACGAAGCCCTGGAAGAATTCCCGCACCAAGTCCACGTCGAAGTCGCCGATGCGGCCACGGCTGAAGGGAACGTCGAACACCAAGCCGGGGCGGCCGGAGAGGTCCACCACCACCCGGGACAAGGCCTCGTCCAGGGGCACATAGGCGTGGCCGTAGCGGCGGATGCCCTTCTTGTCCCCCACGGCCTTGGCGAAGGCCTGGCCGAGGGTGATGCCGATGTCTTCCACGGTGTGGTGAGCGTCGATGTGCAGGTCGCCCCGGGCGTCCACGTTCAGGTCGATCAGGCCGTGACGAGCGATCTGGTCCAGCATGTGGTCGAGGAAGGGCACGCCGCTGGCGAGCTTGGCCTGGCCGCTGCCGTCCAGGTCGAGACTGACGCTCACCTGGGTTTCGAGGGTATTACGAGTGATGTTGGCGGTACGCATGATAGGCGGCGGAAACTTTTTTGCATTCTAACCCAGCATCGCCGGGGGTCAAAGGTCCTGCAGGATTTCCTTCAGGGCCTGCACCAATGCCGCGCACTGGCCGTCGGTGCCGACAGTGATGCGCAGATAGGGCGCGATACGGGAAGGATACTTGAAATGGCGCACGATGATGCTGCGTTCCCGCAATCTGGCCGTCAATTCGGCGCCTTCCCAGGCGGGATGGCGGGCGAAGACGAAATTGGCGGCGGAGGGCAGCACCTCGAAACCCAGAGACTGCAGGTCCCCCACCAGGCGG
The DNA here is from genome assembly GCA_050177075.1 of Sulfuricellaceae bacterium. GTDB lineage: Bacteria > Pseudomonadota > Gammaproteobacteria > Burkholderiales > UBA9220 > UBA2239. Next base: position 33,138 of record JBFXHL010000010.1, on the reverse strand, counting down.
TCACGGCTGGCGACCACCTTGCGGCAGGTTTCCTCGAAATAGCCCCGGTCTTCCACCGCCGCGGCAGCGCCGGCAAGGGCGAGGCGGTCCAGGGGATAGGAATTGAAACTGTCCTTCACCCGGTTAAGGGCTTCGATCAAGGCGGCGTCGCCGATAGCGTACCCCACCCGCAAACCGGCCAGGGAACGGGATTTTGACAGGGTGTGGATCACCAGCAGGTTGGGATAGCGCTTGACCAGTCCCACCGCCGACTCGGCGCCGAAATCCACGTAAGCCTCGTCCACCACCACCACCGAATCCCGGTTGGCTTGCAGCAGCCGCTCGATTTCCGCCAGGGGAAGAGCCATGCCGGTGGGCGCGTTGGGGTTGGGGAAAATGATGCCGCCGTTGGGCTGCAGGTAATCGTCGATATTGATCTCGAACTTCGCGCCGAGGGGCAGCTGACGGTAGCTGATGCCATAGAGGCCGCAGTACACCGGATAGAAGCTGTAGGTGATATCCGGGAACAGCAGCGGCGCGTCGTGCTTCAACAGGGCGAGAAAAGCGTGGGCCAGCACCTCGTCGGAACCGTTGCCGACGAAAACCTGATTCGGCGCGACGCCGTAGAAGGCCGCCACGGCTTCCTTGAGACGCTCCCCGAGGGGGTCCGGATAAAGGCGCAGGCTATCGCCCACCTCTCCCCGCAGGGCTTCCAGCGCCTTGGGGCTGGGGCCGTAGGGGTTCTCGTTGGTGTTGAGCTTGACCAGGTTGGGCAGCTTGGGCTGCTCCCCCGGCACGTAAGGGGTCAGGCCATGGACGACTTCACTCCAGTAGCGGCTCATGACGGGGCCGTCAGTCCTTGAGGCGGTATTCCGCCGAGCGGGCGTGGGCCTGCAGGCCCTCCCCGTAGGCGAAGGTGGCGGCGATCCGCCCCAGGGTGTTGGCGCCGTCGGCGGATACCATGATCAGGCTGGAACGCTTCTGGAAGTCGTACACCCCCAGGGGCGAGGAGAAGCGCGCCGTGCGGGAGGTGGGCAGGACGTGGTTGGGGCCGGCGCAGTAGTCGCCGAGAGACTCGCAGGTCATGCGGCCCATGAAGATGGCGCCGGCGTGCTTGAGCTTGCCCACCCAGGCTTCCGGGTCGGCCACGGACAGCTCCAGGTGCTCCGGGGCCACCTGGTTGGACACGGCGCAGGCCTCGTCCAGGTCCCGCACCTGCACCAGGGCACCGCGGTTTTCCAGGGCGGCGCGGATGATGTCCTTGCGTGGCATCTCCTCCACCAGCCGGTTCATGGCCTGGTGCACCGCGTCGATGAAGGCGGCGTCGGGGGAAATCAGGATGGACTGGGCGATTTCGTCGTGCTCCGCCTGGGAGAACATATCCATGGCGATCCAGTCCGGATTGGTCTGACCGTCGCACAGAATCAGAATTTCAGAGGGGCCGGCCACCATATCGATACCCACCACGCCGAACACCCGGCGCTTGGCGGCCGCCACATAGGCGTTGCCGGGGCCGACGATCTTGTCCACCTGGGGAACGGTCTCGGTGCCGTAGGCCAGGGCGCCCACGGCCTGGGCGCCGCCGATGGTGAACACCCGGTCCACGCCGCATACGGCGGCAGCGGCCAGCACCAGGTCGTTGACGTGGCCACCCGGGGTGGGCACCACCATGATCAGTTCGCTCACGCCAGCCACCTTGGCGGGCAGGGCGTTCATCAGCACCGAGGAGGGATAGGCCGCCTTGCCGCCGGGCACGTAGAGGCCGACGCGGTCCAGGGCGGTGACCTGCTGGCCGAGCAGGGTGCCGTCGGCCTCCCGGTAGCTCCAGGACTCCATCTTCTGCTTCTCGTGATAGGCACGGACGCGCTGGGCGGACACTTCCAGGGCTTGGCGCTGGTCGGCGGGCAGGCGCTCCAGGGCCTCGACCAGCCGGCTCCTGGGCATCTCTAGGACGGCCATGGAAGTGGCTTCCAGCTTATCGAAGCGGCGGGTGTAGTCCAGCACGGCGGCGTCGCCGCGATGCTTCACGTCGGCCAGGATGTCGGCCACGGTGCGGTCGACGGATTCGTCCTGGGCCCCTTCGAAGGCCAGCAGTTGCGACAGACGGGCCTGGAAATCGGGCTCCGTGGAAGACAGGCGTGTGATGTTCAGCATGATGGGTTCGGCAGTACGGGGCGGAAAGCGGGATTCTACCGGATTTACCGCCTTCTGCGTTAGCGGCTCTGCCGCTCCGCCACGGTCTTGGCGAAGGTGTCGAGGATGGGACGGATGCGTTCGCGCTTCAGCTTCAGGGAGGCCTGATTCACCACCAACCGGGAGCTGATGGGCATGATTTCCTCCACGGCCACCAGGTTGTTGGCCTTCAAGGTGCCGCCGGTGCTGACCAGGTCGACGATGGCGTCCGCCAGGCCCACCAGGGGCGCCAGCTCCATGGAGCCGTAGAGCTTGATCAGGTCCACGTGGACCCCCTTGCGGGCGAAGTGCTCCCGGGCCGCCTTGGTGTACTTGGTGGCCACCTTGAGGCGGGTGCCCTGCTTGACGGTCCCTTCGTAGTCGAAGCCCGTCGGCACCGCCACCATCATTCTGCACTTGGCGATCTGCAGGTCCAGGGGCTGGTACAGGCCGGTGCCGCTGTGTTCGTAGAGCACGTCCTTGCCGGCGATGCCCATGTCGGCGCCGCCATGCTGGACGTAGGTGGGCACGTCGGTGGCGCGGACGATGATCAGCCGCACCTCCGGCAGGTTGGTGCCGATGATCAGCTTGCGGGAGGACTCCGGGTCCTCCTGGGGAACGATGCCCGCCGCCGCCAGGAGGGGCTTGGTTTCCTCGAAAATACGGCCCTTGGACAGGGCGATGGTGATGCCGCTCAAGATTGGGTTCCGGTTAGAAAAAGGGACATTTTAGCCGCGGGAAGAGAGATAGGGAAACGCCGATTTATTTCTAATCGCGGGCAAGCCCGCTCCCACAGTGCATTGATTTTGTGGAAGCAGGCTTGCCCGCAAATGGATGCCGGCCGATTTAATCAGCGCCCCCCCATAGCCTACTGGAACATTTCCAACAACACGGGAAGCCACACTTCAGAAGCAATTCGCCCCATCTTCTCCCCCAGGCGTTTCTTGTCCACGCTGCGCAATTGGTCGAGAAGGATGCGGGACGGCCTGCCAATGAACTCGGTTTCCGGCCGGCACCCCAAGGGCTGCCCCTTGCTGGTGAGGGGCGCCACGATAACCCGCGGCAAGGCGGCGTTCATGTCGTCGGGAGAAACCACCAGGCAAAGGCGCGTCTTGCGAATCTCGGTGCCCACGGTGGGGTCGAGCACCACCCAATAAACCTCGCCGCGCCTTACCACTCCCACTCCGCCTGCTCGGCCTCGGTTTCCACATAGCCTTCCCAGGCATCCTCGTCCTTCGCCGCCGCCTGGTCAAACCAGCCGGCCCGTGGATGGGGCACCGGGCGCAGTACCAATACGCCCTTTTCCAAGGCCAGATCGAGAGAATCGCCATCCTTGATGCCGCATTCCGCCAGCAGCGCGGAGGGCAGGATCACGCCACGGGAATTGCCGATTTTACGCAAGGGGGTCAACATCTTTACACCTCCGTATCATGAGTTGCAACCATGTTATAACCCCCCAAACTTTTGTGCAACCGTCCTATTGATGTAGGAGCGGGTTGCCCGCGCAATCGCCCTAACTCATCGTAATGGGATTCACGCATCGCGTCCCATCCCATGACAACCCACCTTTCATGACGAATGTCTTGTTGGAGCCATCGGCACTTAACGAAAAATCGCCGGTAACGTGATAGCGATTGTCGGCGTACCACAACCCGTTCCAATGAATGGTCAAATTTGTCCTTAAGGTGTTCGAACCCCGGTCATATACGATATTGCCGTAATCCGAATAAATATTTTGCCCACCGATAAAGCACGTATTCACCACATAAGGTGCAAACTGCGACAGAGCCGAATCAACGACAGCCTTGAGCAGCTTTTGCTCCGCCAGACCAGCATACTTGCCACCAGGGAAGCCCTTCAAATAGTTGCCGTATGCGGCTGGGCCACCATCCAACTCTGCCAGCCTCCACGTCGCATCATCCGCGTATTTTCCTATCGCCATATGGCAAGAAAACGGCGAAAATCCGCCGAACTGCCCGCCTTCTGAGCCACCTCCCAAAGAGCGTCCTCCACATAAGCACCGTTCGGCCACGCAGCCAGCCCGATCATATGCATTGGCTTCTGACGCTCGGCGAATGCGAGCTTTCTTCCCTGGTCAGGCGCTTCAAGTCCCGCTCGGCGATTGCCGTCAATAGGCGGAGCAACATGGCGGGTGCGCGAGTTTGGCAGCCAGGCTTTCACGACCATGCATTGCGGCGGGAGGAAGACATGCAGGAAGTGGCGCGTTACGTGGTGGCCAACCCTTTTCGCGCAGGGCTGGCAAACAGCTTAAAGACCTACCCACATTGGGATGCTGCCTGGCTGTAGGAGCGGGCTTGCCCGCGATAAGCAGCAATCGCTGGCAAGCTTGCTCCTGCCAGTTAATGGGCCCTCCGGATGCGGGCGCCGAGCTGGGACAGCTTCTCCTCGATGCACTCGTAGCCCCGGTCGACATGGTAAATGCGGTCCACCACCGTCTCGCCCTGGGCAATGAGACCGGCGATGATGAGGCTGGCGGAAGCCCGCAGGTCCGTGGCCATCACCGTAGCCCCCTGCAACTCCTTGACCCCCCGCACCACGGCGGTGTTGCCTTCCACCTCGATGTCGGCCCCCATGCGGCGCAGTTCCTGGACGTGCATGAAGCGGTTCTCGAATATGGTTTCGGTCATGGTGGCCGTACCGTCGGCCACCACGTTCATGGCCATGAACTGGGCCTGCATGTCGGTGGGGAAAGCCGGATAGGGGGCGGTGCGCACGCTCACGGACTTGAGGGGGCCGGCCATTTCGAGGGAAATCCAGTCCTCGCCGGTCTCGATCGTGGCCCCCGCCTCCCGCAGCTTCTCCAGCACCGCGTCGAGGATGCCGGGGCGCATGTCCCGCAGCTTGATGCGGCCGCCGGTGGCGGCGGCGGCCACCAGGTAGGTGCCGGCCTCGATGCGGTCGGGCATGACCCGGTAGTCGGCGCCGTGGAGCTTCTCCACGCCGTGGACGGTGATGACGTCGGTGCCGGCGCCTTCGATTTTGGCCCCCATGGCGATGAGGCAGTTGGCCAGATCCACCACTTCCGGCTCCCGGGCGGCGTTTTCCAGCACCGTGGTACCGTCGGCCAGGGCGGCGGCCATCATCAGGTTCTCGGTGCCGGTGACGGTGACCAAGTCCATGAAAATGCGGGCGCCCTTGAGGCGGTTGGCCTTGGCCACCACGTAGCCGTGCTCGATGTCGATCTCCGCCCCCATGGCCTGGAGGCCCTTGATGTGCAGGTTCACCGGCCGCATGCCGATGGCGCAGCCGCCGGGCAGGGACACCCGCGCCTTGCCGAAGCGGGCCACCATGGGGCCCAGCACCAGGATGGAGGCGCGCATGGTCTTCACCATCTCGTAGGGCGCCTCCAGGTGATCCACCTTGGCCGCCCGCAGCTCCACCCCCAGCCGGTCGTCCACCGACACGTCCACCCCCATCTGGCCCAGGAGGGACAGGGTGGTGGTGACGTCCTTGAGGTGGGGCACATTGCCGATGCGCAGCGGCTCGGCGGTGAGCAGGCCAGCGCAGAGGATGGGGAGGGCGGCGTTCTTCGCGCCGGAGACGCGGATTTCCCCGTCCAGGGGAATCCCGCCGTTGATGACCAGCTTATCCATTAATCACATTGCTTTCGGTTGTCAGGTATTGGCGTTCGCCAGCAGCTGCTGGAGTTCGCCCTTTTCGTACAGTTCCTTGGTGATGTCCGCGCCGCCGATGAGCTCGCCGTTGATGTAGAGCTGGGGGAAGGTGGGCCAGTTGGCGTAGTACTTGAGATTGTCGAAAATCTCCGAGTCCATCAGCACGTTGACGGCGAAGAAATCCGCGCCGCTGGCACGCAGGGCCTGGGCCGCGACGTTGGAAAAGCCGCACTGGGGAAACTGGGGCGTACCCTTCATGAACAGCACCACGGGGTGCTGGGTGACGATCTGGCGGATGCGCTCGAGTACCTGTTCGTTCATGGTCAAACTCCTATTGTTCGCCCTTGAGATCGACGTCGCCTTGCAATTCGGCCTGTAGCTTCCGCCAATCCTCGGGGGTGAAAGTTTTCATCGACAGGGCGTGGATTTCCCCGCCCATCCGGTCGCCCAGCGCCTTGTACACCAGCTGGTGCTGCTTCACCATGCCCTGGCCGGTGAATTCGGCGCTGACGATGACGGCCTGGAAATGCTGGCCGTCGTCCCCCTCCACCTGGACGTAGTCGCAGGCGAGATTGTCTTCGATATAGCTTTTGATCTGGGCCGCGGTGACCATCTTGGAAACCTCTTATTTCCTCAGCTTGTAGCCGCTCCGGAGGAGCTGCAAAGTCGCTAATGATAATGCCAAATAGCAGACGGCGACAATCAACAATCCCTCCGCCGGCGAAACGTCCGACACGCCGAAGAAGCCGTAGCGGAAGCCGTCGATGAGGTAGAAAACCGGGTTGTAGCGCGACGCCGCCTGCCAGAAGGGCGGCAGGGAATGAATGGAATAGAACACCCCGGAGAGGAAGGTCAGGGGCACGATAATAAAATTCTGCACCGCCGCCATCTGGTCGTAGTCCTCCGCCCACAGGGAGGCGAGGATGCCCGCCGCTCCCAGCACGGCGCAGCCCAGCACGGCGAAAGCCAGCAGCCAGAAAGGATGCGCCAGGGGAAGTTCGGCGAACCACAGGCCGCCCACGCCCACGCCCAGCCCCACCACCAGGCCGCGCACCACCGAGGCCGCGACGTAGGCGGCATAGAATTCCCAGTAGGCCAACGGCGGCAGGAGGATGAAGACGATGTTGCCGGTCATTTTCGACTGGATCAGGCTGGAGGAACTGTTGGCGAAGGCGTTCTGCAGCATCGCCATCATCATCAGGCCCGGAATGAGAAAAGCCGTGTACGACACGCCGGGATAGACGTGGACATGGGTTTCCAGCACGTGAGAGAAAATCAGCAGGTAGAGGAGCGTCGTCACCAGGGGCGAGAGGATGGTCTGCAGGCTCACCTTGAAAAAGCGCAGCACCTCCTTCAGGAACAAGGTATAGAGGCCCGTCATTTCACCAGCTCCAGGAACACCTCTTCCAGGTCGGGCTTGACCACTTCCAGGTCTCGCACCGCCACGCCCGCCTCCCGCAGGGACGCCAGCACCCCCTCCAGTTCGCCGCAGCTCTGGAGCGCCAGCCGGAACATCTCCCCCTCCGTGGTGCACAGGCGGGCGCGGAGCGCTTCCGGCAGGCGGGGCGGGTCGAGGCGCAGGGCCACCTGGCTGGTGGCGTGGCTGGCGAGGAGGTTGGCGGTGGTGTCGAGGGCGATGATCCGGCCCTGCTTCAGCAGGGCGATTCGCTGGCACAGGGTTTCCGCTTCCTCCAGGTAGTGGGTGGTGAGGACGATGGTGTGGCCCTCACGGTTGAGGCGGCGGATGAATTCCCACAGGCTCTGGCGCAGTTCCACGTCCACCCCGGCGGTGGGTTCGTCCAGCACCACCACCGCCGGCTTGTGGACCAGGGCCTGGGCCACCAGCACCCGCCGCTTCATGCCGCCGGAGAGATTGCGCACGTAGGCGTCTGCCTTGTCGGCAAGGCCCAGGTTTTCCAGCAGTTCGTCGATCCAGGCGTCGTTGCGGCGGATGCCGAAGTAGCCGGACTGGAAGCGCAGCACCTCACGCACGGTGAAGAAGGAATCGTACACCAGCTCCTGGGGTACCACGCCGAGGGCGCGCCGCGCCTGGCGGTAGTCGTCCACCACGTCGTGCCCCATCACCGCCAGATGGCCGGAAGTGGCCCGGGACAGCCCGGCCAGCAGGCTGATGAGGGTGGTTTTGCCGGCGCCGTTGGGCCCCAGCAGGGCGAAGAATTCCCCCTGCTCCACCGTCAGGTCGATGCCGCGCAGGGCGTGCAGTTCGCCGAAGCGCTTGTGCACCGACTGGATGTGAAGGGCGGGAATCATCGTGGGGGGCTCCGAAACGAGTGCGGCGGGTTTCCCCGCCGCGTCGTCCATCTTGTCTACACTCAGGCGCCTTCGGCCTGCTGCAGCACGTCCGTGACGCCGTAGAGGTCGGCCAGACTCACCAGGTTGGCCGGCAGGTTGACATAGCGCAGGCGCAGGCGGCCGTTACCGCGGCGCAGCCATTCCAGCATCAGGCTGACGGCGGAGGAGTCCACGTCGGTCACCCCGCCGAAATCCACCGTCACATCGCCGCCGTCGAATATCGCCCCGCCCTGCTCCAGCAGGGAAACGGCGTTTTCCTTGACGACGGGGCCGGTGAGACGGAACCGGTTTCCATCCCGGATCAGGGAGGACGCAGCCATTACAGCTTCTTGCTACCCGCCGACCTGTCGTCGGCGGCATTCTTGTCGGCCAGCTTCTTGATCAGGCCGTCGATGCCGGACTGGCGGATTTCACTGTTGAACTGGCCGCGGTAGGTGGTCACCAGGCTGGCGTTGGCGATATCGATGTCGTACACCTTCCAGCCCTGGGGAGTCTTCCACATGCTGTAGTCCACCGGAATCGGCTCGCCGCCGGGTTGGATGATGAGGGTCTTCACCGTCACGTCGGTATCGCCGGGCTGGGCGTTGAGCGGCTTGTAGTCCACGGTCTGGTTCTTGTAGTTGGACAGGGACACGGCATAGGTGCGCACCAGCAGGGAACGGAACTGGTCCGTCAGTTGCTTCTGCTGCTCGGGGGTGGCGCTGCGCCAGTTTTTGCCCACCACCAACTGGGTCATGCGGGTGAAGTCGAAGTGGGGCAGGACCTTGGTTTCCACCAGGTCGAAAATCTTCTTCCGGTTGCCGTTCTGGATGTCCTTGTCCTTCTTGAGGACGGTCAGGACCTCCTGGGAAACCTGCTTCACCAGGACATCGGGCGCCGTGTCGGCGGCCATCAGGTTATGGCTCAACAAGCCCGCCACCAAAAAAGCAAAAAGTCGTTTCATCGTTTCAACCCCTATTTCTTGTTGCTGTCGCTTTCAGAAGCCTTGTTGTACATGAACTGGCTGATCAGTTTCTCCAGCACCACGGCGGACTGGGTAATCTGGAACTTGTCGCCGTCCTTCAACATCTGGTCGTCGCCCCCGGCATCCAGGCCGACGTACTGCTCGCCCAGCAGGCCGGAGGTCAGGATGCTGGCGGAAGTGTCCTTGGGAAACTTGTAGCGGCCGTCGATTTTCACCACCACGTCGGCTTCGTAGCGTTCGTTGTCGAATTTGATTTCGGACACCCGGCCCACCACCACCCCGGCGCTCTTCACCGGCGCGCGCACCTTGAGGCCGCCAACGTTGTCGAAATAGGCGTGAAGGGTGTAGCCGTTGGTCACGGAAAAACCGCTCATGTTCCCCACCTTCATGGACAGGAACAAGAGCCCGGCGAAACCCGCCGCCACGAAGATGCCCACCCACAAATCCATTTTCGTACGTTCGATCAATTTATTCTCCTTGCCCTCAGGATGTGAACATCAGGGAGGTCAAAATGAAATCCAGGAACAGAACCATCAGCGACGACGTCACCACGGTACGGGTAGTCGCCCGCGACACGCCCTCGGCGGTCGGCTTGGAATCGTAGCCCTCCAGCAGGGCGATGGCGGTTACCGCCACGGCGAAGACGAAGCTCTTGATGACGCCGTTGAGGATGTCCTCGTGGAAATCCACCGAGGACTGCATCTGGGACCAGAAGGACCCCTCGTCCACGCCGATCAGCACCACACCGACGATATAGCCGCCGAACACGCCCATGGTGCTGAACAGGGCCGCCAGCAAGGGCATGGAAATCACGCCGGCCCAGAAGCGGGGGGCCACCACGCGGGCCACGGGCTCCACGGCCATCATTTCCATCGCCGACAACTGTTCGGTGGCCTTCATCAGGCCGATTTCGGCGGTGATGGCGGTGCCCGCGCGGCCGGCGAACAGCAGGGCGGTCACCACCGGCCCCAGCTCCCGCACCAGAGACAGGGCCACCAGGATGCCCAGGGCCTGCTCGGAACCGTATTTCTCCAGGGTGTTGTAGCCCTGCAGGCCGAGCACGAAGCCGACGAACAGGCCCGACACCATGATGATGACCAGGGACAGGACGCCGATGGAGTACAGCTCCTTCAGCACCAGCTGGAAGCGCTTGAAGCTCTCGCCGGAGTACAGCAGGGTCAGCAGGAACAGGCGGGTGCCGTAGCCCAGCCGCCAGACGCTGCTGATGGCGTAGTTGCCCAGGTAGCGCAGAACCCCCGTCAATGCGTTCATCCTCGCGCCTCCACTTGCAAATCGCGGGCGATGGGGTCCGCGGGATAATGGAAGGGCACCGGACCGTCAATCTCGCCGTAGATGAATTGGTGCACGAAAGGCAGCTCGGTGTTGCGTATCTCGTCCGGCGTGCCTTGGGCGACGATCTGGCCGTTGGAGACGAAATAAATGTAATCCACGATCTGCAGGGACTCCTGCACGTCGTGGGTCACCATGATGGAGGTGGCGCCCAGGGCGTCGTTCAGGCGCCGGATCAGGTTGCCCGTCACGCCGAGGGAAATCGGGTCGAGGCCGGTGAAGGGCTCGTCGTACATGATCAGCATCGGGTCCAGGGCGATGGCCCTGGCCAGGGCCACCCGGCGCGCCATGCCGCCGGAGAGGTCGGCGGGCATCAGCTTGTGGGCGCCGCGCAATCCCACCGCGTTGAGCTTCAGCAGCACCAGGTCGTGAATCATGGATTCGGTGAGGTTGGTGTGCTCGCGCAGGGGAAAGGCCACGTTGTCGTACACGGACAAATCGGTGTACAGGGCGCCGAACTGGAACAGCATCCCCATGCGTCGGCGCAGGGCGTACAGCTCCTTGTGGGACAGTTCGTTAACCACCTCGCCGTCCACCTTCACGGTGCCGCTGTTGGGCTTGAGCTGGCCGCCGATGAGGCGCAGGAGGGTGGTTTTGCCGGAACCGGAGCCGCCCATGATGGCCACCACCTTGCCCCGGGGAATGGACAAGTTAATCCCCGTGAGAATCGGGCGGCGATCGTAGGTGAAGTGCAGGTCCTTGATTTCGACCAGGTTATCTGACGACATGAACACGCAACTGGGTTTCCGGGCAAACGGTCATTTTAAACTAGGCGGGGTGAATTGCAAGCTGACCATTCGGTCAGCCTGGCCGGTAGCGGGTTGGGTCCGCCACTCCCGCAGCGGCGAACCCCTGACGGCGCAAACGGCAGGAGTCGCAAACGCCGCAGGCGCGCCCTTCCTCGTCGGCCTGGTAACAGGAGACGGTGAGGCCATAATCCACCCCCAGGCCGCTGCCGCGGCGGATGATCTCCGCCTTGCTCCAATGGATGAGCGGCGCCCGGATGTGCAAGGGCTTGCCCTCCACCGCCGACTTCAGGGCCAGGTTGGCCATGCGCTCGAAGGCCTCGATGTATTCCGGACGGCAGTCGGGATAGCCGGAATAGTCCACCGCATTGGCGCCGATGAAGATGCTCTCGGCCTCCAGCACTTCCGCCCAGGCCAGGGCCAGGGAAAGCATGATGGTGTTGCGGGCGGGGACGTAGGTGACGGGGATGCCCTCGCCGAGCTCGGTGGGGACGGCGATATCCTTGTCGGTCAGAGCCGAGCCGCCGAAGGCCGCCAAATCCAGCTTCACCACCCGGTGCTCCACCGCCCCCAAGGCCGCCGACACCCGTTCGGCCGCCTGCAGTTCCGAACGGTGGCGCTGGCCGTAGTCCAGGCTCAGGGTACGGCACTCGTAGCCGTCCTTCCGCGCCAGGGCCAGGGTGGTGGCCGAATCCAGGCCGCCGGACAACAGCACTACCGCTTTCTTACTTGCCTCGCGCATCGCTCCACAACACCTTGTGCAATTGCATCTGAAAACGCACCGGCAACCGGTCCCGCAGAATCCACTCCGCCAGGGCGGCGGGGTCAAGCCGGCCCGGAACCGGGGAGAACAATACCGGGCAGCGCTCGGTGAGCCCCTTCTCCCGCAACAGGGCCCGGGCCCAGCGGTAATCGGCCTCGTCGCACAGGACGAACTTCAACTCGTCCCCGGCCTTGAGCAGCTCCAGATTGTCCCAGTGGTTGCTTTCCACCTCGCCGGAGCCCGGGGTCTTGATATCCAGGATCACCGACACCCGCGGATCGACGCCGGAAATATCCAGGGCGCCGCCGGTCTCCAGGGACACGGAAAACCCCGCGTCGCACAGGTCCGCCAGGAGCGGCAGGCAGTTCTTCTGCGCCAGGGGCTCGCCGCCGGTGACGGTGACGTAATGGGGGCAATAGTCTCCCACCCGGCGCAGGATTTCCGCCAGACTCAAGGTCTCCCCGCCCTGAAAGGCGTAATCGGTGTCGCAGTAGCCGCAGCGCAGGGGGCAGCCGGTGAGGCGCACGAACACCGTCGGCAACCCGGTGCGGCTGGTCTCCCCCTGGAGGGAATAGAAAATCTCGCTGACCCGCAGCTTGAGGTCGCCGTGGGCCGGGATCACGGTTTGGAGGCCGCCAGGCGCTTCTTCGCCAGTTCGGCGGCGTTGCTCACCGGGTACTTGGCCACCAGTTCTTCGAGGGTCTTCCGCGCCGCCGTTTCGTCGCCGAGCCCCTGCTGGCTGCTGGCCATGTTGAGCATGGCGTCGGGGACCTTCCCGCTGCCGGGGTACTGGGCGATCAGTTTCTGCTGGGCGGCCACGGCCCCGTTGAAGTCCCGCAGATTGTAGTAGGAGTTGCCGATCCAGTACTGGGCGGCGGGCGCCTGGGCGCTCTTGGGGTAGGTATCGACAAAACTCTGGAATGCCGCGGCAGCCCCCTGGTAATCCCCCGCCTTGAAGCGGTCGAGGGCGGCTTGGTAGGCGCTGCTCTCCGCCGACGGGTCGGCGGCGGCAGCCTGGGATTCGCGGCCGGTTTTCTTGTCCGCCTTTTCAGCCTTGTCGGCCTTCTCTCCCTTCTTGCCTTTCTTGCCCTTGGTCTCGGGCTCCGGCGCGGGAGCCGGCTCGGTGGCCGGCGCGGGCTTTTCCAGCAAGCGCAGACGGGTGTCCAAATCGACGTAGAGATCCTTCTGCCGCTTCTGGGTCACTTCCATATCGTGGTTCAGCACTTCCAGCTGGCCGCGCAGCTGGGTGATCTCGTTCTTCAGGGCGTCGATCTGGCTCAACAACTCCACCATGCCCTTGTCGTTGACCTGAGTCTCCAGCTTGGTCACCCGGTCCTGAAGGACCTTGAGATTCTCCCGGGCCTCGTCGTCGGAAAACAGACCGGCGTGGGCGGCCCCGCTCGCCCACAACGGCAACAAACACAGCAGGGCCGCCTTTTTCATCGCGCTTACTCGCCCTTGTAGACGATGTCGGTGCGGCGGTTCTGAGACCAGCAGGACTCCTCATGACACTCGGCCACGGGCTTCTCTTCGCCGAAGCTGACGGTTTCCATCTGGCTGTCGCTCACGCCCAGGACGTTCATCATCTTCTTCACGGCCTCGGCGCGACGCTGCCCCAGGGCCAGGTTGTACTCGCGGCTGCCGCGCTCGTCGGCGTTGCCCTGGAGCACCACGTTGGCGGCCTTGTTCCCGCTCAGGTACTTGGCGTGGGCTTCCACCAGGGGCTTGTACTCGTCCTTGACGTCGTACTTGTCGAAGTCGAAATAGACGCTGCGCTTGGACAGGATGTTGTTCGGGTCGTGCAGGGGGTCCATGCCCACGCCCTTGTCTTCCATGCCGGCGGTCGTCGCGCCGGTACCGCGCTCTTCCACCACGGCCTTGTCCTTCGTGCCCTGGCTGGCGCAACCGGCCAGCAAGCCCAGCACCACCACGCTCAACATCAGTTTTTTCATGCCAATCTCCTTGTATTAACAAAAGTGGAGCAGAGCATCCCCCTCCTCTTGCCGGAGGCCCCGCGTTCAAAAAAACTTCAAACCGCTATTTGACCAGCGGCCCCCACGCCGGTTCCCGCACATCGCCGGACATTTCCGACAGACGCTGCTTCACCCGGCCGTCGCTGGACACCGCCGCCAGCGTGCCACGACCGCGTATCTCGGTGGCGTAGAGAATCATCTTGCCGTTGGGAGCGAAGCTGGGCGATTCGTCCAGCTTGGTGTCCGTCAGCACCTGCACCTGGCCAGTGGCGAAATCCTGCACCGCCACGTTGAAGCTGCCGTTGCTGCGCTGGATGAAGGCGAAGCTCTTGCCGTCCGGGGCGTAGCGCGGCGTCACGTTGTAGCTGCCCTCGAAGGTCAGGCGGGTGGCGCTGCCGCCGCTGGCGGGCATGCGGTAGATCTGCGGCCCGCCGCTGCGGTCGGAGGTAAAGATGATCCACTGGCCGTCGGGGGAGAAATTGGGCTCCGTATCCACCAGGGGACTGTTGGTCAGGCGCTTCAAGCCGGAGCCGTCGGCGTTGAGGGAGTAAATCTGGGAATGCCCCTCCAGGGTCAGCACCACCGCCAACCGGCTGCCGTCGGGCGACCAGGCCGGGGCGCTGTTGTTGCCCTTGAAGGCAGCCAGCACCCTACGCTGGCCGTTGGCCAGGTTCTGGATGTAAACGATGGGCTTCTTCTGCTCGAAGGAGACGTAGGCCAGCTTGCTGCCGTCCGCCGACCAGGCGGGAGAGATGATGGGCTCGTTGGACGCCAGCACCGTCTGGGGCCCGTAGCCGTCGGCGTCGGCCACCTGCAGCTCGTAGCGCTTGCCGCGCTTGAGGATGTAGGCGATCTTGGTGCTGAACACCCCCACGTCGCCGGTGAGCTTTTCGTAGACGGCGTCGGCGATGCGGTGGGCCGTCTGGCGCAGCTGGGTCGGCGCGATGGTATAGGAGAGGCCCAGCAACTGGGTCTGACGGGCCGCGTCCAGGAGGCGGAACTGCACGTTCAGCCGGCCGTCCGGCTGGGTCGCCACGGAGCCGATGACGATGGCGTCGGCGCCGCGGCTGCGGAAGTCGGGATAGCGCACCTCGTTGGGCTGGCTCGGCGGCGGCGTGATGCCCGCCGTGTCCACCATCTTGAACAGGCCGCTGCGGGTCAGGTCCGCCCCCACCACCCCAGTGATGCTCTGGGAAAGCATGGCCTCCTGGGCGAAGGGCACGATGGCGACGGGAATCTGGGTCGCGCCGCTGCCGACGATGTCGATGGTCAGGGCCGCCTGGGCACCGCCGGCGGCAAACAACGCCAGCACCGCCAAGCCTTGCAGCCAGTGGCGGACAGCGTATTGAAAAGTGAACAGTCGTTTCATTCCATTCCCCATGAGCCTATTTCAGTAGGTTCCGCGCCCCCGCGTTGCGGCGAGAACGGGGTGGCCGCGCGACAACGCAGACGCCCTTTCTCGCCGCAACCCGCAGGGCCATAACCATTTGGGGCACATTGCGTTGTTGCTCGCCGTTCGTTTGGAATGACCAAACCGCGCGGCTCGCGCCTAGCACTGTACCCCCAAATGGTTATGGCGCGGGGTACGACACCTACTGAAACAGGCTCTTATTCGTTGGGCCTGAACTTCAAATGCAACTCCCGGAACTGTCCGAACAGCCCCGGGTCCGGTGGCAGGGGCAGGGGCTGGGCCTTGTAGATGGCCCGCTCCACCGCGCTGTCGTAAGCAGGCAGACCGCTGGAACGGGTCAGCCGCACCGTCAGCACCTCCCCCGTGGGCATGAGAGTGACATCGAACTCCGCCTGGGGGTTCCCGCTCAAATTCGGCGGCAGCACCACGAAGCGCTTGATCTTCGCCCGGATGCGGTCGGTGTAGTCGCCGATCACCTTGGCCTGGGCCGCCTGCTGGGCGGCACGGGCGGCGTCAGCGGCGGCCTGGGCCGTCTTCTCCTGGCGGGCCCGCTCCTGCTCCTTGCGCTTCGCCTCGTCCTGCTTGCGTTTGGCGTCCTCGTCCTGTTTTTTCTTTTCTTCTTCGCGCTTCTGCTGCTCCTGCTTTTTCTTTTCCTCTTCCAGCTTTTTCGCCTTCAATTCGATATCGGCCTTGCTGGGCGTCGGCTCAGCCTTGGGCTGGGGCGCCGGTTTCGGTTCGGGTTTCGGCTCCGGTTTGGGCGGTTCGGGCTTGCTCTCGGGCTCCGGCGGAGGCGGAGGAACCGGCTTCGCCGGAGCCTGGGGCCCCGGCAAATCGCTCCACAACTCGGCCTGCACCGGCCCCGCCTCGCGGTTCTGCCAGCTCACGCCGTAGATCAGCACCCCCAGCAGGACCAGGTGCACCACCACCGACAAGGCGCCGGAGAGAACCTTATGGGGCTCCTGCCGCTGTTCCCGCATCATCCCTGGGCCGGCTTGGCGAGGAGCCCGACCTTTTTCACCTGATTGCGCTGCAGCACGTCCATCACCTTCAGCACTTCCTCGTAGCGCACGTCCTTGTCCGCCGCGATCACCACCGGCTGGTCCGGGTTCTTGTCCTGCTTGCCGCGCACCGCGTCCACCAGCTCGTCGAAGCTCACCTTGAACTGGCTGCCGTTGTTCGCCAAGTCCCGCAGCAGCAGGCTCTGGTCCTTCTTGATGGTCACCTCCAGGGGCGCCACCGGCGGCTTGAGGGCCTGCCCCACCTGGGGCAGCTCGATCTGGCCGGGGTTGATGAGGGGCGCCGTGACCATGAAGATGACGAGCAGCACCAGCATCACGTCGATGTAGGGCACGACGTTGATCTGGTTCATGAACTTGCGCTGCCGACGCTGCATGGCTTATCCCGCCTGGCGCTGGAGGATGTTGGAGAATTCTTCCATGAAGCTTTCGAAGCGGTTGGCCAGCCGGTCCACGTCGTGGGAGAAGCGGTTGTAGGCGATCACCGCCGGGATGGCGGCGAACAGGCCCACGGCCGTGGCGATGAGGGCCTCGGCGATGCCCGGGGCCACGTGGGCCAGGGTGGCCTGCCCCACGTTGGACAGGCTGCGAAAGGCGTTCATGATCCCCCACACGGTGCCGAACAGGCCAATGTAGGGCGATACCGAACCCACGGTGGCGAGAAAGGCCAAATGAGCCTCGAGGGCATCCAGTTCGCGGCGGAAGGCGGCGTGCATGGCGCGGCGGGTGCCGTCCATCACCGCGCTCACCTGGGTGCCGCCCTGGCGCTTGAGCTTGTTGAACTCGCGGAAGCCCGCCTCGAAAATCTTCTCCATCCCCGCCGGGGTATGGCGGCCGCTGGAAGCGCGCTGGTACAGGGCATTGAGGTCGCCGCCGCTCCAGAACTCGTCCTCGAACTTGTTGGCCTGATCCCGGGCGAGGCCGATGGCGAAATACTTGCCGAAGATGTACCACCAGGACATCATCGACGCGGCCAGGAGCAGGAGCATCACCGCCTGCACCACGACGCTGGCGGTGGCGATGAGATGGACGAAGGACAGATCTTGGGTCAGTTCCATGGTGTCGTTAAACTCAGTTTATCCTTGATGGCGGCGGGAATCGCCACCGGTTTGAAGCCGTCGGCGGTGACGCAGGCGATCTGGACATGCCCCTTCACCAGCACCCCTTCCCGTTCCACCGTCTGTTCGAAATCGATTTTGACGCGGCCGATCTCCACCGGCTTCACCGTCACCCGCAATAAGTCGTTGAACTGGGCGGGGCGCAGGTATTCTACCAGCACCTTGCGCACCACAAAAATGACGCCGTAATCCCGCGCCACTTCCGTCTGCTCGAATCCGTGGGCCCGCAGCCACTCGGTGCGGCCCCGCGCCATGAACTTGAGGTAGTTGGCGGAATCGACCACGCCGCCGGAGTCGGTGTCCTCGTAATTGTCCCGCTCCGGCCAGGCGAACTGGCCATCATTCTCCACGACCACCTCCGGGTACTGGCGCGGCATGATAACGGGCCATTCTTACAGACATCTGACGGCCTACTGGCTTTCGTCCCACAGACTGGGGGTGGGACTCTGCTCCGGGGCGGCAAGGCCGAAGTGGCGGTAGGCGATGGGAGTCGCCACCCGCCCCCGGGGCGTGCGCATCAGGTAGCCCTGCTGGATGAGATAGGGCTCCAGCACGTCCTCGATGGTGTCCCGGGCCTCGCCGATGGCGGCGGCCAGGTTCTCCACCCCCACCGGACCGCCGGCGAATTTCTGCAGCACGGTCAGGAGCAGCTTGCGGTCCATGACGTCGAGGCCGCGGACGTCCACGTCGAGCATGGTCAGGGCGGCGTCGGCCACCTCCCGGCTCACCCGCCCCTCCGCCCGCACCTCGGCGTAGTCCCGCACCCGGCGCAGGAGGCGGTTGGCGATGCGGGGGGTGCCGCGGGAACGGCGCGCCACTTCCATGGCGCCTTCGTCGGCCAGCTCCACCCCGAGGAGAGCCGCCGAGCGCTGGACGATGCGCAGCATCTCCATCTCGGTGTAGAACTCCAGCCGGGCGACGATGCCGAAGCGGTCGCGGAGGGGGTTGGTCAACATGCCGGCGCGGGTGGTGGCTCCCACCAGGGTGAAGGGCGGCAGGTCCAGCTTCACCGAGCGGGCGGCGGGCCCTTCGCCGATCATGATGTCGATCTGGTAGTCCTCCAGGGCCGGGTAGAGGATTTCCTCCACCACCGGGCTCAAGCGGTGGATTTCGTCGATGAACAGGACGTCGTTGGGTTCCAGGTTGGTCAGCATGGCGGCCAGGTCCCCCGCCCGCTCCAGCACCGGACCGGAGGTCTGCTTCAGGTTGACCCCCATCTCCCGGGCGATGATGTGGGCCAGGGTGGTCTTGCCCAGACCCGGCGGGCCGAACAGCAGCACATGGTCCAGGGCCTCGCCCCGGCGCCGGGCGGCCTCGATGAAAATGGACAGTTGCCCCCGCACCTTCTCCTGGCCCACGTACTCGTCCAGCAGCTTGGGGCGCAGGGCGCGCTCCAGGGCTTCCTCCTGGGCGGACTGGGAGGTGGGGGCGATGAGGCGGTCGGATTCAATCATGCTTTGGCGAGGAGCTTGAGGGCCTGGCGGATGCTGTCCTCCAGGGGCAGGTCGGCGGGCAGTCTGGCCACGGCCCCGCGGGCTTCCTTGTCATTGTACCCCAGCGCCAGGAGGGCATTCAGGGTATCGCTGCCCACCGGCGCGGCGTGGGCGGGACCGCCGCCGAGCAGGGCGGCGCTGGCTTCGCCGGCGGAAAGCTTGTCCTTCAGTTCCAGCAGCAGGCGCTCGGCGGTCTTCTTGCCGATGCCGGGAATCTTGGTCAAGCGCCCCGCGTCCTGGGCCGTGACCGCCAGGGCCAGCTCGTCCACGCTGAGGCCGGAGAGGATAGCCAGGGCCAGCTTGGCGCCGACGCCGTTGATCTTCAGCAGCTGGCGGAAGGTGAAGCGCTCGTTGTCGGTCAGAAAGCCGTAGAGCAGGTGGGCGTCCTCCCGCACGATGAGCTGGGTGCGCAGGGTGACCTTCTCCCCCAGGGGCGGCAGCTGGTAGAAGGTGCTCATGGGCACGTCCACCTCGTAGCCGACACCGCCCACGTCCACCAGCACCTGGGGCGGGTGCTTCTCCAGCAGCGTGCCGCTCAGGCGCCCGATCACAGCCATGCTCCCAGGGCCAGGCCCGCCGCCAGCAAGGTACCGTGGGCCACGGCGCCGAGAATGGTCATCTGGATGCCCGGCAGCAGCCCGGCCGGCTCCGCGGCATGGCGCAGCAGGACGCGGCCGGCACGGAAAGTGAACAATGCCGGCGGCAAGGCCGCCAGCACCGGCCAGGGCAGAAGGCCGGCGGCCACGGCGACGAGGAGCCAGCCGTAGGCGGCGGCGCCGATCAGCAGGTAGCCCTTGGCCGCCCGGGCCGGCCCCAGGCGCACGATTACCGTGCGCTTGCCGGCGGCACCGTCGGCCTTGCAGTCGGGGAACTGGTTGATATAGAGCAAGTTGGTCACCAGCAGGGCGAAGGGCAGGCAGGCCGCCACCGGTTCCCAGGAAAAGCCGCGGCGCTGGACGTAGTCGGCCCCCACGGCGATGAGAAGGAAACCGGCCGCCACGCACAGCTCGCCCACCCCGCGGCTGTTGAGCTTGAGGGGGGGCGCGGAATAGGCCCAGCCGATGAACAAACCCGCCGCGCCAACCCAGAACAGGCCGTCGGCGGACACCGACATGAGCCACATCCCCGCCAGCATCACCATCCCGAACAGGGCGAAACCAAATACCGCCGTTTCCCCCTTGCTCAGGACGCCGTTCTGGATGAAGCGGCTGCCGCCGGTGAAGGGGAAAAGGCGGTCGGTATTGGCGGCATCGGTGCCGTTGAGGGCGTCGTAGTAATCGTTGAGGACGTTCACCCCGGCGTGGGCCACCAGGGCGAACACCACCGTCGCCAGGGCGGCCGGGACATTGATCGTCACCCCGCCGGCGTAGGCGGTGGCCAGACCGATCAGGCAGGCGATGAAGGTAACGGAGAGGAAGGCCGGCCGGGTGGCGAGGAAATAGCGCAGAAGCGGGTTTTGCAGTCTTTCCAGAGTAGGTTCGGCGGCCGGCATGGGGGCTCCCGGTATCAAGATGGACCTCAGTATATCACTCTCACACCAGCCGTCCGCGGCGCACCCGCAGGCCGGCGGAAGCCAACCGCCCCAGGCCCCGCCCGGCGTGGGCATGGCAGATGGCGCAGGCCAGGGCGTCGGCGGCGTCGGCCTGGAGCCTGCCTTCCAGATCGAGCAGGCGCCGCACCATCTCCTGCACCTGCTCCTTGGCGGCGTGGCCGTTGCCCACCACCGCCTGCTTCACCTGGAGAGCGGTGTATTCCGCCACCGGCAGGTCGCGCAGCACCGCGCCGGATATGGCCGCCCCCCGGGCTTGGCCGAGGAGCAGGGTGGACTTGGGGTTGACGTTGACGAACACCTCCTCCACCGCCACCTGTTCCGGGCGGTACTGGCCGATCACCTCCCCCACCCCGGCCAGGATCACCTTCAGGCGCTCCGGCAGCGTTCCCTCGGGGGTGCGGATGCAGCCGCTGCCGACGTAGACGAGCTTGGCCCCGTGGCGCTCGATGACGCCAAAACCGGTCACCCGCAGACCTGGATCGATCCCAAGAATTCTCAAGGCAGCCCCTCTCCGGGTAAACCATAGTGGTGGCCGGTTTCCGTGCAGACCAACCTGCCGTGGCAGGTTATGTCGGAGCTAAAACCGGTCACCCGCCAGCCGGGATCGATACCGAGGATGCGCACCGTCCCTCAGTCCCCGGCCCCGTAATGGGCCCACGCCCGACATACCAGACCATCTTCGCCCACCTGCATGGTCTCTGCCGCATGGAGGCCGTTGACGCTGCGATAGCAGAGGGTGACGCTGTCCACGCCGCTCAGGACCCGGAGCAGCTCGAAACGCAGGTCGGGATAGGCCGCCAGGCCGCGGCTGAAATATTCCCGCAAGGCCGCCTTGCCGCGAAGGGTCCCCGACGGGTCGCCGGTCAGCTTGACCACGAAGGGGGAGGAAAACACGACATCTTCCCCGTAGTGGGACAGAATGGCGTCGAGATCGTGGGCGTTCCACGCCCCGACCCATTCCCGCGCCAGCTCCTTGGCTCGCGCCTCCCCCAGCACTGGCATTTATTCCTCGCTCATCACGGCGGAGGTGTAAACCTCCTGCACGTCGTCCAGATTCTCCAGGGCGTCCAGGAGCTTCTGCATTTTCACCGCGTCGTCGCCGGCCAACTCGGTGTCGTTGCTGGGCTTCATGGTCACTTCGCCGAATTCGGCCTTGAAGCCGGCTTTTTCCAGGCCTTCCTTGACCGCGCTGAACTCGTAGGGGCCGGTGACCACTTCCAGGGAGCCGTCGTCGTTGGTGATGACGTCCTCCGCGCCCGCTTCCAGGGCGGCCTCCATCAGCTTGTCCTCGTCGGTGCCGGGAGCGAACATGAGCTGGCCGCAGTGCTTGAACTGGAAGGCCACGCAGCCGTCGGTGCCCATGTTGCCGCCGTGTTTGCTGAAGGCGTGGCGCACTTCGGCCACGGTGCGGGTGCGGTTGTCGGTGAGGCAGTCCACCATCACCGCCGCGCCGCCGGGACCGTAGCCCTCGTAGCGCACCTCCTCGTAGGTGACGCCTTCCAGTTCGCCGGTGCCGCGCTTGATGGCGCGCTCGATATTGTCCCCGGGCATGTTGTTTTCCTTCGCCTTGTCGATGGCGAGGCGGAGACGGGGGTTGGAATTGGCGTCGCCGCCGCCCATCTTGGCAGCGACGGTGATTTCCTTGATCAGACGGGTGAAGATTTTGCCGCGCTTGGCGTCCTGGCGCCCCTTGCGGTGCTGGATGTTCGCCCATTTGCTGTGGCCGGCCATGATTACCTCGGATAAACGATTGAAAGCGGGCCATTTTACCATCTCCCCTCAGCGCGGGTTAAGCCGCCTCTTCGCAGGATTGGAGAAAGCATTTGATTCGACGGGGAAAACATACTTAAATGAGATTACCTTAAATGACATTTCCATATCCCCATGATCCACGCCAAGCGGGAGTGCTTCGAACAGTTCAAGGCCACGGGCAGGCTGCCCTCCCCGAAAGGCGTGGCTTTTGCCATCATCGACCTGACCCAGCGGGACGAAGCGTCCCTGGACGACATCACCCACCTGATCCGCTCCGACCCGGCCATTGCCGGGCGCCTGCTCAAGTTCGCCAACACCGCCCATCGCAGTGGCCGGCCCATCGTCTCCATCGGACGGGCGGTGATTCTTCTCGGCATCTTCCGGGTGCGGCAGCTGGTGCTGGGCTTCTCCCTCATCAGCGACCACGCCAGCGGCAAATGCCCGGCCTTCGACTACCAGGCCTTCTGGTCCCGCTCCCTGGCCACCGCCATCGCCGCCCAGGCCGTCGCCGCCCAGGCCCAGAGCGCCTCCGAGGAAAGCTTCACCTGCGGCCTGCTGTCCGGGGTGGGAAGCCTGGCCCTGGCCACCCTGTTTCCGGAGGAATACGGGGAAATCCTCGTCGCCGCCCGCGATCAGCCGCCGGCGGCCCTGCTCCCCCTGGAGGCCGAGCGCTTCGGCATGGACCACCGGGAATTGACCGCCGCCCTCCTCGACGACTGGGGATTGCCGGCCATCTTCATCGACGCGGTCTACCACCACGAGGACCCGGCGGGGGCGGATTTCCCCATGGGCTCCCGGGCCCAGGTGCTGACCCAGGCCTTGCATTTCGCCGCCGTCCTGGGCCGCGCCTGCATGGCGGACGAACCGGAGCGCTGGCACCTGCTGCCCGACCTCTACCACCTGGGGGCCCAGCTCGGCCTGGAGCGGGACGGGGTGGCCGACTTGTTCGATGAGGTGGTGACGGAATGGCAGGAATGGGGAAAAGTGCTCAACGTGCCCACCCGTTCCCTGCCCCCCATGGCGGAAATGGCTGCCACCGGGCCGCCCCTGCCCAGCCTGCGGCCTGACGAAGCGCCCCTCACCACCTTCCCGATGCGGATTCTGGTCGCCAGTCCCGACGAAACCCTGCGGGAACAGATCAAAACCGCCCTGACCGACGCCGGCCACCGCGTGGTGGCCGCCGGCAGCCTGGAGGAAACGCTGCGCCAGCATGATGAGGCCTATCCGCAACTCGCCGTCTGCGACTGGCACCCCCCCGAGATGGAAGCCCCGGCTCTGATCCGGGCCCTGCGGCGGCGCGAGAAGGGGCAAAAGGCTTATCTGATCGCCCTCCTCTCCCCGTCCCAGGAAGAACAGCTGCCAGAGGTCTTCGACGCCGGCACGGACGATTACCTGTTCAAACCCTTCGGCGCCAAGGCCCTCCTCGCCCGCATCCTGTCCGCCCAGCGGGTGCTGCACCTGCAGGAGGAAATCCAGATCGAGCGGGAAAGCTCCCTGCGCTCGGCGGACGAGTGGGCCCACACCAATCGGCGCCTGCTCCAGGAAGCCCTCACCGACCCCCTCACCCGCCTGCCCAACCGGCGCTACGGTCTCGATCGGCTGGCCCAGGAGTGGGCCTTCGCCGCCCACAGCGGCCTGCCCTTGGCCTGTCTGATGGTCGACATCGATCACTTCAAGGAGGTCAACGACCGCCACGGCCACGACATCGGAGACCGGGTGCTGCAACAACTGGCGGAGGTCCTGCTTCAAACCACCCGCAGGGAAGACGTGGTGTTCCGCTACGGCGGCGAGGAATTCTGCGTCATCTGCCCCGCCACCGGCCTGGAGGCCGCCCTGCAACTGGGGGAACGGATCCGCGCGGCCGCCGCCGCGGCCTCCTTCGGCCTGCCCGACAACCTCTTCCGCCTCACCATCAGCCTCGGCGCCGCCGCCCACTCCCGCCAGCAGCCCTCCGCCGAGGCCCTGCTCAAGCAGGCCGACGAAGCCATGTACCGAGCCAAGCAGGCCGGCCGCAACCGGGTGGCGAGCTAAGGAAACGCTGAAGAAATCGGCGAGCGGGATGAAGCGCAAGGTCCACGGCGCGCAACGGCCGAGACATATCGAGGAGATAGGCAAGGGAGCGAGCGCCGTGCAACGCAGCGATTCGCCCGCACAGCCATTTGTTCAGCGTTTCCCTAAGCGCCCGATCCAGCACGAGCCGCCAACCCGGCGTCACGTCTCGTCGTACTTGCGGGAATACCCCGCCACGCCCATGAAGAAACGGGCCAAGCCGTAGGCCGCCCAGGCCAGGAAGCGGCGGTGGAGGGGCTGGTGCCGCCAGTCCCGGGGGGATACCCGGCGGCAGCAGCACAGCCGGGCATTTTCCAGACTGTCCCGCAATTCCGTGGCGAAGCCGCTGTCGTCCACCACCACGTTGGCTTCCCGGGCCAGCAGGAGCGAGAAGGGGTCGATATTGGAGGAGCCGACGGTGGCCCAGCGGCCATCTATCACCGCCACCTTGGCGTGGAGGAAGCCCTTGTGGTACTCGTGGATTTCCACGCCGCCGTCCAGCAACTGGCCGTAAAGGGCCCGGCTGGCGTAATGGAGCAGAATGTACTCCACCCGCCCCTGGAGAATCAGCACCACCCTCACCCCCCGCGCCACCGCTTCCACCAGGGCGCGCCGGAAATGGGTGCCGGGGAGAAAATAGGCGATGGCGATGACGATTTCTTCCTTCGCGCCGGCGATGGCTTCCAGGTAGGCCTCCTCGATATCGCGCCGATGACGGATGTTGTCCCGGATCAGGAACAGGGCCCGCATGTTCCCGGCCCGCTGCGGCCGGCGCCTCTCCTGCCGGTCCGCGTAACCGTGGCGGCGCAACTGGGACCAGGAAACCAGGGTCCACACGTGGCGCAATGTCTTGCCGATCCGCGCGGTGAGTGGGCCTTCCACCTGCACCGCGTAGTCGTAGCGGGGCGGAATCTGGCCCGGCGTGTCCAGGTCGTCGATGATGTTGATGCCGCCGACGAAGGCGGTCCGGTTGTCGACGAGGGCGATCTTGCGGTGGAGGCGGCGCAGGCGGTGGCGCTTGAGGCGGATGCCCCCCAACTCGGGGCGGTAGAACAGGACCTGGACCCCGGCGGCCTCCATGTCCCGACCCAGGCCGCCGAGGTACTTGCGGGAACCGAAACCGTCGATCAGCACCCGCACTGCCACTCCTCGCCGGGCAGCCCGCGACAGGGCAGCCGCCACCCGCCGTCCGGTTTCGTCGTCGGCGAAAATGTAGGTTTCCAGGTGGATTTCCCGTTCGGCCCCTTCGATGGCTGCGACCAGGGCGGGGAAAAATTCGGTGCCGCTGCGCAGCAGGGTGACGCGGTTGCCGGAAAGGAACCGCCTCATAGCCGCGCCAGGACAGCGGACAAGGCCGCGTGGTCGGAGATTTTCGACCAGGGTTCGCCGCTATGCACCTCGGCTTTCTTCACCTCGAAGCCGCGCAGGTAGATGCGGTCCAGGCGGAACAGGGGCAGCGCCGAAGGGAAGCTGCGGGCCGGCGCCCCCTGGGCGAGGCCGAAGGCCTCTTTCAGGTCCAGTTCCCCGGCCAGCATGTGGCAGGCTTCCGCCCGCCAGTCGTTGAAGTCCCCGGCGATGATGAGGGGGGCGTCCTCCGGCACCATGCGGGCGATGCGGTCCTTGATGGCGGTGAACTGCTTGCGCCGCCCCTGGGCGAAAAGGGCCAGGTGGACGTTGATGCAATGCAGATGCTGGTCCCAGCCCGGCACGGCGATCTCGCAATGGAGCATGCCCCGCTGCTCGAAGGGGTGGGCCGAAACGTCCTCGTTCTCCCAATTGACGATGGGAAAACGGGACAGGATGGCGTTGCCGTGGTGGCCTTCGGGGTAGACGGCGTTCTTGCCGTAGGCGAAGTCGGTATAGACCTCGGTGGCGAGGAATTCGTACTGGGATTTGTCCGGCCAGTGGGCGTGGCGCTTGGCGTGGCGGGAATGGGTGCCCTGAACCTCCTGCAGGAACAGCACGTCGGGACGCATGATGTGCAGCTGCTCCTTCAGGTCGTGCAAGACCAGGCGCAGGTTGAAGTGGGAAAACCCCTTGTGGATGTTGTAGGTGGCGACGTGAAGGATGCGGTGGGTCATCGTTGTCCGAGAAGCGAGCGTTCAGGTGTCATTCTGCCAAAAGGACGGCCCCCGTGGGGAGGGGGGCGATTTTTATTTTTCGCCGGCCCTCATGCCGGCAACAGGGGGAGGGTGACATCGACCCGCAACCCGGCCTCGCCGTTGGCCACGGCGATCTTCCCGCCCATTTTTTCCAGGATCGTGCGCGCAATGTACAACCCCAGGCCGGTGCCGTTTTCCTTGGTGGTGAAATAGGGGTCGAATATCCGTTCGGCCACCGCATCGGAAATGCCGCCGCCGTTGTCCTCCACGCGCACGGTCAGCTTCCCTTCCGCCGCGTGCAGCGAGATCGTCACGCGCCCCTGTTCCACGCCGCGGGAACGTATCGCCTCCCGAGAATTGGTCAGCAGGTTCAGCAGCACCTGGAAAAACTCGTTCGGGTAAATCTCCGCCATGGCGCTCTCCTCCCCGGCGACGGACACCGCCACATCGGCGCTGCGGTAGCTTTCGCCCACCAAGTCGACCAC
The DNA here is from genome assembly GCA_050177075.1 of Sulfuricellaceae bacterium. Lineage (GTDB taxonomy): Bacteria > Pseudomonadota > Gammaproteobacteria > Burkholderiales > UBA9220 > UBA2239. Next base: position 6,265 of record JBFXHL010000010.1, on the reverse strand, counting down.
CTCCCGCACGGCCTTTCCCACATCCACCGGCTGCAGGCCGGAATCCGGCTGGAAGAAGTTGCGGAAATTGTCGATGGTGGCCGACATGCCCTGCAGCAGGGCATTGCCGCGCCGAACATAATCATGGAGGGCCGCTGCGTCCAGTTCATTGAAGCGATAGGCATCCTCGATATTGGCCAGGACCAATCCCAGGGCATTCAGGGGCTGGCGCCAATGGTGGGAAATGTGATGCACCAGCTCCCCCAGGGCGGCGAGGCGGGACTGCTGGATCAGCGTCCGCTCCTGGCGCATGCTCTTCTCCACCTCTTCCCTCACCCTTTCCTCGAGGGAGGCGTTGAGGGCCCGCAAAGCCTCCTCGGCCCGCTTGCGCTCGCTGATGTCGCGAATGACGCTGAAAAGCAGCGGCCGCCCCTCGATAACCATGGGCGTGGCGCTGACCTCGGCGGGATAGGTGGTGCCGTCCTTGCGGCGATGCAGGGTCTCGAAGGCCTCGCTCCTCGCCATCAGCTGCCCGACTTTCGCCAGCGCCCCCTCCCTGTCCCACTGGGCGTTCCAGTCGCTCACCGAGAGAGACGCAATTTCCGCCTCGGAATAGCCCAGCATGTCGGCGAAGGCCCGGTTGGCTTCCACCACCTTGCCGTTTTCGTCCAACACGCACAGACCGTCCCGCATGGTGCGCAGCAGGGTGCGGTAGCGCAGCATTTCCTTTTCGAGCCGCTGTTCGATCAGCACCCGCTCGGTGATGTCCTGGATGGTCCCGAGGGAACGCATGGGCACGCCCTTCCCATCGAACTGGGTGATCCCCCGCTCCTGGACATATTTCACCCGGCCGTCGGGAAACAGCAGGCGATGCACGACTTTGTAGGGCGCATGGTTTTCGATGGACAGGCGATAGGCCCGGTCCACCTTCTCCCGGTCGTCGGGGTGGACCCCCCCCATGAAGGCCTCGTAGGAGGCGGGAAAGCGCGCGGGGTCGATTTCGAAGATGCGGAAAACCTCCTCGGACCAGTGCAGCTTGTTGGTCGCCAAATCCAGCTCCCAATGACCCAGGTGCGCGATCTGCTGGGCGTCGAGGAGATTCCGTTCCTTTGCTGCCAGGGTATCCAGCATGGCGTTGAGGTCTTCGCCCAGGCGGCCGATTTCGTCATCCCGGCTGAACGTCACGCGCACGTCGCGGCGTCCGCGGCGGATGAGCTCCGCCACCTCGGACAGCGTCCCGATGTCCCGGGTGATGCGGCTGCTCAAGCCGACTCCCAGCAGAATGGAGACCATGACCGCCGCCGCCACGAACAGCGCCCCCTCCCGGGCCATTTTCTTCTGGCTGGCGTAGATGCTGTCCTTTTTCAGGGCCACTCTGGCCCAGGCCAGGAGGCGACCGCCCGCCAGGACGGGAACGGCCACATCCACGCTCTCCCTGTCGTTCGCCACGATTTGCGGCATGGCGGGGCTGTTCAGCAGGGCCAGGCTGGCCGGGTCGATCACTTGCTTGCCCGTCATGCCGACAAGGCTATGGGCCAGCACCCTGCCGGACGGCGAGACCACCATGGCGTAACGGAGTTCGGGGTAATGGGACAGGGACTGCACCACCTCGCCCAGGCCCGCGACATCGTCCGCCAACACCCAGGAAACGCTGTTCACCGCCAGGGTGCGGGACAAGGCCTCGGCCTGCGCAAGCTGGCCCCTCTCCAGGGCCCGGCCTTCTTCCCAAACGTGGAAAGTCACCCCCACGGCGCTCAGCAGGCTGATGACAAGGGCCACGACCAGGGCCATGCGCCATTTGATGGAGCGCCGCCCAAAGGGGACGCGGGCCGTTTCTTGCTCAGTCATGGACAAGCTCGACGCCTCTATTTCTCATCGGTTCCCACCGCCTGGCGATACCTCGCCACAAAAGCGGCCACCTTGTCGTAATCCCGGTCCGTCGCCAACTCGAAGCGGGACAGGGAAAGCTTGGCCAGCATCGCTTGCCCCTCCGGGCTTTCGTGCAGGGCCGCGAGGAGCCCGGCCACCTGCTTCGCCAGGGCGGGGGGGACGTCGTCGCGGGCGACGACGCCATTGTTGACCAGGGGTTCGGTTTCCCACTTGACCATCAGCTCCGCCGCCTTGTCCGGCTACTCCCGCTGGAACTGCCGCCACGGCAGCGGCCAGGTCGCCCCGGCGGCCACGTTGCCGAGATAGACGTTCATGATGGAGGACTCCTGAGAGCCCACATAGAGGTTCGTCACGTCCCGCCTGACGTCCAGGCCGTGGGTCTGGAGATAGTATTGGGGCATCATGGTGGCCGCCAGGGCCGTGGGAGCCGGGTAGCAGATTTTCTTCCCCTTCAGGTCGGCCGGGACACGGACGCGGCTGTCCCGCCGCACCAGGATGATGCCGGTGAACAAGTGGTCGTCCCCCATCTTGGCGATGACGTGGTAACCCTTGTTGAGGGCATTGACGGTCTGGTAGGGGTTGGGCAGGGCGAACTGGAACTTGCCGGCGTAGAGCTTCTTGTCGAACTCGTCGTAATTGCGCGACGCCTCCAGCTGCAAGCGCGCCCCCGGAAGGCGGGCGTTGATCCAGTCGAGGATCGGCTGGTACATCTCGAACAGGCGCGCCGGATTGTGGAGGGGATGGACGGCGAAGAGATAGACGGGTTCCAGCTCATTGCCCGCCGTCGCGTACTGCGGCTGGTATCCCGGCTCGGCGTTGCGCTCGCAGCCGGCCAGCAGCACCGCCACCGCCAGCAGCAACCCTCCCAGCCCCTTTTTGAACAGCCCCATCGCCCCCGCCTCGTCGGTATTTCACCTGCCTGCGCCCGCCCGTGCGGAGCGCCCACTGCTACAGCTTAGCAGACGAGGCTTATGCCGTGAGAGTAAGCAAAAAGGGCAATGAGCGCTCAGGAGGCGTCGAGCATCCTTTGCAGCGCCACCCGGGCCAGCTCGGCCTCCCGCTCCGGCACGGTGATGCGGTTCACCACGTGGCCGGCGGCCAGGTTCTCCATTACCCAGCACAGGTGCTGGGGGTCGATGCGTGCCATGGTGGAGCACATGCACACGGTGGTGGCCATGAACTGCACCGTCTTGCCTTCGCTCCGGTACTGGTTGGCGAGACGGTTCACCAGGTTGAGCTCGGTGCCCACCAGCCATTCGGTGCCCGGCGCCGAATCGGCCACGGTCTTGATGATGTACTCGGTGGAGCCGACGAAATCGGACAGCTGGCACACCTCGAAGCTGCTCTCGGGGTGGGAGATCACCTTGCCGTTGGGGTGCTTGGCCCGCCAGGCGGTGATCTGCTGCGGGGTGAACATCTGGTGCACCGAGCAGTAACCCTTCCACAGGATGATCTTCGCCTGCTTGATCTGCTCCGGCGTCAGGCCGCCCATGGGCTGGTCCGGGTCCCACAGCACCATCCGTTCCAGGGGGATGCCCATGCGGTAGCCGGTGTTGCGGCCCAGGTGCTGGTCGGGGAAGAACAGCACCTTGCCCCGACGGGCGAAGGACCAGTCGAGAATCCGGCCGGCGTTGCTCGAGGTGCAGACGATGCCGCCGTGCTCGCCGCAGAAGGCCTTCAGATCGGCGGCGGAATTGATGTAGGTGACCGGCGTCACCTCCTCGTCCGGATCCAGCACCTCCGCCAGTTCGCGCCAGCAGCGGTTGACTTTGGGCAGCGTCGCCATGTCCGCCATGGAGCACCCCGCCGACAGGTCGGGAAGAATGGAAACCTGGTCGGGGCGGGAGAGGATATCCGCCACCTCCGCCATGAAATGCACGCCGAGAAAAACAATGTATTCCGCCTCGGATTCGGCCGCGTTGCGTGAGAGCTTGAGGGAGTCGCCGGAGAAATCGGCGAACTGGAACACGTGGTCCTGCTGGTAGTGGTGGCCCAGAATCACCACCCGCTTGCCCAGGGCCGCCTTGGCGGCGGCGATGCGGCTAAGGCTCTCCTCGTCGGAGAGGGAGGCATAGTTATCGAAGGGAAGGGCGCCGGTGGCATTTTCCCGCTCGGGAGCAAGGGTCAAAGTGGACATAACGGAATGGGATACCGGAATTGCAACTGGAAAAACTGAAAATTACCACATAGTGGGAGCGACCTCCAGGTCGCGATCAAGGGCTCCGCGATCTGGAGGTCGCTTCCACATGCCGGTCAGCGCACGAACACCTTCCTGCCCGCGTACACGGCGGAATCCCCCAGATACTCCTCGATGCGCATCAACTGGTTGTGCTTCTCCACCCGCTCGCTCCGGCGCTATGGCGTTTTGCCCCATTCGCGCCGTCGGAAAAAGGAGAAACGCCCTATTCGCGGCCTCGGCGGAGCACTTGATTTGCATAGGAAACAGGGGCATGCCGTGACTGGCATGGTTTCTGCACTCCTCCACCCAGGCGGGCGTTGAGCCGCCTTTTACACAACAAGGAGGAGATTCCATGCATAAAAAACCCCTCGGCTTTGCCGCCCTCGCGCTCATCGCCGGCACGGTGGCTCAGGCGGCGGACCTGCCCCCGGACGCCACGGTCAACCCCGACACCAAGAACAAGACCGTCTTTCCCCTGCCGGTGCAGAACAGCGGCACGCTCAAGTGGGGAGAACACGGCCGCGACCTGACCAAGTGGACGACCCTCAGCCCGGATGACAAGCGTTCCATTCCGAAACCCCGCAAGGTGGACCTGGACGGCCCCCTCAACGGCGATCCTGCGCGAGGCAAGGAAATCGCCATGAACACCTCCAAAGGCAACTGCTGGGCCTGCCATGCCCTGCCCGGCGACGCCCAGCCCGGCAGCGGCGGTCCTTCGCTTCTCGGCTTCAAGAAGCGCGGTTACAGCGACGCCCACGTCTATCAGCAAATCAGCGACCCGCGCGTTTTCAACCCCCAAACCATCATGCCTCCCTTCGGCACCTTCGAGGCCCTGACGGATCAGGAAGTCCGCGATGTCGCCGCTTTCCTGCAATCCATCGAATAACGCCGAACTCCTGGAGGAACCGAACATGAAAATCAACCTCAAGACCCTACCCGTCCTGCTGTGCCTCGCCTTCGCCGTCCAGGCCCACGCGGATGACAAGCCCTACCGGGAACACGTCCAGTACGACAAATACGTGCCCAAGGTCAGCGGCGACGCCACCCTCACCAATACCTACCGCTACTGGAAAGACCGGAGCAAGCTGCCCGAATCCATGGTGGGCGACGCTGCCGAAGACTGGAAACTCAACTGGAAGTACCGCGACGAGCCTTACAACAGCAGCCTCCATGGCGGCCACGTTGCCTGGGACCGGGGCGAGGAGGTATTCAAGGAATTGAACAAGGATGGCGGATTCGCCGCCTGCCTCGGAGCCCCAAAAGGCAACCTGAAAGGCGTGCGCGTTGCCTATCCCCGTTACGACAAGGAGGCCGGCCACGTGGTCGCCTTGGAGGAGCAGATCGAGCGCTGCGCCGCCAAGCAGAACGCCACCCTGGAGAACGGCAGCTACGACAACAGCGCCGTGTCGGTCTATGTGGGCAGCTTCAGCAACGGCATGCCGATCAAGATCGACGTTTCCAAGGGACCTCTCAAGGAAGCCTACGAGCGCGGCAAGTATGCCTTCAACCTGAAGGCCGGGCGCCTCAACATGGCCTGCGCCACCTGTCATGTCGTCTTGCCGGGAAAGAACCTGCGGGGCCAAACGCCTACCACGCCCTATGGAGATGCCAGCCATTGGCCTACTTGGCGTGGCAAGGATGAGCTGCAATCCCTCCACGTCCGCCTCGCCGAATGCAACCGCAATGCGAGCGTGCAGCCTCTCAAGCCGGGCAGCATGACCTACACGGACATCGAGGTCTTCCTCAACGCCCTGAGCAACGGCTATCCCATCGCCCTTCCCAGCATCCGCGACTAAGCATCTTTATCGATAAAGGATAAACCCATGAATCAATTCCGCAGAACCTTCCTCAAGGGCGCCGGCGCCGCCGGCACCGTGGCCGTGGCCGTGGCCGCCGGCCTGCTCAAGCCCACCCAGGTGCTGGCCGCCGAGTGGAACAAAGCCGGCTTCACCGCCACCAAGCTCGACGAAGCCCTGAAAACCATCGGCGGCGCCGGCGCCGCCGAAAGCAAGGACATCCTGGTCAAGGCTCCTGACATCGCCGAGAACGGCGCCGTGGTGCCGGTGGAAATCGAGAGCAAGATTCCGGGTACCACCTCCATCGCCCTGATCATCGAGACCAACCTGAACCCCCTGTGCTCCACCTACGACTTCTCCAACGGCGCCCTGGGCTATGTGTCCACCCGCGTCAAAATGGCCAAGTCCTCCAAGGTGCGCG
>JBFXHL010000009.1:0-50148 GCA_050177075.1 Sulfuricellaceae bacterium | reverse complement strand
AGCTCGACAGCCACCCGGTCTACGGCGCCGTGCGCACCGTCGAGGACCTGCAGGCATTCATGAGCCACCACGTGTTCTCGGTGTGGGATTTCATGTCGGTGGTGAAGTACCTGCAGAACCAGATCGCCCCCACCACCTACCCGTGGAAACCCCGGGGCCATCCCTCGGTGCGCTACTTCATCAACCAGCTGGTGCTGGAGGAGGAGTCCGACCAGGGACTGCCGGCGGCGGACGGCTCCGCCACCTTCGCCAGTCATTTCGAGCTGTACTGCGACGCCATGCGGGAGATCGGCGCCGACCCGACGGGGGTGCTGAATTTCGTCGAGATCGCCGCCGAGCAGGGCATCACCGCGGCCCTGGCCCTGGGCGTCGCCCCGGCGCCTTCCCACCAGTTCATGGAGAGCACCTTCGCCTTCATCGGCACCGGCAAGCCCCACATGGTGGCGGCGGCCTTCGCTCTGGGGCGGGAGCACATCATTCCGGGGATGTTCCGGGCCTTCCTCAAGGACATGGGCATCACCGACAAGGAGGCGCCGGCCTTCCACTACTACCTGAACCGACACATCCACCTGGACGCGGATTTCCACGGCCCCATCTCGCTGCAACTGCTCAACGAGCTGATCGGCGGCGATCCGGCGAAAATGAAGGAGGCGGAAGAAGCAGCTCGCGCCGCGGTGGAAGCCCGCATTCGCTTCTGGGACGGGGTGATGGCGGCCCTGGGTCGCTGACCGCCAGCGGGGGTCAGTCCCCGTAGGGCGCCCAATCGCCGCAGACGGGGCGGCGAGTGGAAAGGGTGATGGTCTCGACGAACCCCCTGCCCTGGGCGGCCAGCAGCTTGCACACGCCCTCGCTGTCCGCGATGACGCGGACCTTGTCCTGTTGAGCCTCCCGCGCCCCGTCCCAATGGGCGCAGGTGCCGCAGACCGGTTCCATCCGGTCAATGCTGACTAAGCCGTACACGTTTTTTCGCCCTCCCGCTTGTTCTTGTCGCCCGAAGCGGTCTTGCCGCCGCTTCTGGATCTGCCGAAGCTTCTGCCGATACTGTCCGCATATCTCCTGAACGCCCGGTCGGTCTGTGGGGAAAGCCCCAGTTCGACCATGCGGCCATCGCTCTGGCGGTATTTCTTGCTCACGACGCCGAGATTGATCAGGCGCTTGAGGCGCCGCTGCACCGTCGCCGGCGAAGCGATCTCCAACAGAAACAGCTGCTTCAGGGTCAGGGGTTTGCCGATTTCCTGGTGATAGCCGATTTCTGCGGCGATGGCGTAGTCCTCGTGGGACTGGAGCATGGAAAGGTGCTTCTTCTGGAAGGAACCGATCTGCCGCAAAACCGAATATGCGTTGGACATAGGGGTGATACTTTAATCAAAAGCCCACGGCGCTCAACGGCAATTTATGGTCAGATTGACCATGAAATGCGCAGCGCAAGGATTTCAGCTTTTGTCCTTGGCGGAGGCCGGCGACTTGCGGGTGTAGACCACGACCCGATTGCGCCCCGCCTGCTTGGCGGTGTAGAGGGCCTGGTCCGCGATCTTGAGCAGGGCTTCGGGGCCCGCCAAACCGGGATCCCGAGACGCCACTCCGATGCTGGCGGTCAGCTTGAGGGAGCCGCCGGGAAAATCGAAGGAGGCCTTCTCGAAGGACTGGCGCAGGCGTTCGGCGGCCAGGGCGGTGGATTTCAGGTCGGCCGCGGGACAGATCACCAGGAATTCCTCGCCGCCGAGGCGGCACACCACGTCTTCCTTGCGGATGGCCTTCCGGATCAGGGTGGCGCTTTGGCGCAGCACCGCGTCGCCAGCGTCGTGGCCGTGGGTGTCGTTGATCTGCTTGAAGCTGTCGATGTCGTGCAGCATGCAGGACAGGGGAGACTCATGGCGGCCCGACGCGGCCCACTCCTCGTCGAAACGCTCCAGGCCGTAGCGGCGGTTGGGCAACTGGGTCAGGGAGTCGGTCAGGGCCGCCTCCAGCAGGCGCTGGTTGGTCACCGCCAGTTCGGCGGCGGAGCGGCGCACATCCTCCCTCTCCAGGAGGATTTCCTCCTGCAGCTGCACCACCCGCTGGCCGGCCCGCAGCCGCGCTTTCAGGGCGCGCTCGCTGAAGGGTTTGACGATGTAGTCGTCGGCCCCGGCCTCGAAGGCCTCCACCAGCTTCTCCTCGTCCTCCAGCACGGTAAGGATGATGAGGTACATCATGCGCCCGACCCGGCTCTCGCGCAGGGCCTTGCACAGGGACAGGCCGTCCATCTCCGGCATCACCCAGTCGGTGATGATGAGCTGGGGCTGCCACGCCAGGGCCTTGGCGAGGCCTTCCTGGCCGTTGGCCGCGGTCACGACGGTATGGCCGATGTCGGTCAGCAGCTTCTCCAGCAGGGCGAGAATGGCAGGACTGTCGTCCACCACCAGGACGCGCAGGGGAAACTGCTGCTTGCCCCCCAGCACCGTCGGCACCGCCGGCATGGCTGCCGCCATTTCGGCGAAGGGCGGCAGGTCGTGGGTCTGCACCTGGAGGATGGCGCCCCAGTCGCGCCACTCCGCCACCACCTGGTCGGCCAGGAGGTTGACCGCGTCGGCGTCCATGCCCAGGCGGGCGCCGAGCACGTAGAGACGGGGAAGCATGCGGCGCCGCGCCTCCTCGCTGAGCTGGGAAATCTCGCCCAGATAGGCCGAGAAATGGAGAGAATGGGTGATTAGGTAGGGACGGGAGCCCTCCTCGAACTCCGCCTCCTCCGGCACCTCGTGGTGGAACACGGCCTCCACGAAGAGGGGCGGCAGGCCCCAGTCCTGAAGCAGGGCGGAAGTCAGATGGCGGTGATCGATGGCGAAGCGCTCCTGCTCCAGCTTGAGCAGGTCGGCCACCGGCTTGCCCGCCGCCTGGTCCAGCACCTCGCCGTACTCCTGGGGAAAAAGAATCGCCAGAGCCAGGCGCCCCACTTGGGACAACAGCCCGCAGGTGAAGGTCTCGTCGGCGGCGGTCTGGGCGCGGTAGCCCAGCCACTGGTTGGAGATGGCGGAGGCCAGGGAGCGGGACCAGAAGCGCTGGAAATCGAAGCTCTTGCAGGCGCCTTCCATGTTTTCCGTCAGGAGGGACAGGCCGAGGGCGACGTTGCGCACCATGGGGATGCCCAGCAGCATCACCGCCTGGGACAGGGACACCACCGGCCGGCTCACCCCCTGCCGGGAAGAATTGGCCAGCTTGAGGAGACGACCGGCCAGGGCGGGGTCCGACTGGACGATATGGGTGACTTCGGCGGCGGTGAAGTCCTCCTGCTGGGTGAGGTTGATCAGGGCCAGGGCCACGCCCTTGGGCGACGGCAACCGCCCCGTGGCCTTCAACTCCTCGAATTTGTTGCGATCTTTTAATTCCATGGGACCTACTTGATCTTTCCCTTCACCCGACGACGCCGAGTGTTCAATTGTGCCACAACGCCCTGCGACATCGCCAAGAGAAAAGCGTCTTCCGCCACAGTCCGTAATATCAGTGGATTACCCTATTTCGGCCGAAGAATGGTGCATGTTATGCTGGGGCGAAAGGTCCAGACCCATGAACGACAACAAACAGGATTTCTTTCTCGGCCGGCAACCGATCCTCAACCGCGAGCAGAATATTGTCGCCTACGAACTGCTGTTCCGCTCGTCCGGCGGCAGCAACGCGGCCAACGTCGCCGACGATCTTTCCGCCACCGCCAACGTCATCCTCCAGGCCTTCGCCGACCTGGGCATCGACACCGTCCTCAGCAGCCACCGGGGCTTCATCAACGTCAGCGCCGACCTGCTGATGAGCGAGATGGTGGAGCTCCTGCCCCGGGACAGGGTGGTGCTGGAACTGCTGGAAACCATCACGATCACCCCCGAGGTCGTTGAGCGCTGCCGGGAGCTGAAAGCCAAGGGCTTCAGCCTGGCCCTGGACGATTTTCTCTTCGACGACGTTTACCTTCCCCTGTTCGACATCGTCGACGTCATCAAGATCGACCTCCTGGCCCTGAAGCCGGGGCAGCTGGAAGTCTACGTCAACCGCCTGCGCCACTGGCCGGTGCAGCTGCTGGCGGAAAAGATCGACACCCCGGAGCAGGCCCGGCGCTGCATGGAACTGGGCTTCGAGCTGTTCCAGGGCTATTACTTCGCCAAGCCGGCGATCCTCTCCGGCCGCCGCGCCGACCCCGCCCACCTGGCCCTGCTGAAGCTCCTCGGCCTCGTGCTGTCCGACGCCGAGACCACCGAACTGGAACAGATATTCAAGCGCGACCCGGGCCTCACCTACAACCTCTTGAAACTAGTGAATTCGGTGGCCATGGGCATGCGCCAGAAGATCACCTCCCTCAATCACGCCATCGTGGTCCTGGGGCGCCACCAGCTGCAACGCTGGCTGCAACTGCTGCTCTTTGCCCACCGCAGCGCCGGCAACCTCAACGACCCCCTGCTGCAACTCGCCGCCACCCGGGGCCGACTGATGGAGCTGCTGGCCGCCCGCGTGGCGCCCGGCAATCGCCAGACGGAAGAGCAGGCCTTCATGGCGGGCATCATGTCCCTCATCGACACCCTCCTGGCCATGCCCAAGGAGGAAATCGTCGACCAGCTCAATCTGCCCGACGCGGTGCGGAACGCCATCCTGAACCGGCAAGGCGTGCTGGGGGAAATGCTGCGGCTGGGGGAGGTCATGGAACAGGATGACTACGCCGCCGCCATCGCAATCCTGCCCCGCCTGCCCGGCCTCAGCCTGGCAACTGCGAGCCGCGCACAGATCGAGGCCCTGGCCTGGGCCACCAACCTGAGCGTGGCGGCCTGAAACGAACCCCTGAGTAGATCGAAAGGAAAACAGTCATGGAAGAACACGCTCTCCCCCCCGGCTCCACCGCCCATCATCCCGACCTGGACTGGAGCCAGGTGCGGGAAACCATCCTGATGATGGAACTGGCCGTGGCCCAGATCGAAACCGCCATGAAGGACAGCGACGGCTCCGTGGGAGTGCTGGCGGACTCCTTCACCTCCATGATGGACTCCATCCGCCTCATCAACGACGAAGTGCGCGCCCTGCCGGACGACGAGAAGAACCACGCCATGCACCAGACCATCAGCCGCCACTGCGAGGAGGTCATCTCCCGCATGCAGTCGGTGATCATCGCCTTCCAGTTCTACGACAAACTGACCCAGCGCCTCAACCACGTCAGCCGCAGCATCGACGGCCTGGCGAACCTGATCGGCAGCCCCGGCCGGCTCTACAACCCGGAGGAATGGCGCAAGCTGCAGGAACTGGTGCGCTCCAAGTACACCATGGAAGAGGAACGGGTCATGTTCGACGCCATCACCCGCGGCATGAACATCAGCCAGGCCCTGGCCCTCTACCACTCGGCCGTGCAGGAAAAGAAAAAACACGAAGAAGGCGATATCGAACTGTTCTGAAGCGCCTTTTCCCCGATCATCCGCTATCGAGAATTCCTTAATTCATGAAAATCACCTTTCACGGCGCCGCCGGCGAGGTCACCGGCTCCTGCTATTTTGTCGAAACCGCGGAAACCCGCTTCCTGGTGGACTGCGGCATGTTCCAGGGGGGCAAGGAGGCCCGGCGCAAGAACCTGGACGCCCTGGACTTCAACCTGGACGCCCTGGACTTCGTCCTCCTCACCCACGCCCATATCGACCATTCCGGCCTCATTCCCCGCCTCACGTCCTTGGGCTATAAGGGGCCGATTTTCACCACCCCCGCCACCCGCGACCTGCTGGAGGTGATGCTCCACGACTCGGCCCACATCCAGGAGAAGGAGGCGGAAAAGGCCAACTACCTGCGCCAGAAATCCCCGAAGAAAAAACGCCGCGACGTGGCTCCCCTCTACACCGTGATGCAGGCCGACGCCTCCCTGCGCTTCATCCGCGGGGTGGAATACGGCACCGAGTTCTCTCCCCACCCCAGCATCCGCTGCCGCTTCCGCGACGCCGGCCACATCCTCGGTTCGGCCATCGTCGAACTGTGGGCGACGGAAAAGGGCAAGACCCGCAAGATCGTCTTCTCCGGCGACCTGGGCCAGCCCGGCCAGCCCATCGTCGAAGACCCCACCCCCATCGAGGAAGCGGACGTGCTGCTGGTGGAATCCACCTACGGCAACCGTCGCCACAAGGGCTGGGAGGACACCGTCAACGAAATGGTCTACGCCATCCGCGACACCCTGGAGCGCAAGGGCGGCAACGTGGTCATCCCCGCCTTCGCCGTGGGCCGGACCCAGGACATCCTCTTCCTCCTCTACGACCTGGTGCGCCAGAAGCGCCTCCACGACCTGGACGTGTACGTGGATTCGCCCATGGGCCTGAAGGCCACCGAGATTACCATGCAGCACCGGGAGCTGTGGGACGAGGAAGCGAAAAAGGTCTTCGCTTGGGGCAACCACCGCCACAACGGCATCCGGGTCCATTTCGCCGAGCAGAAAGAAGACTCCATGGCGATCAACGACATCCGCCGCGGCGCCGTCATCATATCCTCCAGCGGCATGTGCGAGGCGGGGCGCATCAAGTACCACCTGCGCTACAACCTGGGGCGCAAGGAATGCAGCATCGTCTTCACCGGCTTCCAGGCCGGGGGCACCCTGGGGCGGCGCATCGTCGACGGCGCCAAGGTGGTGCGCATCCACAAGGAGGAAATCCCGGTCAAGGCCGATCTCTACACCCTCGGCGGCCTTTCCGCCCATGCCGACCAGGGCGACCTCCTGGGCTGGCTGGGGAAATTCCGTGCGCCGCCGAAGAAAACCTTCGTCGTCCACGGCGAACTCAGCGTCGCCCAGCAGTTCGCCAAGCTGATCGGCAAGGAACTGGGTTGGAAAGGCGTCACGGTCCCGACCCTCGGCGCCACGGTGGAGCTCTGACCATGGCCCGCCGCCTGCTGTGCGCCCTGGCCCTCGGCCTCGCCTCCCTGTCCGCCGCCGCCCAGGCTCTGCCCCCGGCGGTAGCCCAAGCCCTCGCCGCCGCGGGCATCCCCGAAAACAACGTCGGCGTCTTCGTCCAGGATACCGCCGAGGCCAAGCCACTCCTGACCCTCAACGCGGAATGGGCCATGAGCCCCGCCTCCACCATGAAGCTGGTCACCACCTACGCCGGCCTGGAACTGCTGGGGCCGGCCTACACCTGGAAGACGGAAGTCTATCGGGACGGCGAGCTGGACGGCGACACCCTCAAGGGCAACCTGGTCATCAAGGGGGGCGGCGACCCCCACCTGACTCAGGAAGATTTCTGGCTCCTGCTGCGCCGCCTGCGCCAGCAGGGCCTGCGCCACATCCGCGGCGACCTGGTCCTCGACCAGAGCCGCTTCGGCGTTGGCGAGGGCGACCCGGGCGCCTTCGACGGCGAACCCTACAAGGCCTACAACGTGCTGCCCCAAGCCCTGATGGCGGGCTTCCAGGTGGTGAATTTCCGCCTCCTGCCCGACCCGGAGCGGCAGACGGTGAAAATCGTCGCCGACCCCCAGTCCCCCCGGCTGAAAATCGTCAACCGCCTCAAGCTCAACGGCGGCGGCTGCGACGCCTGGAGCGCCAAGGTCAGCGAGGAGGGAGACGACGTCAGCGTGAGCTTCGACGGCAGCCTGTCCGCCGCCTGCGGCGAACGGGGCACCCACCTGCGGGTGTTCTCCAATACCGCCCACCTGGACGCCCTGTTCCGCCAGCTGTGGCAGGAGGCGGGGGGAAGCCTGTCCGGCCGGACCCGGGTCGGCGCCACCCCGGAAGGCGCGGTGCTGCTCACGTCCGTCGCCTCCCGACCCCTGGCGGAAATCGTCCGCGACATCAACAAGTTCAGCAACAACGTCATGGCCCGCAGCCTGTTCCTGACCCTGGGCGCGGAAGCCTCGGGAACCCCCGGCACCCCCGCCAACGCCGCCGCCGCCGTGAACTGCTGGCTCGCCGCCAAGGAGCTGGAATTCCCGGAACTGGTGCTGAAGAACGGCTCCGGCCTGTCCCGGGCGGAACGCATCAGCGCCGGCCACCTGGGTGAGCTGCTGCTGGCCGCCTGGCGCAGCCCGGTGATGCCGGAGTACGTCTCCTCCCTGCCGGTGACGGCCCTCGACGGCACCATGAAAAAGCGCCTGCGGGAGGAATTCGTCGCCCGCATGGCTCACGTCAAGACCGGCACCCTGGACGGCGTCAAGGCCATCGCCGGCTACGTCCGGGACGTTCGCGGCCATTACCTGGCGGTGGTGTTCCTCATCAACGACCCCCGCGCCAGCCTCGGCGGCAAGGCGCAAGACGCCCTCCTCGACTGGGTCTATAATCCCTCCCCATGACCCTCAAACGTCTCCTCCCCCTCCTTGCCGCATTGTCCGCCGCGCTCGCGGCGGGGGGGTTGGTGAGGTACCTCGACCGCATGGAGCAGGCCCGCTACCAGCAGGAAGCCCGCTCCAGCGTTCTCAACAGCGCCAGCGCGGTCAGAAGCCGGCTGGAGAGCGCCCTCAACTCGCGGGTATTCCTCGCCCGGGGGCTGATGGTCTATGTTTCCACCCATCCCGGCATCACCCAGGCGGAATTCGCCGACTTGGCGGCCTGGCTGCTGGGCCCGGAAAAAGACACCGTGGGCTTGCGCCTGGCGAAGGACAACCGGGTCAGCCACGTCTATCCCCTGCGGGACAAGGCAGCCGTGCTCGGCTTCGACATCCTCGCCGACCCGGAGCGGGCCAGGGCCGCAAAACAGGCCATCGAAAGCCGCCACATCGTCTTCGCCGGTCCCCTGGACCTCAAGTCCGGCGGCAGGGGATTCGTCGCCCGCCTGCCGGTGTACCTCACTCCCCCCGGCGGCAAACCGGGCAGCGGGCGCTACTGGGGGCTCGCCCAGGTGGTGATCCTCCAGGACGCGCTGTTCCGAGAGGCCGGCCTACTGGACCCCGACTCCGGCCTCGATTTCGCCCTCCGCGGCAAGGACGGCGAAGGCGCCGCCGGCAGCGTGTTCTGGGGCAATCCCGCGCTGTACGGCGCCGACCCGGTGGTGCTGGACATCAACCTGCCCCACGGCAGCTGGCAACTGGCCGCCACCCCCAAGGGAGGCTGGCGCGCCAATCCGACCGCCCAACGGCTCGACATCGTGGGGGGAATCCTGACCCTGGCGGTGGCGATATTGGCCTGGTTCGTCACCCGCAATCCCCTCCGCCTGCGGGAACTGGCCGACCAGGCCAGCCGCGCCCTGGTGGAAAACGAAATCCGCATGAAGCACCTGTTCGACCAGGCGCCGGTGGGCATGGTGCGCCTCGACACCGAGGGGCGCATCACCGACTGCAACCGCGCCTTCCTGGAGGCGGTGGACGGGCGCCGGAGCGAGGCCATCGGCTTCAACATGGCCACCGACGCCCGCGACGCCACCCTGGTGCCCCATATCCGCCGCGCCCTGGCCGGCGAGGCGTCCACCCTGGAGACGACCTACACCTCCACCCTGGGCAACAAACGGGGTGATTACCGTTTCGTTTTCCAGCCCATCCTGCTCCAGAAACAGCTTACCGGCGTGCTGGTGTTCGTGGAGGACATTTCCGAGCGCAAGAACGCCGAACGGAAGCTGCACGAAATCCACGCGGAGCTGGAAAACCGGGTGGCGGCGCGGACCCGCGAGCTGACCGAGGCCAACCGCATCCTCGAAAAGCTGATCGAGGAACGGGAGCAAGCCGGCCAGGCCTTGCAGAAGCAACTCCTCTTCAACCAGGCCCTGTTCAACGCCATTCCCAATCCGGTGTTCTACAAGGACCGGGAAGGCCGCTACCTGGGCTGCAACGAGGCCTTTTCCCGCTTCTACGGCCTCAGCCCCGAGGATATGGTGGGCAAAACGGTCTACGAGGTGGCTCCCAAGGAAACCGCCGACGTCTACCGAAAAATGGACGACGCCCTCTTCGCCGAGCCGGGTTTGCAGATTTACGAATATAACGTCCCCCTCGCCTCCGGCGACACGCGCTCCCTGATGTTCAACAAGGCCACCTTCAACGATTCCAACGGCAACGTGGCCGGTCTGGTGGGGGTGATCGTCGACCTCACCGAACGCAAGCGGGAGCAGGAGCAACTCGCCGAAGCGGAAGCCCTGTTCCGCGGCCTGGTGGAACAGTCCCTGGCGGGCATCTACATCATCCAGGACCGACTTTTCGCCTACGTCAACCCGCGCATGGCGGACATCTTCGGCTACACGCCGGAGGAGATGCTGCGTCTCGGTCCCTACGACATCGTCCTACCGGAGGAACACGACCGACTGCGGGAAAACATCCGCAAGCGCAGCGAGGGGGGCGCCGCCGCCCGCAACATCTACCGGGCTCGGCGCAAGGACGGCAGCCTGATCGAGGTGGAAGTCCACAGCCGGCCCATGGAATACCAGGGACGCCCCGCCCTGATCGGCATTCTGCTGGACATCACCGAGCAGCAGAAGGCGGAGCGCCAGCTCAATTTCCTGGCCTTCTACGACGTGCTCACCGGCCTGGCCAACCGCACTCTGTTCCTCGACCACCTCAAGCTGGCCATGGCCGGCGCCAAGCGCCACGACACCCTGATGGCGCTGCACTTCCTCGACCTGGACCGCTTCAAGGAAATCAACGATACCCTCGGCCACCACGTGGGCGACCTGCTGCTGCAAAGCGTCGCCGCCCGCCTCAAGGAATGCCTGCGGGACACGGACACCGTGGCCCGCCTCGGCGGCGACGAATTCGCCATCATCCAGACCGACCTGGAAGGCATCGAGGGGGCCGAGACCCTAGCGGCGAAGATCATGGAAACCCTCGCCAGTCCCTTCAACCTCGACGGCAACGAGGTCTATACCAGCACCAGCATCGGCATCACCGTCTATCCGGTGGAAAACGCCGACCCCGAACAGCTGCTGAAGAACGCCGACATGGCGATGTACGCGGCGAAGAACCAGGGGCGCAACAACTTCCAGTTCTTCTCCTCCTCCATGAACGTGGAAACCCACCACCGCATGACGCTGCAGGCCGGCCTGCGCCAAGCCCTGAAACGCGGCGAGTTCCTCCTCTATTACCAGCCCAAGGTCAGCCTGCAAAACGGCCGCATCGTCGGCGCCGAGGCCCTGCTGCGCTGGCGCGCCGCCGACGGCAAGCTGGTCCCGCCCAACGACTTCATCCCCGTGGCGGAGGAATCCGGCCTCATCGTCCCCATCGGCGCATGGGTGCTGGCCGAGGCCTGCCGCCAGACCCTGGCCTGGCAAGAGGCGGGCCACCCCACCCTGCGCATGTCGGTCAACCTGTCGACGGTCCAGTTCAAGCGCAACAACCTGATCGAAACCGTCACCGCCGCCCTGCGGGAAAGCGGGCTCTCCCCCCAGTCCCTGGAGCTGGAAATCACCGAGAGCCTGCTGATGGACAACGACCGCGCCGCCCTCGACGCCCTGGAATGGCTGCGGGAGCTGGGGGTGCGGGTGTCGGTGGACGACTTCGGCACCGGCTATTCCTCCCTCAACTACCTCAAGCGCCTGCCGGTGGACGTGCTCAAGATCGACCGCAGCTTCATCAACGACATCCCCCACAACTCCGACGACGTGGCCATCGCCCGCTCCATCATCAGTCTCGGCCACCACCTCAACCTGAACATCGTCGCCGAAGGCGTGGAAACCGCCGCCCAGGCGGAGTTCCTCCTCGCCCACGGCTGCGATGAGGTGCAGGGATTTTATTTCAGCCGGCCGGTGCCGGCTGAAGAATTCGAGGCCCTGCTTGGCGCCGGCGCCTTTCCCATGCACTGAAAGGGCGCCGAGCGCACCATAACGGCACCGCCCGCCGCTCCCGCCACACGCCATCCCGCTGATAACCAAGGGAAAGCTCACTGGCACGGCCCTTGCATTCCCCCTTTGGCAACCGGGTTTCCTATCGATTCCAGCAATGAATTTCGCCACCTATCTCAAGCAGATCGCACGGGGCTGCGCCGACGCCCAGGACCTGAACGAGGACGAGGCCTACCACCTGTTTTCCGCCGTCCTCGACGGCGGCGTGCCGGATTTGGAACTGGGCGCTCTCCTGACCGCCCTGCGGATGAAAAGCGAAGCCCTGGAAGAACTGGTCGGCTTCCACCGCGCCCTGGCCGAGCGGGTCGGCGCCATCGCACCGCCGCCGGGGAAGCCGGGGGTGATCGTCATTCCCAGTTACGGCGGCGCCCGCCGCCAGCCCAACCTGCTGCCCCTGCTGGCCCTGCTGTTGCAGCGCTTCGGCGTGCCGGTGCTGGTCCACGGCACCCTCGAGGGTTTCGGCCGCGTCACCAGCGCCCACATTTTCCGCGAACTCGGCGTCATGCCCAGCCTCAGCCTGGACCAGGCCCAGGAGTCCCTGCACCGGGAACACCTCGCCTTCGTCCCCGCCGGGGTGCTATGCCCCAACCTGCAGCCCCTGCTGGCCCTGCGCGCCCGCCTCGGACTGCGCACCAGCCCCCATCACCTGGTGAAGCTGATCGACCCCCTGACCGCCGGCGGCATCCGCATGGTCGGCACCAGCCGGCCGGGCTACCTGGAGAAATACCGCCGCTTCCTCGCCCTCACCCAGGCCCACGCCATCCTCCTCGAAGGCACGGAAGGCGAGGCTTTCGCCAGCCCCGCGCGCCGCCCCCGGCTGGAATATTTCCAGCAAGGGGAAGGCGCGGTGCTGTTCGAGGCCGAATCGGAATCGGCGCGGCACCAAGCCGGCGCGCCAACCGATTGCAGCGCCGCCGCCACCGCCGGCTGGATAAGACTGGCCCTGGACGGCAAAATCCCCCTGCCCCTGCCCCTGGTCAACCAGATCGCCTCCTGCCTCTATGCCTGCGGCTACACCAGCGACATGAACCAGGCCAAGGCCATCGCCGCGGTGGAGACCGGTAGCCTGGCCTGTAATTGATTCTCCCATTAGGGGTTTTCCTCATTGCCCCCTTCCCTGCCGTTTTGGCATCATGGGGCCATGAAGCTGATTCCCGTCACCCTTGACCAGATTCCCCTCGGACAAGCCTTGCCGTGGCCCCTCTACGACAAGGAGGGGAACGTCATGTTCTACGACGGCGAGGAAATCTCCGCCCAGCAGGTGCAGCTTCTGTCCAGCGTGCTGGAGGACGGCCTGTTCCGCCGCGAAGGCGAGGCGGCGGCCACAGAAGACCAGGGAGAAGCCCCGCAGCCGAAGACCAAGGCCAAACCGGCGGCGGCCGAAAAGCCCGACCTCGCCATGGGCGAGCTATTTCCCCCGCCCGGCATCCGCCCCCAGGTGGGCGAGCGGCTCCAGCTCCGCCTGCTGAACAGCGGCGCCCATTACGTTTCCCGGCTGGTGGGCTACATCAAGGGCCATAGCATCATCGTCACCACCCCGGCGGAGCAAGGGCAGCTGATCGAGTTCATCGACGGCGAGCAGGTTGAAGTGCGCATGCTCACGGGCAGCGAAATCACCCTTTTCCGCTCGGCCATCCTGCGCAGCTGCATCAGTCCCACCCACTATCTGCACCTGGAATATCCCGCCAAGGTCAGCCGCCAGAAGCTGCGCCAGTCGCCCTGGGTCAAGGTGGATATCGGCACCGACGTGGTGGGGGCGGCCGGCGCCCAGACGCGGGGCCGCATCATCAATCTCTCAGGCAACGGCGCCAAACTGGTCACCACCGGCTCCCTGGGGACCGAGCGGGATACCATCCACCTCGCCTTTCCCGTGAGCATCGACGACATCCACGCCGATCTTTCCCTTGACGCCGTCATCCGCCGCACTGCCACCGGCGCGGGAATGAAGGGGCGGCAAATCCTCGAATACGGCGTGGAATTCAGCCACATTCCGCCCGAACAGGTATTGTGGCTGCGCTGCCTGGTGTTCGAACGCATCGCCAAGGGCCATCTCGCCTAAACACCGCCCGCGGCGGTTGGCATATAATCCGGGTTTCGCCACCGCCTCTCCGCCACCGTGCCCCCAGCTCCCGCCACCATCGGTCGCTTCCGCATTCTCCAGGTCCTCGGCCAGGGGGCGCAGGGCATGGTTTACTTGGCCGAGGACACCCGCCTGCAACGGCGCGTCGCGATCAAAACCGTACTGCTGGGCGATCGCCGCGAGCAGGAGGTCCAGACCCTCCTGGCCGAAGCGCGCACCGTCAGTCGCCTCCAGCATCCCAACATCGTCACTCTCTACGACGCCGGGGAGGAAAACGGCGTCCCCTACCTGGTGTTCGAATTCGTCGAAGGCGACACCCTGGCCAAGCTGATCGCGGACAAGGGGCGCCTTCTGCCCGCCCGCGCGGCGGAAATCGCCATCCAGATCCTGGAAGGGGTGGGGTATGCCCACCAGATGGACGTCCTCCACCGGGACCTGAAGCCCGCCAACATCATGATCGACCGCAAGGGCATGGCTCGGGTCATGGATTTCGGCATCGCCAGCCGGGTCTCCTCGGCCCGCGACGGCGGTGAGGAAATGTTCGGCACCCCCCTGTACATGGCGCCGGAGTACATCGAGGATCGGCAGTCCACCCCCCAGGCCGACATTTTCGCCATCGGCATGATGCTCTACGAAATGCTCGCCGGCCGGCCGGCGGTCTCGGGTGGAAACCTCTACGAAATCCTGCACAATGTGGTGCACGCGACCTTTACCCCGCCTTCGCGCCTGAACGGCGAAGTGGACAAGCGCCTGGACGAGATCGTGATGCACGCCCTGGAGAAGTCCCCCGCCGACCGCCCCCATAGCGCCGAGGAAATGGCGGCCGCCCTCAAGGACTATCTCGCCCCCCGGCAACAGGCCGTCCCCGCCGCCAACGGCAAACAGGTGGCCCTGGATTTTCTCCTCCTCAAGATGCGGCGCCAGAGCAATTTCCCCGCTCTGTCCCGCACCGTGAGCGTGATCAACAAGATCATCGAATCCGACCAGCAGAGCGCCTCCACCCTGTCCAACGTCATCCTCAAGGACTTCGCCCTCACCAACACCCTGCTGAAGCTGGTCAACACCGCGTATTACCAGCAGTTCGGCGGCAACATCAGCACCGTCTCCCGGGCGGTGACCATCATCGGCTTCGAGGCCGTGCGCAACCTGGCCATCTCTCTGATGCTGTTCGACAAGCTCCAGGACAAGGACCTGGCCGCCCACCTGCGGGACGAGGTGATCGCCGCCTTCTTCTGCGGCATCCTGGCCCGCCGCCTGGTGCCGGTGCTGGGCTTCGCGGCGATGGAAGAAGCTTTTATCTGCGCCATGCTGCACAATCTCGGGCGCTTGCTGGTGCTGTTCTATTTCCGCGAGGAATACGCCGAAATCCTGCGCCGCATCGCTGAAGGCGAGGAACCCCAGCAAGCGGCCGCCAGCGTGCTCAACCTCAATTTCGAGGAAATCGGCATCGGCGTCGCCCAGGCTTGGCACTTCCCGGACAAGATCATCTACAGCATGCGCAAGCTGACCCTGGACGGCCTCGCCCCCCCGTCCCCCGAGGACGAGCACCTGCGCCAGCTCGCCTTGCTGGCCAACGACCTGGGCGACACCGTGCGCGCAGCCTCGCCGGAGGAACGGGAACGGTCCCTGGCGCGGCTGGTGGAGGCCTTCAGCCGCCATTTCACGCTCAACGCCGAACAACTGACCGAGGTGGTGGAAAAGGCGGTGCAGGACATGCTGCGGGAAGCCGTGGCGCTCAACCTAGACCTGCTGCAAAGCCCGTTCTTCAAGCAGGTCAGCGCCTGGTCCGCGGCTGCCGACCGGACCCTTGACCGGCTGGCGGCGGAGTCACTCCATGGCACGCTCCCCCCTGCCGGCGAAGGCACCCCGCCGGCAGCCGCCGCCCCCGACCCCCTCGCCGTGCTTTCCGCCGGCATCCAAGACGTGACCAATACCCTGATGGGGGCCGATTACAAGCTCAACGACATCCTCCACATCATCCTGGAAACCATGTACCGGGCCATGGGTTTTTCCCGCGTCCTGTTGTGCGCGGCGGACCCGCAACGGCACGTGATGCGCGGACGCTTCGGCCTCGGTCGCGACATTTCCCGCCTGGCGTCGGACTTCAGCTTTCCCCTCGCCTATTCTCCCGACATCTTCCACCAAGCCCTGCAACAGCGGGATTACCTGCTGGTGAAGGATCTCGACGCCGAGGAAATCCGCGACCACGTTCCCGATTGGTACCGCCGCCTGGTCCCCGCCCGCACCGTCCTCCTCCTGCCCCTGACCGCGAACCGGCACCCGGTGGGAATGATTTACGCCGACAAGGACCGGGGCAGCGAATTCGACATCGGTCCCCGGGAACTCAACCTCCTGCGCACCCTGCGCAACCAGGCCATCCTGGCCCTGGAAAAGAAGCACCCCGGCCATTGACAAGCGCCGAGATTTCTCGTATAAAACGTTAAAAAACTGGTGTAACCCTCAGTTACACAATGTCATTTCCCAGGCACCGGTTTTCCCGTGGTATACTGCCGGTGTTTCTGGAGAGGGAGGCAGTGTGCAAAAAAAGCTGATTCTGACCGTGGCGCTGGCAACTGCCTTGTCCACTTTCACCGCGGCGTCCAACGCCAAGGACCGTTACCACGTTAAGCTGCGCCACGCCGCCAAGCCCGCCGCCACGAAGCACCTCCACGCGGTCAGGAAGCATTACGCCCCCACCGAGGAAACAGTGGCCCACCTGGCCCTCAAATCCAGCTCCGCCCTGGTCCTCGACCAGAGAAACGGCTCGGTGCTGTACTCCAAGAACGCCAACGAACAGCGCCCCATCGCCTCCATCACCAAGCTGATGACCGCCATGGTGGTGCTCGACGCCAACCTCCCCCTGGAAGAGCGCATCACTGTCGAACCCGAGGACGTGGACACCCTGCGGGGCTCCGGTTCCCGTCTCGCCGTGGGCACTACCCTCACCCGCCGCGAAATGCTGCAGCTGGCGCTGATGTCGTCGGAAAACCGCGCCGCCTCCGCCCTGGGCCGCAACTACCCGGGCGGCATCCGCGCCTTCGTCGCCGCCATGAACCGCAAGGCCCAGCAGCTGGGCATGAGCAACAGCCGCTTCGCCGACTCCACCGGTCTGCATTCCGCCAACGTGTCCACCGCCAACGACCTGAGCAAGATGGTCAAGGCCAGCTACCACTACTCCCTGATCCGGGCCATCACCACCACGCCCGAGTACGAAGTGGCCCTCCCCAACCGCACCCTGGAATACCGCAACACCAACGCCCTGGTGCGCACCGGCCAGTGGGACATCGGCCTGTCCAAAACCGGCTTCATCAACGAGGCCGGCCACTGCCTGGTGATGCAGGCCAAGATCGCCCACCGCCCGACCATCATCGTGCTACTGGATTCCCTCGGCAAGAACAGCCGCCTCGGCGACGCCAACCGCATCAAGAAGTGGCTGGAAGCCAGCGCCCCGGCCTTCACCGCCCGCTCCAAGTCCCTCGCCAGCAATTCCTGACGCCGGGCAAAGCGCAACGAAAAAAGGCCATCTGAGGATGGCCTTTTTCACACCCGTTCCTTCCCGACCGGCGCTCCGTTCCTGCCCCTTGGTCGCTTCCTAGTAGTTTTACCAAACTATTGCATATCAATAGGATACGGTGGCATGATGCCTATCAGTCTATTAAAAAACGCCCTGACGGCTAGGTCCGTCTATTAACTGTTGGGCCCATCAAGGAGCCTCTGCACTATGAATCCCACATGGAATGCTATAGCCCGCGAAGCGGCATTGGCTGCCGAGCATCTCGGGGCCGGCGCCACAATTCTGGGCAAAGCGAACTACGCTCACCACGCCCACTATGGCCAAGCGTTTTTCTCACTCAGCACGGGGTTTGAGCGCGCGTCAAAACTTGCGTTTGTCGTCGATCATGCGCTAACAAACGCAGGCACCTTTCCTTCCAATGAGGTAGTTCGTGACTATGGTCACAATCTGGCGCGGCTCCTAGATCAAGCAGACGCCATAGCGGAACGTCGAAGCCTTGGCGCCCGTGCGCGCCTGCCTCGTACACATACGGAACGCAACTAGACACAATCCCGCACCTGTCAGAGTTCTTTGCCATCTTCAATAACGACGACGACTACTTTCTGAAGCGGAAGTCATGGTCCATCTATCAACCGTGAGCGATGGGCCCAACCCATCAATCGAGCGGACCTCGCGCGAAAAGCCGCGCGAGGCCGCTCATTTCAGACGCTGAAATCTGCGCTCAAGCGAGCTAATTGTTCACCTAACACGGATAACCGTTCCAAAAAAATGGCCACAGGAAAACCTGTGGCCATTCGCTTTTCAGCTACTCCTCAACCCATCACATCAGGTAGCGGAAATACACGTACACGCTGCAGATCGCCATGCTGAGCAGCATCAGCGGGAAGGCCGTCAGCAGGAAGGGGACGAAGCGGATGGGGTGCCCCGCCCGCTCGGCAAAGCCCGCCACCACCAGGTTGGCGCTGGCGCCGATGAGGGTGCCGTTGCCGCCCAGGCAAGCGCCCAGGGACAGTGCCCACCACAGGGGCCTGATGGCTTCGGCGCCGCCCATGGAGGGCGCCAGGGACTTGATGAGGGGCAGCATGGTGGCGACGAAGGGAATGTTGTCGACGAAGGCGGAGAAAATCGCCGAGCCCCAGAGGATGGTCATGCTCATGACCACCATGTTGCCGTGGGTGAGTTCCACGATCTTGCTGGCCGCCATGCCGATGATGCCGGTTTCCTCGATGCCGTACACCGCCACGAAGAGGCCGATGAAGAAGAAGATGGTCACCCATTCCACCTCGGTGAACATGTGGTGCACTGCCTTGGATTGCTCCTCCGCGTCCTTGGGCCAGCAGTAGATCAGCAGCAGCAGGGCGGCGCCGCTGAGGGCCACGGTAGCGGGGGCGACATGAATGGCGTGGCCGGCGATGAAGCCGAAAATCACCAGGGCCAGCACCCCCATGCTCTGCTTGAGGAGATTGGAATCGGTGATGGCCTCCATCTCGTTGAACTCCATCACCCGCGCCCGGGCCTCGTCGCTGGCCACCAGGTCCTTGCGCCAGAGGAGGTAGATGGGGATGAGGTTGGCGATGAAAACCACCAGCACCACCGGGGTCAGGTTGAAGAGGAAGTCGTTGAAGGTCAACCCCGCCGCCGAGCCGATCATGATGTTGGGCGGGTCGCCGATGAGGGTCGACGTGCCGCCGATGTTGGAAGCCAGGATTTCGGCGAACAGGTAGGGATAGGGCTTGACCCGCAGTTCCTCGGTCACCAGCAGGGTCACCGGCACGATCAGCAGGACGGTGGTGACGTTGTCCAGCAAGGCCGAGAAGATGGCCGTGAACACCGACAGCATGATCATGATGCCCACCGGCTTGGCCTGCACCTTTTTCGCCGACCAGATGGCGACGAACTGGAACACCCCCGACTGGCGGGTAATACCAACGATGATCATCATGCCGATCAGCAGGCCCAGGGTGTTGAAGTCGATGCCGCGGATGGCGGCGTCCTGGTCCAACACCCCGGTGAGGATCATCAAGCCGGCGGCCAGCAGGGCGACGATGGCCCGATTGACCCGTTCGGTCATGATGGCGGCGTAGGTCCCGACGAAGAGGATGGCGGCCACCCACATGGCGTCGAGGCCGAAGATGGCGCTATGGGCTTCAGCATGCATGTTGCGTGCCCTCCAGGCAGTCCAGCACGTCCCAGGGGGAGAGCATGCCCACCAGCTTGCCGCCGTCCCGTTCCACCACCGGCAGGGTATTGTTGGCCTTGTACAGCAGCAGCACCGCTTCCATCAGGGGCATGTCGGGGTGGATGAGGGAGACTTCCCGCTCCAGGTAATCCTTCACCGGCCGGTCGAGGAGTTCCTTCAGTTTCTCCCGCAGGCTGTCCTGCATGTCGGAGGCGAAGGACAAATCCCGCAGCCCCGATTCCACCGTCACCACCTTGGGCAACAGCAGGCCGAGCAGGGCATGGAAGTTGAACAGGCCGAGGTAGCGCCCTTGCCCGTCGACGACGGGAATGGCTTTATGCTGGCTGTCGCGCATGGTTGCGACGGCGACGGCGACGGTGTCGTCGGCCTGGAGCGTGACCGGCTGGCGGTTCATCACGGAAGAACAGGTCATGGCATGGTCTCACAAAAATTAAGGGAACAATCCGCATGTCGCGGAACGGTGAGCAAGGTTCGTACCCGTGTGTCCTGGAGCGCGATTTTATGCCCGTGGCCGTGTTGAGTTATGGAGACGCCACCGGTTTTGTAATGTCTTTTTTGTCGCCTTTCCCTCACTTTCAACAAGGGTAAAGCGCTGCCATTCTAGCGCTTCCATGGCAGTCGGCAAGAGGCAATTGCCGGCGCCTACTCGTTTTCGATTTTCCGCACCAGGTCGAACATGCCCTGGCGGGTTTTTTCGATTTCGGTCTCCATCTTGCGCCGGTCGGCCTCGGTCATCATCACCGCCTCCTCGGGCGGGGCCAGCACTTCCCGGTAATGGGCGACTTTCTTTTCCAGCTGTTCGAGGGGTTCGAGGCGGGCCTTGAGGCGGGCGATTTCGTCGTCCCGCTGCTTCAGCGCCGGCGCCTCCACCGCCTTCAGATGCTCGATGAACTGTTCGGCGCTCCGCGCCTCCCCTTCCTTGTTCGCCCAGCCCAGTCCCTCGTCCAGCCATTCCGCCAGGGCGCGGGGGTGGGGGTGGGTTTCGCTGGCGGCCTTCTTCGCCGCGGCGATGAACACGCGCAGGTTGCGGGCCAGACCGCGGAAGCGCTCCACTTCGATCTCCTCCTTGATGCCGCTGACGATGAAGCGCCACAGCAGAAACATCAAGGCCACCAGGCCGCTGGCGACGGCGATCATGCCCGCCAGCCGCACCACGTCGATCATCATGTCCATACTCGTTCCATCCTTGTTGTTATTCTTGCAGCAGGCGCCGCACCACCTCGCCCGCCAGCATCAGGCCGAAAAGCGGCGGCATGTAGCTGATGGTGCCGTTCACCGCCCGGGGCCGCCCCGGTCCGTCCACCGGTTCCGGCGGCAAGGGGTCGTGGGGGGCTTCGTCGGAGTATACCGTCAACACGCCCTTGCGCACGCCGTAATGGCGGGCCAGGCGCTTGCGCATCTGCCGCGCCAGGGGACAGACCTCGGTCTTCGACAAGTCCCCCAGGCGTATCCGCGACGGGTCCAGCTTGTTGCCCGCCCCCATGCTGGACGCCACTTTCAGGCCGTGGCACAGGCTCTCCCCCACCAGGGCCACCTTGCACGCCAGGGAATCGATGGCGTCCACCACGTAATCCGCGTCCGCCGGCACCAGTTCCATGACGTTGCCGGAGGTAAGGAATTCCCGCTTCAGGGTCAGGACACAGAGGGGATTGATGTCCCGCACCCGCTCCCCCATCACTTCCACCTTGGGCCGCCCCACGGTGGACAGCAGGGCGGGAAGCTGGCGGTTGATGTTGGAGACCGCCACCACGTCGTGGTCGAGCAGGGTCAGGCGGCCGATGCCCGCCCGGGCCAGGGCTTCGGCACAGTAGGAGCCCACGCCGCCCAGACCGGCGACGAAGACATGCTTGGCGGCGAGCCGTTCCAGGCCCTCGTCCCCCACCAGGATGTGGGTGCGTTCGAATTGGGATAGTGACTGCATGGGAAGCATTGTAGGCGAGGACAGCCAAAGGCCCAATACTCAGCCGCCAATCGGGTTCTCCGAATGCCAGCGCCCCATGTTGGCGAGCATCCGCTTCACGTGGGATCCCCGCCAGTAAACGCGGCCGCAGGCTGGGCAGGCAAGAAAAGGTTCCTCAGGCCGCTGGGCATCGGCCGGAACGGTCAGCCCCTGCTCCGGCGTCGCGGGGAGAAGCAAAGCGTTGTCCACCAAGCAGCGGCTGAAGGGGGCATGCAGCCAGTCGATGTCGAATTCCCGCTGCATGAAGGCCGCCAACTCGTCCAGGTTGGCCATAGGAAGCACCGTGGCAACGTCGGCAGCGACCTTGTGCTCCATGATCTTTCGGTCCATGGTGAGGAAGCGCCGCTGCTCGGCGATGGCGCGGGAGAGAAGGCGGGCGTCGGGCTCGCCGGGCCGGGCGAAGGCGGTGTCGTAGCCCGCCGCCCGAAGATAGCGGCCCAGGCGGCCGAGCATCTCGTCGCAGAGGAAGCGCTCTACAGGCCGAGGGTCGCCCACATCGCGTCCACCCGCCGTTTCACCTCGTCGCTCATGACGATGGGGGTGCCCCACTCCCGGTTGGTTTCGCCGGGCCACTTGTTGGTGGCGTCGATGCCCATCTTGGAGCCCAGGCCGGACACCGGGCTGGCGAAGTCCAGGTAGTCGATGGGGGTGTTCTCCACCAGGAGGGTGTCCCGGGCCGGGTCGACGCGGGTGGTCAGCGCCCACATCACTTCCTTCCAGTCGCGCACGTCCACGTCGTCGTCGGTGACGAGGATGAACTTGGTGTACATGAACTGGCGCAGAAAGCTCCACACGCCGAACATCACCCGTTTCGCGTGACCGGGGTACTGCTTCTTGATGCTCACCACCGCCATGCGGTAGGAGCAGCCTTCCGGCGGCAGGTAGAAGTCGACGATCTCCGGGTACTGCTTCTGCAGCAGGGGCACGAACACCTCGTTCAGGGCCAGGCCCAGCACGGCGGGCTCGTCCGGCGGCTTGCCGGTGTAGGTGCTGTGGTAGATGGGGTTGCGGCGCATCGTGATGCGCTCGACGGTGAAGACCGGGAAAGTTTCCTGCTCGTTGTAGTAGCCGGTGTGATCGCCGAAAGGACCTTCCAGGGCGGTTTCGTCGGGGTGGATCACGCCTTCCAGCACGATCTCGGCGCCGGCCGGCACCTGCAGGTCGGAGTCCAGGCATTTCACCACCTCGGTTTTGGAACCCCGCAGGAGGCCGGCGAACTGGTATTCGGACAGAGAATCCGGCACCGGCGTCACGGCGCCGAGGATGGTGGCCGGGTCGGCGCCGATGGCCACCGCCAGGGGGAAGGACTGGCCGGGGTTGGCCTCGCAGTGGTCGCGGAAGTCCAGGGCGCCGCCCCGGTGGGCGAGCCAGCGCATGATGAGCTTGTTGGGGCCGATCACCTGCTGACGGTAGATCCCCAGGTTCTGCCGCGCCTTGCGCGGGCCCTTGGTGATCACCAGGCCCCAGGTGAGGAGCGGCGCCGCATCGCCGGGCCAGCAGGTCTGGATGGGGAGCTTGGCAAGGTCAACGTCCTTGCCCTCCCACACCACCTCCTGGCAGGGAGCGGAGGACACTTCCTTGGGCGCCATGTTGAGCACCTGCTTGAACACCGGGAACTTCTCCCAGGCGTCCTTGAGGCCCTTGGGGGGTTCCGGCTCCTTGAGGAAGGCCAGCAGCTTGCCCACCTCCCTTAACGCATCGGTGGATTCCTCCCCCATGCCGAGGGCCACCCGCTTCGGCGTGCCGAAGAGGTTGGCCAGCACCGGCATGGCGAAGCCGGTGGGGTTCTCGAACAGCACCGCCGGGCCGCCGGCCCGCAACACCCGGTCGCATACCTCGGTCATTTCCAAGTTAGGGCTCACCGACGCGGAAACCCGCTTCAGTTCGCCCATGGACTCCAGTTGCGCGATGAAGTCGCGCAGGTCGCGGTATTTCATTGGTAGGTGTCTTCCTGCTTGCGCACGCAGCGGTCGAATTCCGGCGTCCCCCGGAGGTTGCCCAGTTGTTCGCAGTAGCGGCCGTAGCGTTCGATGCCGGCGTCTGACGGCGCCCGCGCCGGGCCCTTGAGATCGGGCAGATTCACCGAGGAACAGCCCGCCAAGCCGACGGCGAGCAGCATGGATAGAGTCAGGCGCATGAATTCCTCCTCAAGGCAGAGTCAGGGGGATGCGGTGCAGGTGGTCGAGAACGATGCCGACGAAAACCGCCCCGCCCAGCCAGTTGTTGTGCAGGAAGGCCTTGAAGCACGGCCCCCGCTCCCGGTTGCGGATCAGGGTGTAATGGTAGCCCGCGATGCCGGCGGCCACCAGCAGGCCGAGGAAGTAGAACAGGCCGAGATGGCGGGCCACCCCGACCCCCGCCAGGATGGCCAGGGTAGCGGCATAGCAGGCCATCACCGCCGCCACGTCGAAGCGGCCGAAGGTGATGGCGGAAGTCTTGATGCCGATCTTGAGGTCGTCGTCCCGGTCCACCAAGGCGTATTCGGTATCGTAGGCCACGGCCCAGAAGACGTTGGCCAGCAGCAGCACCCAGGCGACGGCGGGCACCGCGCCGGTGTGGGCGGCGAAGCTCATGGGGATGCCGAAGCCGAAGGCGATGCCCAGGTAGGCCTGGGGAACGGCGAAGAAGCGCTTGGTGAAGGGATAGGACGCCGCCAGGAACACCGCCCCCACCGACAACAGCCAAGTCAGGCGGTTGAGGGGCAGCAGCAGCAGGGCCGATAGCAGCACCAGGAACCCCGCCAGCAGCAGGGTTTCCTTCTCGCTCACCTTTCCCGCCGCCAGGGGGCGGTCCTTGGTGCGCTCCACGTGGGGGTCGAAATGGCGGTCGGCGTAATCGTTCATGACGCAGCCGGCGGAACGCATCAGCACCGTGCCGAGGATGAAAATCCACAGGATGATCAGGTTGGGATGGCCGCCGGTGGCGAGCCACTGGGCCCAGAGGGTGGGCCACAGCAGGAGCAGGATGCCGATGGGCTTATCCAGCCGCATCAGTTTCTCGTAGTGGTCGAGCTTGTCCTGGAAATTCATGGCTCACAACTCCAAGATGGCGGGCAGGAACACTTCCGTCACCCAGATGCGCCCTTGCCCCAGGCGAAACTCCGAACGCCGCGCCCAGAGGAAGGACGGTTTTTGGTCCAGGGCCTCGCTGGCCCGGCGATAAAGGACGTGGCGGGAATGGAGCTTCTTGAAGCACAGGGGCAAGCGCTTCACCCGCGGGTCGGCGAACAGCACCGCCCCCAATGGCTTCGTCCCCAGGGCGCCGAGGCGGCGCCAGGGGCCGCAAAGGCTGTCGAGGGGCAGGACGCTGGAGGCGTAGACCACCGCCGATTCGCCGCAGTGGAGAAAGACCTCCCTCACCAGGACGCGGCCCAGCCCCCGTCCGCCACGGCCGTGGATGCGCCCCTCCCGCTGGCGCACGCCGCGCACGCTGAAGGTCTCGCAGCGGAGCTGAATGCGCCGCGTGAGGGAACCGTGGTCGAGCAGCCAGGGCCGATAGCCGCCCGCTGCCCCCGGCGGCAGCCGCGTCCAGCGTTCCAAGGGCAAGGCATGCTTCATGGGGAGAATCGAATCGGGGAAAGGTGTGATTATAACAGGCGGCTAGGTCAGGTAGCCCTCGGCGATCCGTTCGTACACCATGCACTTGAGCCACAGCACCGTTTCTTCGGCAAGGCCCTGAAATTCCACGCCGTACTCCAGCAGCCCCGCCTCGCTCCCTTCGGCTTCGCGACGGATGACCGCTCCCAGTTCCAGCTCCGCCGTCGCGGCGCCGCATTCGACGCGGAAGGCGAGGCGCAGCGCGTCGTCCTTGCCCCCCAGGCGACTGTAGGCGGCCAAGTGGGCGCCGCTGCTGCTCAGGTTGGTGATGTGCCCCTCCGCCCGATGGCCGTCCGCCGCGGTCACCGTCACCGCCAGGCTGGTTTTCGCCCAGGGCGCCCGTCGCAGTTGCTGGCGCTGCACCTGCAGCGGATAGCGCAGGTGCATGTAGGGGACGCCGCCGAGAGACACCCGGAGCACCTCGGAGCGGAAAACGTAGATGTGGTTGCCGGTGAGGTTGCGCACTTCCACCATCTCCCCCTCGGGGACGCTCACCCAGTGCTCGCCATCGCGGGGCAAGGTGAGGAGGATGGTCGTGCCCTTGACGTAGCCGATAAGGTGGGAATACAAGATTTTTCCCCTGGCCGTTCCCGGCAAGCGGATTTGGACCCGGTCCCAGATCTGGGGCTTGACGCCCCCCGGCGGGAACAGCTCTTCGGTGGGACGCTCGTCGGCCTCCGCCGGCACTGCCATGCCGGTCATGGTCTTGAGGGCCTCCACCGAGGCGTCGAGGTCGGCCAGCAGACCGCCGCCCGCATGCCCGGCCAATGCCTCACGGCCGGGCAGCACCTGGCCGCGGTCGAACAACAAGCGCCCGCCCCGGTCGTAAATAGCCCAGGGCAGGGGCTTGCCGAGAGGGATTTCGTCGATATCGATATCCTGCAGGCTCATGGTTCCATCATGGCAGAAAACTAGGCCTTGAGGAATTCCTGCCGCCCTCCCAGCCAGCGCTGAAGATGCTTGTCCACCAGCTCCGGCTGGCTGGCGAGAAGGCTCTCGGCGGCATCCCGGGCCGCCTCCAGCAAGTCCATATCCCGCTCGATGTCCGCCACCCGCAGCATGGGCACGCCGCTCTGGCGGGCGCCGAGAAATTCCCCCGGCCCGCGGATGCGCAGGTCCTGGCGGGAAATCTCGAAACCGTCGATGGTCTCCCGGATCACCTTCAGCCGCTCCTGGGCAGTCTCGGACAGGGGCGGCGCATAGAGCAGGATGCAGACGCTCTGCGCCGCCCCACGCCCCACCCGGCCCCGCAGCTGGTGAAGCTGGGCCAGGCCCATGCGCTCGGCGTGCTCGATCACCATCAGGGAAGCGTTGGGCACGTCCACCCCCACTTCGATCACGGTGGTCGCCACCAGCAGGTGCAGTTCGCCCCGCTTGAAGGCGTCCATCACCGCCGCCTTCTCCGCCGTCTTCAGGCGGCCGTGGACCAGGCCCACTTTCAACTCGGGAAAAGTCCGGGTCAGGGTTTCGTAGGTGTCGAGGGCGGTCTGGAGTTGCAGCGCCTCCGACTCCTCGATCAGGGGACACACCCAGTAGGCCTGCCGCCCCTGGAGGCAGGCATCCCGCACCCGGGCGACGACCTCGTCCCGGCGCCCGTCGGACACCAGCTTGGTCACCACCGGCGTGCGGCCGGGGGGCAGTTCGTCGATCACCGACACGTCCAAATCGGCGTAGTAGCTCATGGATAGGGTGCGGGGGATGGGCGTGGCGCTCATCATCAACTGATGCACGGCCCCTTGTCCCTTCTGGCGCAGGGCTAGGCGCTGGTGAACGCCGAAGCGGTGCTGCTCGTCGATCACCGCCAGGCCCAGTTTGGCGAAGGCCACCTGCTCCTGGAACAGGGCGTGGGTGCCCACGGCGATGGGGGCCTCGCCGGAAGCCACCATTTCCAGCGCCGCCTGCTTGTCCTTCTTCCCCAGGCTGGACACCAGCCACGCCACTTTCAGCCCCATGGGTTCGAGCCAGGCGGAGAGTTTGAGGTAGTGCTGCTCGGCGAGGATTTCCGTCGGCGCCATGATGGCCGCCTGGTAGCCGTTCTCCACCGCCTGCAGGGCCGCCAGGGCGGCCACCACCGTCTTGCCGCTGCCCACGTCGCCTTGCAGCAGGCGCTGCATGGGGTGGGGCTGGGCCAGGTCGCGGCTGATCTCCCCCATCACCCGAGCCTGGGCCCGGGTGAGCTGGAAGGGCAATGCCGCCAGGAGCTGCTGGGTGAGGGCCCCCTTCGGCGGCAGGCTCGGCGCCTTCTCGCCGTGGCGGCGGCGGTAGTGGAGGCGCATGGACAGCTGCTGGGCCAGCAGCTCGTCGAAGGCCAGGCGGCGCCAGGCGGGATGGTCGCGGGATTCCAGCAGCGCCTGGGGCGTTTCCGGCGGCGGATGGTGGAGGAAGCGCACGCTCTCGGCGAAACCCGGCAGGGACAAGCGCTCCCGCATTTCCGCCGGCAGGGTGTCGGACAGGTCCAGCCTCTCCAGGCACGTGGCGATGGCCTTGCCCAGAGTCTCCTGACCCAGGCCGGCGGTGGTGGGATAGACCGGGGTCAGGGTCTCCGCCAGGGGCGCTTCGCCCCGCACCACCTTGTATTTGGGATGGGCCATCTCGGCGCCGAAGAAACCGGGCCGCACCTCCCCCAGCAACCGCAGCCGCGCGCCGGGCTGGAGCTGCTTGACCTGGCTGGGGTAAAAATTGAAGAAAGTGAGCGCCAGCACCCCGCTTTCGTCCCGTACCCGTGCGATGAGGCGCTTGCGGGGCTTGTACTTCACCTCGGCGTCCACCACCTCCCCTTCCACCAGCACCGTCTGCCCGATGGGGGCGTCGGCGATGGGGTAGAGGTGGGTCTCGTCCACGTAGCGCAGGGGCAGGTGAAGCAGGAGGTCGAAGTCGGTGAACAGGCCGAGCTTTTCGAGCTTCGAGCGGAGGGCGGCCGAGGGTCGAGAGTCGAGAGCGGGCTTGGCCCCTCCCTTGTCTCTCGGCGCTCGACTCATCCCTCTCAACCCCCGTTACAGCTCCATCACGCCATCGGCTTCCACCAGCGCCCCCCGGGGCAGCTCCTTCACGCCCACGGCGGCGCGGGCGGGGTAGGGCTGGGTGAAGTACTGGGCCATGATCTCGTTCACCTTGGCGAAGTTGCACAGGTCGGTGAGGAACACGTTGAGCTTCACCACGTCGGCCATGGAGCCGCCGGCGGCTTCCGCCACCGCCTTCAGGTTCTGAAACACGCGGTGGATCTGGTTCTCGATGCCTTCCACCATCTGCATGGAAGCGGGGTCGAGGCCGATCTGGCCGGAGAGGTAGACGGTAGTGCCCACTTTCACGGCTTGGGAGTAGGTGCCGATGGCCTGGGGGGCGTGGGGGGTGGAGATGATTTGTTTGGTGGTCATGGTTTGGTCCTTCTTACTTGTGTTTACGTGTTCTGTCTTGTGCGCTTTCGCGCAGTTGTTTGGGTGTCGTGTCGGGGGTAGCCCGGCACCCAATCAACTCGCGCGAAAGCGCGACAAACCCCAAAACAGCAGGCGAGATCGCCTGCGCTACAAAACCTACCCCTTCACCCTCGCAATCCTAACCACCTCCTGAATCCGCCGCAGATTCTTCATCACCTGGGCCAGATGCACCCGGTTTTCCACTTGCAGGGTGAAGGTCATGTTGGTGTAGGCGCTGCCGTCTTCCCCTTCCATCGCCACGTTGTCGATGTTGGAGCCGGCTTCGGCGATGGAGGCGGCGACCTTGGCCAGGACGCCGCGCTGGTTGGCGACCACGAGGCGGATGGTGACGTCGAACAGCTTGCGGGTATCCGGGTCCCATTCCACGTCCAGCCATTTGTCCGGGTCGGCGCGGTATTCGGCGATCGTGGGGCAGTCGTGGGTGTGGATGACGAGGCCCTTGCCCTTGTTGATGAAGCCGATGATGGGATCGCCGGGGATGGGCCGGCAGCACTTGGCCAGCTGCACCGCCATGCCTTCGGTGCCGCGGATGGTGACGGCGCCCACCTGGCCCGGCTTGCGCTCGACGCCCGCCTCGCCGCCGGCGGCCAGGAGCTGGGTCGCCACCACGACGTTGAGGCGCTTGCCCAGGCCGATGTCGGCCAGGACTTCCTGGCGCGACTTGCCGCTGTTTTCCTTGAGGAAGCGTTCCCACTGGACGTCGCTCACCTGCCCCGGCTCCACCTGCAGGGCCCGCAGGGCCTGATTGAGCATGCGTTCGCCCAGGGCCGCCGACTCCTCGTACTGCATGGTCTTGAGGTAGTGGCGGATGTGGGAGCGGGCCTTGCCGGTGACCACGTAGTTGAGCCAGGCCGGGTTGGGACGGCCGTGGGCGGTGGTGATGATTTCCACCTGGTCGCCGTTGCGCAGTTCGGTGCGCAGGGGGGCCAGCTCGTGGTTGATTTTCACCGCCACGCAACGGTTGCCCACGTCGGTGTGGACCGCGTAGGCGAAGTCCACCGCCGTGGCGCCCCGGGGCAGGGAGAAAATCTTGCCCTTGGGGGTGAAGACGTAGACCTCGTCCGGGAACAGGTCCACCTTGATGTGCTCCAGGAATTCCACCGCGTCGCCGCTCTCGGACTGGATTTCGAGCAGGCTCTGGAGCCACTGGTGGGTCTTTTGCTGGACCTCGTTCATGGAGGTCTCGGAGCTCTTGTACAGCCAATGGGAGGCCACGCCCGCCTCGGCGATCTTGTGCATGTCGGTGGTGCGGATCTGCACCTCGATGGGCGTGCCGAAGGGGCCGAAGAGGGTAGTGTGCAGGGACTGGTAGCCGTTGGCCTTGGGGATGGCGATGTAGTCCTTGAACTTGCCGGGAATCGGCTTGTACAGGCTGTGCAGGGCGCCGAGGGCGATGTAGGCGGTGGGCACGTCCTTGACGATGACGCGGAAGCCGTAGATGTCATAGACCTCGGAGAAGGCCAGGTTCTTACCCTGCATCTTGCTGTAGATGCTGTAGAGGTGCTTCTCCCGCCCGGTGACGGTGGCCTCGATGTTGCAGTCCTTGAGTTTCTGCTTGATGGCCTCCAGCACCTTCCCCACCAGCTCGCGCCGGTTGCCCCGGGCGGCCTTGACGGCCTTTTCCAGCACCGAGTAGCGGTTGGGGTAGAGATAGAAGAAGCACAGGTCCTCCAGCTCCCGGTAGAGGTTGTTGAGGCCGAGGCGGTTGGCGATGGGGGCGTAGATTTCCAGGGTTTCTCCGGCGATGCGGCGGCGCTTTTCCATGGCCATGGGGCCCAGGGTGCGCATGTTGTGGAGACGGTCGGCGAGCTTGATGAGGATGACCCGCACGTCCCGGGCCATGGCCAGGAGCATCTTGCGGAAGTTCTCCCCCTGGGCCTGGGCCTCGGTCTGAAACTCGATCTTGTCCAGCTTGGAAACGCCGTCCACCAGCACCGCCACGGTCTTGCCGAAGCGCTCGGCGATATCCTCCATGGTGGTGGGGGTGTCCTCCATCACGTCGTGGAGCATGGCGGCGCACAGGGCCGGCACGTCCAGGTGCCATTCGGAAAGGATGGTGCACACTTCCACCGGATGGGAGATGTAGGGGTCGCCGCTGGCGCGCAACTGGCCCTTGTGGGCGGCGTCGCTGAAGCGGTAGGCCGCTTCGACCTGGGCGACGTCCTCGGGCTTGAGGTAGGCGGCGAGGCGCTCCTTCAGCAGGCTGAATTCAGCCTGGGCGCCGCTGCCGTGGTAGACGTAGGATGAAGGATCGGATTCCTGGGCGGTGCCTTCTTTCATCCTTCATCCTTCGACCCTGGATCAGGCCTGGCCCTTGTTGAGGATTTCGGGGCCCACTTTGCCGAGGCCGATTTCCTTCAGGGCGATGACGGTAGGCTTGTCCCGGCCGGCATCCACCAGGGGAGTGCCGCCGAGGGAAATCTGGCGGGCGCGGTAGGTGGCGGCCAGGGTGAGGTCGAAACGGTTGGGGATGTACTTCAGACAATCGTCAACGGTGATGCGTGCCATTTGGTTGGTTACCTTTTCAAATCAAGTCGCGGATCATGGCGGCGTGGCGCGCCATCTGGGGTTGGAGGCGCAGGCGCTCGGCGCGAAAGACGGCCAGCAGGTCCTGCAGCGCCACATCGAACTGATTGTTAATAATAACATAGTCGAATTCGTTGACGTGGCTCATATCCTCCTTGGCCGCCGCCAAGCGGCGGGCGATCACCTCCTCGCTGTCCTGGGCGCGGCCCTTGAGGCGCTGGCGCAGCACGTCCAGGGACGGCGGCAGAATGAACACTCCCACGGCGGCGGGGAAAATCTTGCGCACCTGGGCGGCCCCCTGCCAGTCGATCTCCAGGATCACGTCGTTGCCGCTGTTCATGGCCCCCTCCAGCCAGGGCTGGGAGGTCCCGTAGTAGTTGCCGTAGACCTCGGCGCTTTCGAGAAAATCCCCCCGCTGCAGCATGGCCTCGAATTGCTCCCGGCTGACGAAATGGTAGTCCTTGCCGTCCACCTCCCCCGGCCGGGGCGGGCGGGTAGTGTAGGAAATGGACAGCATCGCCCGGTTGTCAGCCTCCAGCAGGGCCCGCACCAGGCTGGTCTTGCCGGCGCCGGAGGGCGCGGTGATGACGAAGAGATTGCCTTTGACCATGGTTGTTCGCTCGCGAGTTGGAGTTCCGCCATTTTGCCACGGAACCGCCGCCGGCATCACGCCGCCGACAGGGACAGCCCCGCCCCTTCGGTGACCGCCCGCACCGCGGGGTGGGTGATGCGGCGCTCCGCGGTGATGGCGTAAAACGCCTCCCGCACCGACTCGACGCGTCCCACCAGCCGGACGCCGTAGTGGGCTTCCATGTCCGGCGCCAGCACCGTGGGCGCGGGGAAATAGCCGCCCCCCGCTTGGCCGAAGGCCTTCATCAGGGCGCTGTCGTCGAACTCGGCCACCACCCGGGGGGCGACGCGCATCGCCTCCAGCCAGCGCTCCAACTGGCCGCGCACCGTGGCATCGTCGCCGGGGAGGAAGAAAGGCGCATTGTCCAGGCAGCGGGGAAATTCCCGGCAGCTTTCGGCCAGCGCCGGGCTGGCGAAAATGGCGATTTCGCTCTCCCCCAGCTTATGGCTGTAGCCGCGCACGTTGATGTTGGGGGGTATCGGCCGGT
This sequence comes from Sulfuricellaceae bacterium, assembly GCA_050177075.1. Lineage (GTDB taxonomy): Bacteria > Pseudomonadota > Gammaproteobacteria > Burkholderiales > UBA9220 > UBA2239. Next base: position 17,997 of record JBFXHL010000009.1, on the reverse strand, counting down.
CGGCGATCACCAGCTCCAGGCGATGCAGCGCCAGTTCGGCCAGAAGGCGGTCCAGCTTGCCCTCGCGGCACACCAGGCGCACCGGCTCGTCCAGGCTCGCCGCCGGTTCCAGCAGGCGGTAGGCGATGGCCTTCGGTACCACATCGGTGATGCCCACCCGGAACGGGCGCAGGGGCGCATGCCCGCGGCTGGCCAGCGCCGACTTAAGCTCGTCGCCGAGGGCGAAAATCTCGTCCGCATAGCTCAGGGTCAGGCGTCCGGTTTCGGTCAGCTCCAGCCCCCGCCCCGCCGGGCGGAACAGGGCGGTGCCGAGGGCATCCTCCAGCAGTTTGATCTGGGCGCTCACCGTCTGGGGCGTCAGGTGCAGGCGCTCGCTAGCCCGGGCGACGCCGCCGCTGCGGGCCACCATCCAGAAATAGTGCAGGTGTTTGAAGTTCACGCTTTTCAACTCTTCGATTTATTCGATCTATAAGCCAATTATATTCGACTTTATTTGCCAGTCGGCCGGCCTTATGCTGGCTCGGTCGAAAATCCGTCAAGGAGCCGCCATGAAACGCATTGTCCTGTTCCTCGCCACCAACCTGGCTATCGTCCTGGTCCTGTCCCTCACCATGCGCCTGCTGGGGGTGGAGCCCTACCTCACCCAGCAGGGCCTCAACCTCAACGCCCTGCTGGTCTTCGCCGCCATCATGGGCTTCGGCGGTTCCTTCATCTCCCTGGCCATTTCCAAGTGGACGGCGAAAATGTCCGTCGGCGCCCGGGTCATCACCGACCCCGCCACTCCCACCGAGAAATGGCTGGTGGATACCGTGGCGCGCCAGGCCCGGGCTGCCGGCATCGCCATGCCGGAAGTGGCGGTCTACGATTCCCCCGACGTCAATGCCTTCGCCACCGGCATGACCCGGAACAGTTCCCTCATCGCCGTCTCCACTGGCCTGCTGCAGAACATGACCCGGGAAGAGGCCGAGGCGGTGCTGGGCCACGAGGTGTCCCACGCCGCCAACGGCGACATGGTGACCCTGGCCCTGATCCAGGGGGTGGTGAACACCTTTGTCATGTTCCTGTCCCGGGTCATCGGCTACGTGGTGGACAAGGTGGTGTTCAAGACCGAGAAGGGCCAGGGCCCGGCCTTCTTCGTCACCATGATCGTGGCCGAACTGGTGCTGGGCATCCTCGCCTCCCTGATCGTGATGTGGTTCTCCCGCCAGCGGGAATTCCGCGCCGACCGGGGCGGCGCGCAACTGGCCGGCCGGGGCGCCATGATCGCCGCCCTGCGCCGCCTCCAGAACCTGCACGAGCCCTCCGCCCTGCCGGACAAGATGGCCGCCTTCGGCATCAACGGCGGCAAGCCGAGCGGCCTGCGCGCCCTGTTCGCCACCCATCCCCCCCTGGAGCAGCGCATCGCCGCCCTGGAGCGGGGCCACCGCGGCTAAGGAGCGACCATGGAATACGCCTCCGTCGGCACCCCCGCCCTGTGGGCGGGTTTCATCGTCTTCGTTCTGGCCATGCTCGCCCTGGACCTGTTCGTCCTCGGCGGGCGCCAGGCCCACCGCGTCTCGGCCAGGGAAGCCCTGGCCTGGAGCATCGCCTGGGTCACCCTGGCCCTCGTTTTCAACGGTCTCTTGTGGTGGCACCTGAACGGCACTCTGGGAAGGGAGGTCGCCGACGCCCGGGCCCTGGAATTCCTCACCGGCTACCTGATCGAGAAATCCCTGTCGGTGGACAACATCTTCGTCTTCCTGATGATCTTCTCCTACTTCGCCGTGCCACCGGAATACCAGCGCCGGGTGCTGCTCTACGGCGTGCTGGGGGCCATCGTCATGCGGGCGGCGATGATCCTCGCCGGGGCCTGGCTGGTGGCGGAATTCCACTGGGTGCTGTACCTCTTCGGCCTGTTCCTGGTGGTCACCGGCTTCAAGATGCTGGTATTCGCCGACAAGGAGGCGGACCTGGAGAAGAACCCGGCGCTGAAGTGGATGCGCCGCCACCTGCGCATCACCCCCGACTTCGAGGACGAGAAATTCGCCGTGGTGAAGGATGGCGCGCGCTGGTTCACGCCCCTGTTCCTGGTGCTGGTGCTGATCGAGACCTCGGACGTGATTTTCGCCGTGGACAGCATCCCGGCCATTTTCGCCGTCACCACCGACCCCTTCATCGTCTTCACCTCCAACATCTTCGCCATCATGGGCCTACGGGCACTGTATTTCCTCCTCGCCGACCTGGCCGCCCGCTTCCACCTGCTGAAGTACGGCCTGGCCCTGGTGCTGGTGTTCGTCGGCGCCAAGATGCTGGCGGCGGAGTTCTACAAGGTGCCCATCGGCCTGGCCCTGGCGGTGGTGGCCATCATCCTTGCCGCCTCCGTGGCGGCGAGCCTGGTCGCCAGCCGCAACGGCAAGGGCCGCGCCTAATCCCTTTTCTGGAGACTGCTGAATGAAACGACTGGAAAACCAACTGGAAAAAATGATCTTCGGCAGCCGCTGGCTGCTCGCCCCCTTCTACCTCGGCCTGGTGGCGGCCCTGGGCCTGCTGCTGGTGATGTTCGCCAAGGAGTTCGCCCATTTCGTCCCCCTGGTGCTGGAGGGAAAGGAGAGCGACGTCATCATCGGCCTGCTGTCCCTGATCGACGTGGTGATGGTGGCCAACCTGCTGATCATCATCGTCTTCGCCGGCTACGAGAACTTCGTCTCCCGCATCGACACCGCCGACCACGAGGACCGTCCCTCCTGGATGGGCCACGTGGGCTTCGCCGAGCTGAAGATGAAGCTGATCGGCTCCATCGTCGCCATTTCCGGCATCGAGCTGCTCAAGGCCTTCATGCACGTGGACAGCCTCGGCAACGAGCAACTGGCGTGGAAAGTGGGCATCCACATGACCTTCGTCGTCTCCGGCTTGATGTTCGCCATCTCGGACCGTGTCGCGGGAGGGAAATCCGGCCATAATGGGGAATAGCCGTTCACCCGGAGCCTGGCATGGACCATCCCCCTTCCCAGAAAGCAAAGCACCTCGTCCTGTGGGCTGCCCTGGGAGGGCTGCTGCTGCTTTCCTACGCGGTCCTCGCCCCCTTCATCGCCCCCTTCGCCTGGGCGGCGGTGCTGGCCTACGTCACCTGGCCCGCCTACCGCTGGCTGCGGAAACAAACCGCCGGCCGGGGCACCCTGGCGGCGACGCTGATGACCCTAGCCACCGCCGCCGCGCTGGTCCTTCCCTTCGCCTGGACGGCCCTGGTCCTGCAAGCCGAGGTCTCTGCCGCCTACAAGGCCTTGGCCGCCTGGCTGGCGCAGAAACCCAGCCTCCCCCCTTTCATCGGCCAACTTCCCCTGGCGGGCCCCTGGCTGGCCGACCAGTTGCAGCAATGGCTGACCGACCCCGCCGCCATCAAGGTCCTTCTCGCCCAGCACCGGCAAGAGGCGCTGACCCTGGCCGGTTCCCTCGCCGGGGGCATGGGCCGCAATGCCGCCAAATTCGGCATCGCCCTGTTGAGTTTGTTCTTCCTCTACCGCGACGGGGAGGCCCTGGTATCCCAGACCCGCACCGTGGCCGGCCGCTTTCTCGGGGAGCGCGCGAAACAGTATCTGGAGGCCATCGGCGCCACCACCCGGGCGGTGGTCCTGGGCCTCACCCTCACCGCCCTGGCCCAGGGTACCCTGGCGGGGATCGGCTACTGGGTGGCGGGCATGGATTCGCCAGTGACCCTGGCGGCCTTCACCGCCCTCTTCGCCTTCATTCCCTTCGGCACGCCGCTGGTCTGGGGCGCCGCTTCCGCCTGGCTGCTGCTTACCGGCAATACCGTGGCGGGGCTCGGCCTGTTCCTGTGGGGAACGCTGGTGGTGAGCTGGGTGGACAACCTGGTCCGCCCCCTGGTGGTGAGCGCCGCCGTGCGCCTGCATTTCCTGCTGGTGTTCTTCGGCGTCCTCGGCGGCCTGGCGGTGTTCGGCCTGATCGGCCTGTTCCTCGGTCCGGTGGTGCTGGCGGTCCTGGTGGCGGTGTGGCGGGAATGGCTGGGAGAGCAGGCGGCCAGCCAACCCTCCCAGAAGTGACGGCCTACTCGATGTTCTGCACCTGCTCGCGCATCTGCTCGATCAGCACCTTGAGCTCCACCGCGATGCGGGTCACCTCGCTGGCCACCGACTTGGAGGCGAGGGTGTTGGCTTCCCGGTTCAGCTCCTGCATCAGGAAATCCAGGCGCTTGCCCACCGCGCCGCCGGCATCCAGCACCCGCCGCACCTCCGTCAGGTGGGTCTGGAGGCGGGACATCTCCTCGTCCACGTCGATGCGCTGGGCGAAGAGGGTCAGCTCCTGGCGCAGGCGGTCTTCTTCCAGGCTGGCCCCCGCCTCCTTCAGGGCGGCGGCCAGCTTCTCCCGGTGGGCGGCGAGAATGGCGGGGATATGGGGCCCGGCTTCCTTCACCAAGTCGCCCATCTTGGCTCCCCGCTCCCACAACAGCGCCTTGAGCTTCTCCCCCTCGCGGCTGCGACTGGCATTGAATTCCTCCAAGGTGGCGGTCGCCAGGGCCAGCGCCGCTTCATGCAGGGTTTCCTGGGAAACCGCATCCTGGGCCATCACCCCCGGCCACTGAAGTACCTCGGCCACGGACAAATCCCTGGCCTCCGGCAGCAGGGCCTTGACCTTGCCGCTGAGGGCGGCCAGTTGCCGTACCAGCTCCTCGTCGGCATGGAGGGCGGACGCGCCGGGGCGCGGGGTGAACCCCATGCGGAAATCCACCTTGCCGCGGCTGATGCGCTTGCCGATGGCTTCCCGCAGCGCCGCCTCCAAGCCCCGCAGTTCTTCCGACATGCGGAACTGGATATCCAGGTAACGGTGGTTGACGGAGCGCAATTCGAGGTTGAGGGTGCCGTATTCCAGTTCCCTGGCGGCGGCGGCATAACCGGTCATGCTATAGATCATGGAAGGTTCCGTATGCTTTGCATTCCACCATCAAGTGGTGAATAATGAGGAGGTCCGCTTATGCAAATGTAATTCCGTCCCGGTGCGAGCGGAACGCCCAAACAACCCGAAAATAACACACTCTTGGCCGAATGGCAGCACCATCCACCCAGGCCTTGCCCGAAGGCTTCCAACTGCTCAATTACCGCATCGGCAAGGAGCTGAGCCACGGCGGTTTCGGCATCGTCTATCTGGCCTACGACGAGCACAACGAACCCGTCGCCATCAAGGAATACCTTCCCCCCTACCTGGCCACTCGCGCCGACGGCGCATTGGTCCAGGCCAACTCGGGGGAAAACCTGGCGGGATTCCGCCACGGCATGAAATGCTTTTTCGAGGAAGGCCGCGCCCTGGCGAAAATCTCCCACCCCAACGTGGTGCGAGTGGTGAATTTTTTCCGCGCCAACGAGACGGTTTACCTGGTGATGCGCTACGAACGGGGAAAAACCCTGCAAAACCTGATCCAGCATCAGAAGCAGGACATCACCGAGAACCTGATCCGGCGCGTCTTCGCCGAACTGATGAACGGCCTGCGGGAAGTGCACACCCACAAGCTGCTGCACCTGGACATCAAGCCGGCCAACATTTACATCCGCCTGGACGGCTCGCCGGTACTGCTGGATTTCGGCGCCGCCCGCCAGACGCTGGTCAACGAGAAGCCCATGCTGACGCCCATGTACACCCCGGGTTTCGCCGCCCCGGAGCAGTACAACGACCGGGAGAACCTGGGCCCCTGGACCGACATCTACAGCATCGGCGCCAGCATCTTCGCCTGCCTCGCCGGCTACGCCCCCCAGGCGGCGGATTTACGCCTGGAGGACGACAAGTACGTGTCGGCGAAAAAAATCTGGAAAGGTCTCTACTCCGACCAACTGCTGGAAATCGTCGACTGGTGCCTCGAACTCGATCCCATGGAACGTCCCCACAGCCTGCGGATCTTGCAAAAAGCCCTGATGGACGCCCCCGATGAGGAAGAAGCCTCGCCGGGCCTGCTCGGCAACCTGCGGCGGAAGCTATCGGAACTCGGCTGGCGGGGGAAAGGGAAAAAATCGTGAAATTCTCCATCTATCAGACCAGCCGCCAAGGCGGCCGCCGCTACAACCAGGACCGGGTGGCCTATGCCTACAGCCGGGAAGCCTTGCTGATGGTCGTGGCCGACGGCATGGGCGGCCACTTCCACGGCGAGGTGGCCGCCCAGATCGCCGTCCAGCTGATTTCGGAAATGTTCCGCAACCAGGCCGACCCCCTTCTGAAGGACGCCCAGGCCTTCCTCAAGGCGGCCATGCACCAGGCCCACGAGGCCATCTACCACTACGCCAAGGAAAACAAGCTGCCGGACTACCCCCGCACCACCTGCGTCGCCTGCGTGGTCCAGAAACACACGGCCTGCTGGGCCCATGTGGGGGATTCCCGTCTTTACCTGTTCCGGCGCGGCCAGCTGGTGGCGCGCACCCGGGACCACTCCCGGGTCCAGCAGTTGTTCGACAGCGGCCGCATCAGCGAAGCCCAGATGAACACCCACCCGGAGCGGAACAAAATCTACAACTGCCTTGGCGGGGAAATCGCCCCCGAGGTGGAGTTGACCTCCTGCGTCGCCATGAAGGACGGCGACACGCTTCTCCTCTGTACCGACGGCCTGTGGAGCATGCTTTCCGTCAATGAATTGGGCTCCATCCTCGACGCCTACCCCATCAACCGCGCCGTGGACGAGCTGATGGACCATGCCGAACTGCGGGCCGGCGAGGGCGGCGACAACCTTTCCGCCGTGGGCGTGACCTGGGGCGACCCCCACAAGGCCGGCGAGCAGGCCTTCTCCACCGCCGCCATGCCCCTGGACCAGGTCACCACCCGCCTCGGCAGCTTCCAGGAAAGCCGCAAGGCCGACGAAGCCCTGCAGATCACCGACGAGGACATCGAACGGGCGATCCAGGAAATCCAGGCGGCGATCAAAAAATACTCCAAGTAGCCGGTATAATTTCCCCACTTCAACCCGACAGAGGACTTCCATGCGCCCCAGCCAGCGACAGCCCGACCAGATGCGCGACGTCCGCATCACCCGCCGCTATACCAAACACGCTGAAGGCTCGGTGTTGGTGGAGTTCGGCGACACCAAGGTGCTGTGCACCGCCAGCGTGGACGAAAAGGTCCCCGGCTTCCTCAAAGGCAAAGGCCAGGGCTGGGTCACCGCCGAATACGGCATGCTGCCCCGCTCCACCGGCACCCGCACCGACCGGGAAGCGGCCCGGGGCAAGCAGACCGGCCGCACCCAGGAAATCCAGCGCCTCATCGGCCGCAGCCTGCGGGCGGTGAGCAACCTCGCCCTCCTGGGCGAACGCACCATCGTCCTGGACTGCGACGTGATCCAGGCCGACGGCGGCACCCGCACCGCCAGCATCACGGGTGCCTTCGTCGCCTACCACGACGCCGTCTCCTTCCTCCTCGGCAAACAGGCCATCGAACGCTCGCCCATCACCGACTTCATCGCCGCCGTCTCGGTGGGCATTTACGAAGGGACGCCGGTGCTGGACCTGGATTACGCGGAGGACTCCGCCTGCGACACCGACATGAACGTGGTCATGACCGGCAGCGGCGGCCTGGTGGAAGTCCAGGGCACGGCCGAGGGCGAACCCTTCAGCCGCAAGGAGATGGATACCCTGCTGGACCTGGCCGAGAAGGGCATCCGGGAACTGATCGCCAAGCAAAAGCACGCACTGGAACTCGTCTGACATGCAAAAACTCGTCATCGCCAGCAACAACGCCGGCAAGCTGCGGGAAATCGGCGCCATCCTCGGTCCCCTCGGCTTCGAAGCCCTGCCCCAGTCCGCCTTCAACATCCCCGAGGCCGAAGAGCCCCACTGCACTTTCGTCGAGAACTGCCTCGCCAAGGCCCGCCACGCCTCTCTCCATTCCGGCCTGCCCGCTCTGGCCGACGACTCCGGCATCTGCGTCGACGCCCTCAACGGCGCCCCCGGCGTCTATTCCGCCCGCTTCGCCGGGGAGCCCAAATCCGACCAGCGCAACAACGAGAAGTTGATCGAGCTGCTGCAGGATCAGCCCAACCGCAAGGCCCACTATTACTGCGTGATGGTGCTGGTGCGCTGGCCGGAGGACCCGCAGCCCATCATCGCCGAAGGCGCCTGGCACGGGGAAATCATCGACACCCCGCGGGGCGACGGCGGCTTCGGCTACGACCCCTATTTCCTCGTGCCCGAATACGGCAAGACCGGCGCCGAACTCCCCATGGAAGTGAAAAACGGCATCAGCCACCGGGGCCAGGCCCTGGCCCAGCTGGTGGAGAAGCTGAAGCGGGGCGCCGCCTAGCCACCCGTGCTGAGCGCGCCGCCCCCCCTGAGCCTGTACGTCCACCTCCCCTGGTGCGTGCGGAAGTGTCCCTACTGCGACTTCAACTCCTTCGAAGCCGCCACGGGGTTCCCGGAACAGGACTACATCGCCGCCCTGATGGCGGACCTGGAGCAATCCCTGCCGCTGATCTGGGGCCGGCGCATCCAGACGGTTTTCTTCGGCGGCGGCACCCCCAGCCTGTTCTCCCCCTCGGGCATCGACGCCATCCTGGAAGGAGTGCGCGCCCGCCTGCCCCTCGCCCCCTTCGCGGAAATCACCCTGGAGGCCAATCCCGGCACGGTGGAAGCCGAAAAATTCCGCGGCTTCCGGGAAGCGGGCATCAACCGCCTGTCCCTCGGCATCCAGAGTTTCAACCCCCGTCACCTTGCCGCTCTCGGCCGTATTCACGACGATCGGGAAGCCCGGCGAGCCGTGGAAGCGGCCCGGAAATGCTTCGACAACCTCAATCTCGACCTGATTTACGCCCTGCCCCGGCAAACGCCGGAGGAAGCCCTGGCGGACGTCGCCACCGCCCTGGGCTTCGCCCCCGACCACCTCTCCGCCTACCATCTGACCCTGGAGCCGGGCACCGCCTTCCACCGCCAGCCACCGCCGGTCCCCGACGACGACACCGCCTACGCCATGCAGGAAGCCATCGCCGAATCCCTGGAGGATGCCGGCTACCGCCACTACGAGACTTCCGCCTACGCCCGCCCGGGCAAGGAATGCCGCCACAACCTCAACTACTGGCGGTTCGGCGACTACCTCGGCATCGGCGCCGGCGCCCACGGCAAACTGACCCTTCCCCCGCGAGAGGGCGGACTTGGCGGCAGGGCCGATGAATCGGCGACCGTCACGCCGCGCATCCTGCGCCAGGCGCGCCACCGTTCACCAGCCATTTACATGGAAAAGGCCGGCACGGGGAACGCGGTGGAGCAGGAGCGCCGCGTCGAAACCGTGGACCTGCCCTTCGAATTCCTCATGAACGGCCTGCGCCTCGCGGACGGTTTCACCGTGGCGACCTTCGAGGAGCGGACGGGATTGGCGATCAGCGCCATCGCGGCGGAACTGGAGCAGGCCGTCGCCGCCGGTCTACTGGAAACCACGGCGGTGGGCTATCGCCCGACCCGCCGTGGGCGGGATTTCCTCAACGACCTGCTGGAACTGTTTCTCCCTTAGAACGGCGGCACAAAAAACAAACCCCGCTTTCGCGGGGTTTGTCGCAGTTCGCGCGGTACTACGCTTTGACGTCGATGTTCCTGCCCAAAGTGGCCGTCGGATCGGCCGGCTTCTGGGGCTGGGGCAGACTGTTGATCAGTTGCTGCGCTCCCTGAGACTGGCTCTCCAAGGCTTTCTTAAGGACGCTCACACCCACCGCGTCACCGGTCTTCTGGTTCTGCAGCGCGGAAACCGCGGAGCTTACTTGGGAAACGTCCATAACCATCCTTTCATTCATCAACGGGCGAGAGCCCGGCTGCTTTCACTATAGGACATAGCGTAACGTGAGTAAAGACACGTATTGCCGTTCTGTCAAGCATCATGTCTGGCCGCCACGGAGGAAATCCGTCACCTCCTCCGGCGGCAGGGGACGGCTGAAGAGATAGCCCTGCACCCGGTCGCAGCCGAGCACTTTCAGGACGTTCAACTGCTCCGGGGCTTCCACCCCCTCGGCGATCACCGTCAAGCCCAGACTGTGGGCCATGCTGATCACCGCCGAAACGATGGCCGCGTCGTCCTGATCGATGGTGATGTCGTGGACGAAGGAGCGGTCGATCTTGAGCGTATTCACCGGCATCTTCTTCAGGTAGTTCAGGCTGGAATAGCCGGTGCCGAAATCGTCGATGGCCAGCTGCACGCCCAGCTCGGCCAGGGCGTGGAGGGTACGCACGGAATACTCCACGTCCTGCATGGCCAAGCTCTCGGTGATTTCCAGCTCCAGGTTTCTCGGTTCCAGGCCGCTGTAATCGAGGGCGTCCTTCACCAGCTTGACGATGTCGATGCGATGGAACTGGCGCGGCGACAGGTTGACCGCAATCAGCAGGTCCGGCGACATGCCGTTCCTGATCCAGTTCTTGGCCTGCATGCAGGCGGTCTGCAGCACCCAGGCGCCGATGGGGACGATAAGCCCGGTCTCTTCGGACAGGGGGATGAAATCCGACGGCGGCACCAGCCCCATGATGGGATGGCGCCAGCGGATCAGGGCCTCGGCGCCGTAGACCTTGCCGCTGGCCAGGTCGAGCTGGGGTTGGTAATAGACGATGAATTCCCGCCGCTCCAGGGCACTGTAGAGCTGGCTCTCCATCTCCAGGCGCTGGGTGGGCTGGGTTTCCAGCTCGTCGGTGTAGAGGTAGAAATTGGCGCGGCCCCGTTCCTTGACGTAATACATGGCGCTGTCGGCGTGCTTGATGAGGGTGTCGGCGTCTTCGCCGTCTTCCGGAAAGACGCTAATGCCGATGCTAGGCGTGACGAACAGGTCCTTCCCTCCCAAGTGGAAGGGCTGGCGCAGAGCTTCGAGAATCTTCGCCGCCACCAGGGCGGCGTCCTCCGGCTTGTCGATCTGGGGCAGCAGCAGGGTGAACTCGTCGCCGCCGAGGCGAGCCACGGTGTCGGATTCCCGCAGACAGCCTCGGAGGCGGTGCGCCACCTCCTGCAGCAGCTGGTCGCCGACGTTGTGGCCGAGGGTATCGTTGATGATCTTGAAGCGGTCCAGGTCCAGGAGCATCACCGCCACTTTCCGCTCCTGGTCCCGCCGCCCGAGGCTGAGAGCCTGTTCCAGGCGGTCCTTGAACAGGGTGCGGTTGGGCAGGCCGGTAAGCGCATCGTGGAAGGCCTGGAAGGCGATGATCTCCTCGTTGCGCTTGCGCTCGGTGATGTCGCTGAACACCGCCACGAAATAGACGATGTCCCCTTCGCTGTTGGTCACCGTGCTGATGTTGAGCAGCTCGGGATAAATCTCGCCGTTCTTGCGCCGGTTCCAGATTTCCCCCTGCCAGCGGCCATCCCGCAGCAGGGAATACCAGAAGTTGGCGTAAAAGGCCATGTCGTGCTTGCCGGAGCTCAATATGCTGGGGGATTTGCCGATCACCTCTTCCGGGGTGTAGCCGGTGGTGTCGGTGAACGCCTTGTTCACCATCTGGATTCGTCCGGCGCCGTCGCAGACCATGAGGCTCTCCAGGGAGTTCTCGAACACCAGCCCCGCCAGTTTTTCGGTGTTGAGCAGCTTGCGCGCCTTGGCGATCACCCGGTTGAAGGCCGCCGAGGCCTGGCCGATTTCGTCCCGGCCATGGATGGTCAGGCGCTGGGACAGGTCGCTCTCGCCGAGGGCGATCTTGTCCAGGCCCTTGGTCAATTCCCGCAGGGGAACGGTGACGAAGCGGGAGATGAAGGCGTAGATGAACAACAGGAGGGGGACGCTGATAAGAATCGCCACCACCAGCACCTTGCCGCCGAACTCCCCCACCGCGACATTGACCTTGTCGAGGGAGATTTCCATGCTCACCGCGCCCAGCACGGTGCCTTCCGACACATGATGACAGGAAAGGCAGTTCTTCCCCAGGTAATTGCTCTGGGCGACGGCGGGCATCACCACCCGCAGGCTTTCCCCTTCCTTGGTGTCCTGAACCTGGAAGAAGGGCTTGCCGGTTTCCAGCACCTGCCGCTCGATGGCATCGGAAGGCGTCTCCGACGCCGTCCCGTGGCCGAACTGGCGCACCACGGGGTCGCCGCGCACCACGGCGAGATGGCGGATGTTGTTGGATTTCTCGATCTGTTCCAGGAACACGGCGCGGTGGGAAATGGTGCCGGTAATCATCATCCCCGTCAGGCCGGCGAGGGTCATCTGATGGACGCTGAGGGAAAAATCCCGTGCCTGCTCGATGGCGGTGCGGCGCTGCTCGTAGGAGGCCCAATAGATCAGGGCGCTCCAGGCGATGACCAGCATCACCCAGATGGAGACCACCAGGCGAAGCCAGATTTTGATGTTGTAGAGCTTGCGCAGCAGGTTATTCAGCATTCGCTGGGATTATACCGAATCCTGCTGGCGGAACAGGCTTTTTCCGCAGCGCCCCAAGGGGGGCGCCGCTCAGCCCTCGGCCACCCGTTTGGCGATGTGGGCCAGGGCCTCGTCCACCTGGTCGATGAGGATCAGGCACAGGTCGCCCGCTTCGAGGCGGGCCAGGGCGGTATCGATGGCCAGGAATTCCCCCCGTATCTCGTCCACCGCCTTGGCGCGCTTGGCGCCGGCCAAGCCCTGGCGCAGCAGGGCCACCACCTCCCCGTCGGCCCGGCCCCGCTGGCAGGCGTCCTGGTACAGGACCACCTCGTCGAAGGCGTCGCCGAGAATCTCGGTCTGCTGGCGGATGTCCTCGTCGCGCCGGTCGCCTGCGCCGCTGATGACCACCAGCCGGCGCTTGGCCGGCATGGCCTCGATGGCCTGCACCAGGGCCAGAATGGCGTCGGGGTTGTGGCCGTAGTCGGCGATGAGAGTCGCGCCGCGATAGGCGAAAACGTTGAAGCGCCCCGGCGCCGTGGCCGCGTCGTTGACGAAGGTGGCGAGGCCGCCTCGGACGATTTCCCAGTCCAGGCCCAGGGCCCAGGCGGCCGCCGTCGCCGCCATGGCGTTCTCCACCTGGAAGCCGATGGTGCCGTTGCGGGTAAGGGGGACCTGCGCCAGGGGGAAGCGCTGCTCCTCGCTGCCCTCCGCCGCCACGATGGCGTCGCCGTCCACGTACACCACCCGCTTGCCCTGGGCGCGATGGGTCGCCATCACGGGATGGTGGCGGTCGGCGGCGAAGAAGATCACCGCCCCCGGGCAGGCCTCCGCCATCTTCACCACCATCGGGTCCGCCGCGTTCAGGACGGCCGAGCCGTTGGGGGCCACGTTCTGGACGATGACCCGCTTCACCACCGCCAAATCTTCCACCGTGCTGATGTAGCTCAGCCCCAGGTGATCGCCCATGCCGATGTTGGTCACCACCGCCACGTTGCAGCGGTCGAAGGCCAGGCCTTCGCGCAGCACGCCGCCGCGGGCTGTCTCCAGCACCGCCGCGTCCACGTCGGGGTGCATCAGGACATTGCGCGCGCTCTTGGGGCCGCTGCAGTCGCCGGTGTCGATGCGCTTGCCCTCGATGTACACGCCGTCGGAATTGGTCATGCCGACCCGCTGGCCGTTGCGGGTGAGGAAATGGGCGATCAGGCGCACGGTGGTGGTCTTGCCGTTGGTGCCCGCCACCGCCACCACCGGGATGCGTCCGTCCCCGCCGTCGGCGAACATGGCGGAGATGATGGCCTCGCCCACCGCGCGTCCCTTGCCGAAGGAGGGATTCAAATGCATGCGCAGTCCGGGTGCGGCATTGACCTCGACCACGCCGCCCCCCTGCTCCTCCAGGGGCTTGAGGACGGTTTCGCAGACGACGTCCACGCCGCAGATATCGAGGCCGATCATCTGGGCCGCCTCCACCGCCCGGGCGGCCAGCTCGGGATGGACGTCGTCGGTGACGTCGGTGGCGGTGCCGCCGGTGCTTAGGTTGGCGTTGTTGCGCAGCACCACCCGCGCGCCCACGGGGGGCACCGAGTCGGCGTCCATGCCCTGGGAAGCCAGGCGGGCCAGGGCGATATCGTCGAAGCGTATCTTGGTCAGGGTGGTGGCATGGCCCTCGCCGCGGCGGGGGTCGGCGTTGACCATCTCCACCAGTTCCCGCACGCTGTGGACGCCGTCGCCGATTACATGGGGCGGCTCCCGGCGGGCGGCGGCGACGAGCTGCTTGCCCACCACCAGCAGGCGGTGGTCGTGGCCGGGGATGAAGCGCTCCACCAGCACGTCGTCGCTGATCTCCTTCGCCGCGGCGAAGGCCACCATGAAGTGCTCGCGGGTGAGGATGTTGACGGTCACGCCCTTGCCCTGATTGCCGTCCTGAGGCTTGACCACCACCGGCAAGCCGATTTCGCTCGCGACCGCCCACCCCTCCTCCGCGTCCGATACCGGCCGGCCCACGGGCACCGGCACCCCCGCCGCCTCCAGCAGCATCTTGGTGAGGTCCTTGTCCTGGGCGATGGATTCGGCGATGGCGCTGGTGGCGTCGGTTTCCGCCGCCTGGATGCGACGCTGTTTGCTGCCCCAGCCGAATTGCACCAGGCTGCCTTCCGTCAGTCGCCGCACGGGAATGCCCCGCGCCTGGGCCGCCTGGACGATGGCGCCGGTGCTGGGCCCGAGACGCACGTCCTCGTCCAGCTCCCGCAGACGCGCCAGGGCGTCCGCCAGGTCGAAGGGCGCGTCCGCCTCCGCCGCGCGACACAGGGCCTGGGCCAGCTCGAAGGCCAACCGGCCCACCGCCTCCTCGGTGTACTCGACCACCACCTGAAAGACGCCGGTTTCCACCGTCTGCGCCGTGCGGGTGAAGGTCACCGGGCAGCCGGCCTGGGCCTGCAGGCCCAGCGTGGCGAAAGCCAGGGCATGGGCCAGCGACAGCTCGCCGTCGTAACCGATGGGGCGCAGGGCGCCGATATCGGGAAAGCGCGCCCGCAGCCGGTCCTCGAAACCGGGCATGCCGTCCATCGAGCATTCGGCCTCGGTGCAGGAGACGATGGCCTCGATCGCCGTGTGACGGCTCCACAGGTTGGGGCCGCGCAGCGCCCGGATGCGTGAAACTTCCATGTAGTACGGTTCCTGAGTAGGGTTAGGCCGGCACCGCTGCCGGCATGGCGTCAAAACTCTCGAGTCCGGCACGGATCAGATCGGGGGACAAGCCCAGCGCCCAGGCCGCCCCGGTGGCCGCCAGCACGCTTTCCACCTGGCTCTCCGGCTGCCCGGCGGCGGCCAGGGGAACCGCCTCCAGCATGGCCAGGGGCGTTTCCTCCCTGCCCCCCGCCAGGACCACCCGGCCGTCGCGGACGAACACCGTCCGCTTGCCCTGGGCGCGGTGGGTGGCGAGCACCGGGTGGTCGCCGTCGCGACCGAAAAAGATCACGTCGCCGTCGCACAGGTCGGCCATTCGGGCCACCGTCTCGTCCTCGGCGTTGAGCACGGCGGCGCCGTCCCGCAACACCACGTCGACCTGGGTGCGCACGATGGTGTACAGCTGCTCGGGATCGTTGACGTAGAACTCCGGCAGCAGGTCGGCAGGGTCGATGTTGGTGACGATGCCCACCTGGCAGCGGTCGTAGGCCAGCCCCTCGCCCAGGATGACGGCATTGCCGTTCTCGAACACCGCCGCCTCGACGGTGCGGTTGAGCAGTATCTTGCGGGCCGCCGCCCAGTGGGTGCGGTCCCCCTTCTCCACCTGCCGCTGCCCCAGGTAGAGGCCGTCGCTGCACGCCAGCCCGACCTGCTTGCCGGCAAGCTTGAGGAGATAGGCCACCAGCCGCGCCGTGGCGGTCTTGCCCCGGGAGCCGGCGACGCCGACGACGGGAATGCGGCCGCTGTCCCCTTCGGGGAACAGGCTGTCGGCAATGGCCTTGCCGACGGGGCGGGGCTGGCCCTCCGCCGGCTTGAGGTGCATCAGCAGACCGGGGCCGGCGTTGACCTCGACCACGGCCCCGCCCTGCTCTTCCAGGGGACGGAAGATATCCTCCGCCACCATGTCGATGCCCGCGATGTCGAGGCCTACCACCCGCGCCGCGAGGGCGGCGGTGGCGGCGACGGCGGGATGCACGTCGTCGGTGACGTCGTAGGCCAGATCCCCCTGGCGCTTGACCAGCACCACCTGGCCGGCGGGGGGCACGGATTGGCCGGTGAAGCCCTGGCGCTCCAATTCCAGAAGGGCGATGGGCTCCTTGTCCAGCACCAGGGGCTCGAGGGGGAACTCCTCCTCGACGCCGCAGCGGGGGTCGCTGTTGATCTGGCTCTCGATCAGTTCCAGGACCGTGGATTGGCCATCGCCGGTCACCGTCAGGGTCTTGCCCTTGGTGGCCGCCACCACGCGGCCGCCCACCACCAGCAGGCGGTGGGCGTCGCCCCGGATGAAGCGTTCCACCATCACCCCGCTGCCTTCCTCCAGGGCGGCCGCGTAGGCCCGCTTCACCTCCTCCTCGGTCTTCAGGTCGGTGAACACGCCGCGGCCGTGGTTGGCGTCGTAAGGCTTGACCACCACCGGCACGCCGATGTCTTCGGCCGCCTCCCAGGCGTCTTCCGGACTGTCCACCATCCGCCCGCCCGGGGTCGGCACGCCGCAGGCGCCAAGCAGGGTCTTGGTCAGGTCCTTGTCCCCGGCGATGCCCTCGGCGATGGCGCTGGTGCGGTCCGTTTCCGCCGTCCAGATGCGGCGCTGGCGGGCGCCGTAGCCCAGCTGCACCAAGTTGCCGTCATTCAGGCGCACCGATGGGATGCCCCGCTCCGTGGCCGCCTCGACGATGCACGCCGTGCTGGGGCCGAGGCAGTGGAAGTCCACCAGGGAACGCAGTTGCGCCACGGCGGCCGGGACGTCGAAGGGCTTGTTCTTGATCGCCGCCATCACCAGGTCCCGGGCGGCATGGAGGGCGGCACGGCTCACGCACTCGTTGCGGGAACGCACCACCACCTTGTACACGCCGCGCTCGGAGGTTTCCCGCGCCTTGCCGAAGCCGGCCTGCATGCCGGCTAGGTTCTGCAGCTCCAGGGTGACGTGCTCCAGGATGTGCCCCGGCCAGGTGCCTTCCTCCACCCGGCGCAGGAAGCCCCCCCGCTCGCCGTAGCTGCAGCGATGCTCGACCAGGGAAGGCAGCCAGGAGGAGAGGCGTTCGTAAAAGCCGGGAATGGTGTTGGAGGGATAATCCTCCAGGGCGCCGATGTCGATCCACGCTTCCAGCACCGGCCGATACGTCCAGATGTTCGGCCCCTTCAGCGGCAATATCTTGATGAACTTGATGTCTTTATTATTTTCCATATCCAGTGTCGGGGCAAAAAGGCGGCCGCAACGGAGTTCCGCACTCAAAGTGCTGTTAACGCGGCAAAAGGCTTCCGGTTTACCGAAAAGTCAGATTCTTGTAAGAAATTGTACGGCACGGCGACAACTAACCCAAGCCCACCCCTGCGGGAATTCCACCGCCGTTCGACAGGGCGAGATGTATAATTTGTCACATTCCGTCGCCACCCGGCACGGAAAACTCGAGCGATACCGAAAATAACCTCACTGGCGATGAAAACCGACCCCCACCCCACCCCTCCGCAACCCTGGCACGACGAACTGACGCAGCAACTGGCCAACGGAGAACAGCTCCTGGGGTGGCTGGAAGTGGACCTGGACAGCCAGCTCCGCTTCGCCCCCGGCCTGGTGGCGGTCACCGACCGGCGCCTCCTGGCCAGAACCGGCACCGATGCGGCGTGGCAGGCCTGGGACTATCGCCAGGACCTGACGCTCCTCCACCACGACCACGCCGGCGTGGGCACCCTGGAACTTCTCGACGCCAGCCGCCGCCTGGCCACCTGGCGCTACACCCTGGGGCAGAACGTCGCCGCCCTGCGGCTGATCGACACCTTCGAAGAGCAGCGCGAAAGCCGCCTCAGCGGCCGCCCGGCGGTCAAGGAAACGGGCACCGTCTGCCCCCAGTGCAAGGCCCCCCTGGAACCCGACCAGGATGAATGCCCCGTCTGCACCAAGGAAATCCACACCCCGCCCTCCACCTGGACCCTGTTCCGTCTCTGGCGCTTTGCCAAGCCCTACAACAAACAGCTCCTGGCGGGCTTCCTGCTGACCCTGGCCTCCACCGCCGCCACCCTGGTGCCCCCCTACCTGACCA
>JBFXHL010000008.1:0-51721 GCA_050177075.1 Sulfuricellaceae bacterium | reverse complement strand
CCATCCTGCCTTTTCTTCACTATCAGAGCCAGGCGGAGTGGAGCACCATCCTGTTGCAACCCCTCTATCGCCTGGGGATGTCTCTGTTGCTGGCCTACCTGCTGTTCCAGGCGTCCCTGCGCATCGCCTTCCTGATCGGCCGGCGGGAGAGCGGCCAGTTCGCCCTGCTGGTGGGCGTCATCATCACCGCCATCGGCGCCGCCAAGGCGCTTAACTGTTCGGTGCTGCTCACCCTCCTGGCCCTGGGCCTGCTGTCCCGCAACCTGGACCGGCAGGGGAAGCTGCAGGAAGTGGAATTCGGCCACGGCGGGCAGATTTTCTTCGTCCTGCTGTTCGTGGTGGCCGGTGCCAGGCTGCATTTCGAGGAGCTGGCGGCGGCGGGCGGGGCGGCCTTGGCCTTCGTGGCGGCGCGGCAGGCGGGGAAATGGCTCGGGGTGATGCTGCTGGCTCGCCCCTCGGGGCTGACCCTGGGCCAGGGCAGCCTTCTCAGCCTGACCCTGGCGCCCATGGCGGGCATGGCCATCGGCCTGGTGCAAAGCACTTCCAACATGTACCCGGAGTTCGCTTCTGCCCTGTCAGCCATCGTCCTGGCATCAGTGGCGATCCTCGAAACCGTCGGCCCCATCGCCACCGAATTCGCCCTCAAGCGGGCGGGGGAAGTGGAAAGCGACACGCAGGTGGAGCACTAATTCCATCACGGATGCCGCCGGCGCCGCATCAGCAAGGCGAGGGAGCGACCTTCCAGAGGGTAGGGGGTGGCGGGGAGGAAGCGGCCGGTGGTGGCCAAGCCGTCGGCCACCGCCGTGTCGAGCAGGCCTTCCCACACCGCTTCGATGTTGTGGAAGGACGGCAGGAGGAAGGGAATCCGCTCGTGGTGGGCATTGAACAGGAGGAGGAAACTGTCGTCCGCCAGGGGCTGGCCCTGTTCGTCCACCTCGATCAGTTCCTCGCCGGCCAGGTAGACGCCCAGGCAGCGGGCGTAGGCCTGGGTCCAGTCGGTTTCGGTCATTTCCCGCCCCTCGGGGCTGAGCCAGACGATGTCCTTTTCGTCGGCGCCGGTAATCGCATGGCCGCGGAAGAAATGGCGGCGCCGGAACACCACGTGTTCCCGCCGCAGATTGAGAACGCGGCCGACGAAGGCGAGGAGCTTGTCCCGTTCGCCATCCAGGTTCCAGTCCAGCCAAGCCAGTTCGTTGTCCTGACAGTAGGCGTTGTTGTTGCCGTGCTGGCTGCGGCCCAGTTCGTCCCCGGAGAGGAGCATGGGCACCCCCTGGGAGAAGAGCAGAGTGGCGAGGAGGTTGCGCTTCTGTCGCGCCCGCAGGGCCTGGATTTCCGGGTCGGAAGTTTCTCCCTCGGCGCCGCAGTTCCAGGACAGGTTGTTGTCGTGGCCGTCCCGGTTATCCTCCAGGTTGGCCTCGTTGTGCTTGCCGTCGTAGCTCACCAGGTCGTGGAGTGTGAAGCCGTCGTGGGCGGTGATGAAGTTGACGCTGGCGTAGGGCTTGCGCCCGCTGGATTCGTAAAGGTCGCTGGAGCCGGACAGGCGCTGGGCCAGTTCCCCGAGGAGACCTCCATCGCCTCTCCAGTAGCCTCGCGCCGTGTCCCGGTAGCGGTCGTTCCATTCCGCCCAGCCGACGGGGAAGTTGCCCACCTGATAGCCGCCTTCCCCCAGGTCCCAGGGTTCGGCGATGAGCTTGACCTGGGACAGCACCGGGTCCTGCAACAGGATGTCGAAGAAGGAGCCGAGGCGGTCCACCTCGTGCAGCTCCCGAGCCAGGGAGGAGGCCAGATCGAAGCGGAAGCCGTCCACGTGCATTTCCTGCACCCAGTAGCGCAGGGAGTCCATGATCAGTTGCACCACCCGCGGGTGCTGCATGTTGAGGGTGTTGCCGCAGCCCGTGTAGTCCATGTAGTAGCGGGGGTTGTCCCGGGTCAGGCGGTAGTAGGCGGCGTTGTCGATGCCGCGGAAGCACAGGGTGGGCCCCAAGTGGTTGCCCTCGGCGGTGTGGTTGTACACCACGTCGAGGATGACCTCGATCCCCGCCGAGTGGAGGGTCTTCACCATGGTCTTGAATTCATTGATGTTGCCCGTGCCCAGGTAGCGGTTGTCGGGGGCGAAGAAGCCGATGGAG
The DNA here is from genome assembly GCA_050177075.1 of Sulfuricellaceae bacterium. GTDB lineage: Bacteria > Pseudomonadota > Gammaproteobacteria > Burkholderiales > UBA9220 > UBA2239. The sequence goes on along the minus strand of JBFXHL010000008.1, from coordinate 49,592 downwards.
TTGTAGCCCCAGTAGTTGGCCAAGCCACGCTCCACCAGGTGGCGGTCGTCGATGAAGGCGTGGACGGGCATCAGCTCGATGGCGGTGACGCCGAGGCGCTTCAGGTGCTCGATTACCGGCGGGGTGGCGATGCCGGCGTAGGTGCCGCGCAGGGGGGGCGGCACCTCCGGGTGGCGCATGGTGAGGCCCCGCACGTGGGCCTCGTAGATCACCGTGTCGTGCCAGGGGGTGCGCAGGGGGCGGTCGTCGCCCCAGGTGAAGGCGGTGTCCACCACCACCGCCTTGAGCATGCCGGAGGCGCTGTCCCGCTTGTCGAAGGACAGGTCTTCGTTGCGGTGGCCGATGCGGTAGCCGAAATGGGCATCGCTCCAAGACAGGCGGCCGGTAACCTGCTTGGCGTAAGGGTCGAGGAGAAGCTTGTGGGGGTTGAAGCGGTGGCCGGCTTCCGGGTCGTAGGGGCCGTGGATGCGGTAGCCGTAGATCAAGCCGGGTCGCGCCTGGGGCAGGTAGCAGTGCCATACCTGGTCGGTCTGCTCCCGCAGGGGGATGCGCTCCACTTCCCGCCGCCCTTTGGCGTCGAAGAGGCACAGTTCCACCAGGTCGGCGTGCTCCGAAAAAATCGAAAAATTGACCCCTTCCCCATCCCAGGTTGCGCCCCGGGGGTAGGGGCGGCCGGGCCAGACCGGATTGGCGCTGCGCATCATGTGCCGTGTCTCCTTGCGGCTCGTTCAGGTGACCGGTTGCACGGCATATTCCGCCAGCCAGCCCCGTACCGCCCGGACATCCGGCAGGCGCCAGGGGGCGATGCTCTCTCCGGGGCCCACTTTGACGGCGATTCCCCCCAGGCGGTTAACAGCGGCGAAGCCAAACTCGTCGCTGAGGTCGTCGCCGACGAAGAGGGGTAGCCGGCCGAGGAAAGTCCGCTCGGTCATGAACTCGGTGATGGCAGCGCCCTTGTCGCGGCCGGCGGGCTTGATTTCGTACACGTGCTTCCCCGCCTGGAGGGCGAAGACCCCGCCGCCTTCCTCCACCAGGGCGGCGCACAAGGCGCGGACGTCCGGTTCCAGGTGGGGCGCGCGGCGGTAGTGGAGGGCCAGGGAGGCGCCTTTGTCCTCCAGCAGCAAGGCCGGTTGGCGGGCTATGAATGCTTCCGCCCGGCGGCGCAGGGCGGCCAGCCGTTCTTCCGGGGCGCCATGACGGTGGAGGATGCCGGCGGCGTCCCGGCGTTCCACGCCGTGCTGGCCGGCGGCGGCAAAGCGGCGGGGGGCGAACAGGCGGTCGATGCTCGCCACGGTGCGGCCGCTAACCAGGGCGAGAGCGCCGTCGGCGGCTTCCTCCAACCGGTCAAGCAGCTCCGCCAGGGCGGCATCAGCCTGTGCCTCGGCAGGGTCGTCCCGCTGTTCCAGCAGGGTGCCGTCCAGGTCGAGAAAAATCGCCAGGGGCCGCGGCGGAAGGGGCGGGGGAGTCATGACGTAAAGGGCGTCAGGCGGCCGCGTCGTCGGTTTCCGCCATGAGCAGGGAGATCATGGCGTTGGTGTTGCGCAGCCGCTGGGAGAGGAGGCAGGCAATGTTGCGGTAGACCTTGGCGCCGATGGCGGGAATTTGGCGGAATTCCTGGTCGCTGAGGCGCAGCAAGGTGCAGTCGGTGAGGGCCTTGGCCGAGGCGGAGCGCTCCAGGTTGTCCACCAAGGCCATTTCGCCGAAGCTGTCGCCGGCGCCGAATTCCGCCAGGGGTTTTTCGTAGGAGCCGTTGACCCATTTGGTGATCTCCACCTTGCCGGCGATGATCACGTACATGAAGGCGCCGCGCTCCCCTTCCTGGATGATGTAATCGCCGGCGGCGAAGACGCTCTTCTCCGCCTGGGACAGCAGTTCCAGGGCCTCGTCGCCGCTTAGCCCCTCGAACAGCTTGACCGATTTCATCAGCTTGGCGACGAGCTGGCGCTGCTGGATGGTTTCGAAGGCGATGTCCGCCTTGGTCCAGGACACGGTGCTTCCCCTTAGTATTTTCCCCAAGACTGAAATTTAGACGTCGCCGGGGTCGGCTGCAAGTGCCTATTTGAAGCGGATTTTCATCAGCAGGATGGAAACGGCCAGGGCCAGGGTGACGCTGTTGGCGATGATGATCGGCCTGGCGCCGATGAGGATGCCGTAGGCCAGCCACAGCAGCACGCCGAGGGCGAACACCAAAAACATGCCCAGGGACAGGTCGGCGGCGGACTTGGATTTCCAGGTTTTCACCACCTGGGGCACGAAGGCGGCGGTGGTCAGAAAGCCGGCGGCGGAGCCGAGCAGGTCGGCGATGTCGGGCATGGCGAAGGGTCAGTGCAGCACGCCGATGCTGGTCTCGTTGATGTCCTCGTCGGGCACGTCCACCACCACCGAGTGCAGTTCCACCTCGAACCACTCCCAGAAGGTTTGCAGGTCCCGCCTGGCGGGCCACAGCTTCTTGTCCTCGTACCAGGAGGACAGTTCCATCTCGAAAATCTGCTCGAAGCGGTCGTCGATGTAGCTCACGGCATTTTCCGGCTCGTCGAACTCGGGAATCAGCAGGGCGGTGCAATCCACCCTCAGGTTGTCCAGGGTCAGGTCCAAGTCCCAGTCGGGGGTGCTTTTCAGCCAGTCGAAGAAGGGCTGTTTGGGCTTGATGACGGCGACGCTGCGGTTGACGTGGTACATGGAAAGCCTCGGGAAGGTCGGAACGGGCTTATTTTAGCGCAGAAAGAGACGGGGATTATGAAAATTGCCAGTCCTTCAATTTGGCCGCGGATAGATCGGCAAGGGGAGTGATTGGGTAGCCCGTTGTTACACGGCGGATACAAATTTCCCCTTTTGCGTCAGCTGCCAGTCAGCAAAGGGAAAGACAATGCACGGAGTAGGGTATAAACGCATGGCCAACCGACCAGCCGGGAGAGACCTGTCCATTGCAGGAATTGCGCTGGCGGGCTTTGTTCCAGCGGGGAATGCCCAGGCGGAGAACTTGGGTAAGGATGGCGTAACGGGCAAGCCTATGAGGACGGTGCTGCGCGATGGATGTGATGTCGGTTGATTCGGTATCGGTGGGGGTGTCGGGCGGCAGCCAGTACGCGGCTATTCCTCCGGCCGCCAAGTCCCCGGAAAAAACGGCTTCGTCCGAGGATGCGACCCAATCCGCAGAGGGCAAGCAGGGGACTGAGGTACCCGGTTCGGTGGCCAAGGCGATTGAGAAGGTAAATAGTATTTTTGGGCAGTATAATAAAAATATCTATGCATCATACCATAAAGACAAGATAACAGGAATTGACGTTGTGCAGTTCCGTGATGCGAATACGAACAAGGTTATTCGTCAAATCCCGTCAAAAGAAATACTTGCGATTGCGCAATCCTTGTCTGTCCCGCCTGGAATGCAGGGGCAGCTTATCTACGAAAAAGCATAATTATTCACCTTGCTGATTTTTGCCTAAGCTGAAACTCGACGTGTCGTTATTCCGGTTGGTGTGGTTCGCTTGTTTTTTTCAATCTCATGTAATAGCTAGATAATTAGTTTGTGTTTCGGTTTTGTCTGGCGGTGGCGTGGATGGGTCTGGCGGGCGGGATGATTGATACGATTTGATACAATTTATTTCTTATTTTGGCCATTAAGTAGCAATTAATGCTGACGATAATAAAAAATGGAAGCTTTCGTCGGCTTCTGGATTGATTCGATAACCTGCAGTACCGAGAAGGAGAAGAAAATGAGCATGGCAATCAGTGGGATGAGTTCTTCGGCAATGCCCCAGGCGATGACGGGGGCGAGCATGCGCATGCCGCCGTCGCAGAAAATGTCCAATCTGTTCGATCAGATCGATACCAGCGGCAGCGGCACGATCACCAAGCAGCAGTTCGAGCAGGCTTTCCAGTCCATGAATCCGTCGAAGGGCTTCCAGAAGATGGGCGCCGACGCGGTCTGGGCCAAGCTGGACCCGAACGGTACCGGCAGCGTTTCGAAGCAGGATTTCGTCAACAACATGGCTTCGATGATGTCCCAGATGCACCACCATCATCACGGCCAGGCGAACGGGCAATCCGCCGCCCAAACGGTGGGCTCCAGCATGAGCTCCTTGAGCAGCCTCGGCAGCTCGGGGTCGAACGTCAATACTTCCGCCTAGGCGACCAACGTTCCGCCCAGCCGGCCTGTCGAATCCACCCAGCAGTGGCGGATTCCCAGGTCGGCCAGCCAGGCCTTGCCGTTTTCCCCCTTCAACATGGCGATGGTGGCGAGGCTGCCGGCGAACAGGCACTGTTCGGCCTGCACGCTCACCGAGCTTAATCCGTCCACCGGCCAGCCGGTATGGGGGTTGAGAATGTGGCAGTAGCGCTTGCCGTCGAAATCGATGTACCGCTCATAATCGCCGCTGGTGGCCAGCGCCCCGGCGGAGAGTTCCACCACGGAGACGACTTCGGCGGGGGAGCGCGGGTTGCGGATGCCGACGCGCCACGGCGTGCCGTCCTCATGGGGCCCCAGCGCCAGAATGTCCCCGCCCAAGTCCACCAGCCCCGCCACGATGCCGTTTGCCTGGCACACCGCCGCCACACGGTCGGCCGCGTACTCCTTGCCGATGCCGCCAAAATCGAGTTCGAGCCCGGGTTTGCGAAAGCGGAGCTGGGGCGGTGTCCATTGCAGCTTGTCCATGCCGATGGCCGGCAGCAGCGCTGCCACGTCGGCCTCATGGGGCGGCCGGTCCGCGTTGAAATCCCAGGCCCGCCGCAGAATGCCCGACGTGATGTCGAACAGCCCGCCGCTGATATGGTAGGCGGCGAAGGCGTAATCCAGCAGCGCGGCGGTTTCCTCGTCCACGTCGACGGCTGAGCCGCTTGCCGCGGCCCGGTTGATGGCCGACAGCACGCTGTCTTCGCGGTAGCGGGAATAGCGGCACTCGATGCGGCAAATCTCGCCCATGGCACCTTCGGCGGCGGCCTCGGCGGTGTCCGCCGAATCGGCGTAAAGGTGAAGAGCGCACTCGGTGCCGAGAGCGTCGAACTGGAAACTGTGCAGGGCCAAGGGGAGAAACGGTTCCTTCTTGTTGGCCCGTTACTTGGGCAGCAGCGTCAGCACGTTGCCCTGCAGCGAGTTATAGGTGGCCAGCGCCTGCAGCGAAGCCTGCTGCTGGACGTTGGCTTGGGCCAGGTCCGAGCTGGCCTTGGCGTAGTCGGTGTCGCTCACCCGGCTTTGGGCGGCGGCGAGGTTTTCCGCCGTGACGCCCAGGTTCGACAGGCCGGCGTTCAGGTCGGCGGCCAGGGACCCCAGGTTCGCCTGGGAATCGCTCACCGTCTGGATGGCCGCATCCAGCGTCGATAGCGCGCTGGTCTGGCCGGCGGGAGTGGTGATGTCGAGATTGGCCACTCCGAGGGAGGCGGCGGAAAAATTGCCCAGGGCGACGTCCTGGGTCTGCCCCGCGTTGGCGCCCGTCTGCAATGTCTGGCTGAAGCTCCCATCCAGCAGGTTCTGGCCGTTGAACTGGGTGCTGCCGGCAATCTGGTCGATGCCTTGGCTGATTTGGCCGATCTGGTCCTGAATCGCCTGCAGGTCGCTGACGCCGAGGGAGCCATCCCCCGCTTGGACGGTCAGGGCGCGGATATCCTGCAGGCCCTGGCTGATCTGGTCGAAGGCGCCGCCTGCCGCGTCCAGCAGGGAAAGGCCGTTCTGAATGTTGTTCATGGCCTGGGCGTCGCCGGAAATCTGGACGCTGTAGGACTCCGACTGGGCCAGGCCGGCCGGGTTGTCCGCGGCGGAATTGATGCTGCTGCCGGAGGCCATGACCTCCAGGGCCGTCAGCAGGCGCGACTGGGCGGTCTGGAGCGATGTCGACGAAGAAGTGGGGCCGATCATTTCGTTCTCCAGGCATTACAGGGTGGCGACGATGCCCTGGTCCAGGGAATCCTGCGTCACGACGCCGGTCAGGGACGGCGTGCTCTGCAGCACCGTCGCCCAGTTGGAATTCACATCCGTCGGCAAGGCCTGGAGCACCCCGGAGGCGTTGTACACCCCCGCCAGGGAAGGGTCGGCGGAGAGAGTGCCGACCACGCCCTGGTCGGTGGTGTCCTGCGCCACGGTCTGGGGGTCCTGGCCGCCGGCAGAAAGGGGGCTGCCCTGCAGGGTTCCCGCCGCGGCCATGCTGTTCAGCAAACCGGTCGCCGTGTAGGTGGAGGAGCTTCCCCCCAGGGCGGCCAGCACGCCCGCCTCGGTCGAAAGGGAAACCGAATCCTGGACCATGCCGAACGTGGGCGTGGCCGGCGGCTGCGCCGTTGCCGATGCGGGGGCGGCGCTGCTCGTCGCGGCAGGAATCGCCGGCAGGATGGAAGAGACGGTGGTCATGATGGACGCTCCAGGGATTACGCTTTCATTCTGGGCGGGCCACCTGACAGGTTCCTGACAACGGACCGTTTTCGGGAACAAAATTTTGTATCAAATCGTAGCGTGTCCGGGGCACGGGGACGTCGCCCGGCCGCGGCGCGAATAATCTGTCCCGCTGGGCGTTGCCGGTGGTATCGTGGCGGAAGCTTATGGAAATCCTGGCCGTCATCGACTTCGAAACCACCGGCATGTCCCCCGAACACGGCGCCCGGGCGACGGAAATCGCCGCCGTGCTGGTACGGGACGGTGTCATCGTGGACCGCTACCAGAGCCTGATGAACGCCGGGGCCTACATCCCGCCCTTCATCGAAGAACTCACCGGCATCAGCAACGCCATGGTGCGCCGCGCCCCGCCGGCGGAACAGGTGATGGGGGAAGTGGCCGAATTCGTCGGCGCCCATCCCCTGGCGGCCCACAACGCCGCCTTCGACCGCAAGTTCTGGGACGACGAGCTGGCCCGGGCGGGCCTGTCGCGCCAGCAGGAATTCGCCTGCTCCCTGCTCCTCGCACGGCGCATTTTCCCCGACGCCCCCAACCACAAGCTCGGCACCCTGGTGGAATATACGAAGGTGCCCGTGGCAGGCCGCTTCCACCGGGCCCTGGCGGACGCGGAAATGACCGCCAACCTGCTGCTAAGGATGGAGGAGGAACTGCGGCGGCGTTTCGACCTGGAGGAAGTGAGCCACGACCTGCTTCGGGCTATTCAGGGGGTGTCGCGGCGGGAGCTGGAGAAGTGTGTCGAGCATTGGCGGGGGCGGGTCTAGGGCGCATGCCCTGCCATACCTAATACTCCACCGGCTCCGGGTCCAGTGCCCGCCACAAGTACCACGTCGCCACCGAGCGCCAGGGCCGCCAGCTTTCCCCGATGGCCCGCAGTTCCTTCCTTGGTAGCGCTTCTCCGCCGTTGTAGTGCAGCGCCATGGCCCGCTGGAGGCCGATGTCGTCCAGGGGCAGGACGTCGGGGCGCATCAGGTTGAAGATCAGGAACATTTCCGCCGTCCAGCGGCCGATGCCGCGCACGTCGGTGAGTTCGGCGATGATGGCCTCGTCGTCCATGGCGGTCCACTTGGCGGGGTGGATGCGGCCTTCGCGGAAGTGGCCGGCCAGGTCGCGGATGTATTCCACCTTGCGCTGGGACAGACCGCAGGCCCGCAGCGCTTCCGGCGCGGCGGCGGCCACGGCCTCGGGGGTGGGGGCGGGGAGGGCGGCGAGGAAGCGCTGCCACACGCTCTCGGAGGCCTTGACGGAAATCTGCTGGCCGACGATGGAGCGGGCCAGGGTGGCGAAGGGGTCGCCGCGGCTTTTCAGGCTCTCGTGGCGGTGGCGGGCGATGAGGGGGGCCAGGGTCGCGTCGCGTTGGGCCAGTTCGTCGGAGGCTTGGTTCCAGTAGGCGGGGGTCATGGAGGGGATTCTAACCCCTTTGGCGGGCAGGGCGCGTATTCCGCTTTCCCATCCTATAGGGACTCCGATCCGCTACGGGCCGAAGCCCGTGCGGAATCGTAGGCCAGCGGGGGCCGCCGTGACAAGGGCTGACCGTTGGCCGATAATTGCCCCTTGCGAGACAACACCAAAAGGAACAAGAGGGAGACCATGAAAATCGAAACCATCGCCGTCCACGGCGGTTACAGCCCCAAGCCCACCACCCACGCGGTGGCGGTGCCCATTTACCAGACGACTTCCTATTCCTTCGACGATACCCAGCACGGCGCCGACCTGTTCGACCTCAAGGTGGCGGGCAACATCTACACCCGCATCATGAACCCCACCAGCGCGGTTCTGGAGCAGCGGGTGGCGGCCATGGAGGGCGGGGTGGGGGCCCTGGCCCTGGCTTCCGGCATGGCGGCGATCACCTACGCCATCCTCACCATCGCCGAGGCGGGGGACAATATCGTCACCACCAGCACCCTCTACGGCGGCACCTACAACCTGTTCGCCCACACCCTGCCCCAGTACGCCATCGAGGTCCGCTTCGCCGACTACCGCGACCCGAAGAGCTTCGAGCGCCTGATCGACGCCAAGACCAAGGCCATCTACTGCGAATCTATCGGCAACCCCCTGGGCAACGTGGTGGATTTCGGCGCCCTGGCGGAGATCGCCCATGCCCACGGCATCCCCCTGATCGTGGACAACACCGTGCCGACCCCCTACCTGTGCCGGCCCTTCGAGCACGGCGCGGACATCGTGGTCCACGCCCTGACCAAGTACATGGGCGGCCACGGCACCAGTATCGGCGGCGCCATCGTCGATTCCGGCAAGTTTCCCTGGGCGGAGCACAAATCCCGCTTCCGCCGCCTCAACGAGCCCGACGTGTCCTACCACGGCGTGACCTACACCGAGACCTTCGGCGAGGCGGCTTACATCGCCCGGGCGCGGGTGGTGCCCCTGCGCAACATGGGCGCGGCCATCTCCCCCTTCAACAGCTTCCAGATTCTGCAGGGCATCGAAACCCTGCCGGTGCGCATGGACCGCCATTGCGACAATGCCATGAAGGCGGCGGAGTTCCTCAAGAACCACCCCAAGGTGAATTGGGTGCAGTACGCCGGCCTGGCGGACAACCCGAGCAAGCCCCTGGTGGACAAGTACATGGGCGGCCGGGCGTCCTCCATTATGTCCTTCGGCATCAAGGGCGGCCGGGAAGCGGGCGCCAAGTTCATCGACGCCCTGAAGCTGATCGTGCGCCTGGTGAACATCGGTGACGCCAAGTCCCTGGCCTGTCATCCCGCCACCACCACCCACCGCCAGTTGTCGCCGGCGGAGCTGGAGAAGGCGGGGGTGTCGGAGGACATGGTGCGCCTGTCCATCGGCATCGAGCATATCGACGACATCCTCGCCGACATCAGCCAGGCCCTGGACGCGGCGGGCTGACAGCGCGGCTCGCCCTCCCGAACCCCTTTCCGCGCTGGGAAGGGGTTTTTTCTTTGCTACAGGTCCCGCAGTTTGCGGTACAGGGTGCGCTCGCTGAGGCCGAGCTTCTCCGCCAGGGCCCTGCGGTCGCCGGGGAAGCTTTTTTCCGCCCAGGCGAGGTAGCGTTTCTCCAGGCTTTCCAGGGGCACGATGTCGGCGAAGTCCGGCGCGGGGGCGGCCGGGCCGGGCCGGGGGTCGGTGCCGACGCCGGGGGGGAAGTGCCGGGGCTGGATGACCGAGCTGTCGGCCAGGATCAGGGCGTGTTCGAGGATGTTGCGCAGCTCCCGCACGTTACCGGGAAAATCGTGGGCGGCGAGGCAGTCCAGGGCCTCGGGACTGAGGGTGACGTGGCGGCTGGCGCCGAGGCGGGCCAGGAGGCGTTCCGCCAGCAGCGGCAGGTCCTCGGGCCGTTCCCGCAGGGGGGGGAGGCGGATGGGGAAGACGTTGATGCGGTAATAGAGGTCCCGGCGGAAACTTCCTTCCCTCACCATTTTCCCCAGGTCCCGGTGGGTGGCGGCGATGAGGCGGAAATCCGCCCGCAGGGGCTCCAGTCCGCCCACCCGACGGTAAGTGCCCGCTTCCAGCAGGCGCAGCAGCTTGACCTGGAGAGCCGGGGGGATGTCCCCCACTTCGTCCAGGAACAGGGTGCCGCCCTGGACGGCTTCCACTAGGCCCACCTTGCGCCCGATGGCGCCGGTGAAGGCGCCTTTCTCGTAGCCGAACAGCTCGCTCTCGAACAGGGATTCGGTGAGGCCGGAGCACTCCACCACCACGAAAGGTGCCTCGCTGCGCGGGCTCATGTCGTGGATGGCCTGGGCCATCAGCTCCTTGCCGGTGCCCGATTCCCCCAGCAGCAGCACCGAGGTTTCCCGCTCCGCCACCCGCTTGGCCAGCTCCAGCATGCGGTTGAAGGGGCGGGAGTAGCCCACCATTTCCCGTCCTCGCGCGCCGGAGCGGGCGTGGCGCAGGGTGCGCATAGTCTCCAGGAAGAAGGGGCTGCCGGTCACCGGCGCGACTTCCACTTCCACGTGCTCCTGGCCGGCGGCGGTGTAGTGGACGTGCAGCACCCGGTGGGATTCGCCGCTGTCCATGCAATCCCGCAGGGGGCAGTATTCTCCCGCCTGGTCGCAGGGGGTGGTGTAGCGATGGGAGACTTCGTAGCAGAAACGCCCTTCGATTGCCGCGCCGCCGCTGAACTGCTTGCGGTAAGCGTCGTTTACGGCGACCACCCGGTAATCGGGGCCGATGAGCACCCGGGGCTCGGGGAGGGCGTTGAGCAATTCCAGGCTGTCCGGTAGCGGGGGGGTGTCCATAAGGCCTCCAGTAATATGTCTCATTTTACAGTCGGCAGGTGGCGGCTGTCACTTTTGGCAGTTGGTGTTTTTTCTCCCGGAACGGTCCCTTGTGCTATTCCGCCCGGGGAAATGGGGCAGCGGTGTATTTTCGCACGCTGATTTAGTGACTTAGGGATCGTTGAGGCTTTTGTTAATTGTTTCGATTCAGGCGTTTGCGGTGAGTGGCATGGATGTTGCAAAAAAGGGCCGTCCCGCCGTGGTTGGCGGTTGGTTGCTGCGCGGGTGGAAGGAGTGCCATGAAGCTGCTGTCCGAGTCCCCTTTGGCGAAGGAAATCGCCGTGCTTCTCGCCGTCAAGGCGGTGGCTTTGTTCGTCATCTGGTATGCCTTTTTCAGCCGGCCCCTTATCCCCTCCATGACCAAGGGGATGGAACCGGTCAAGGTGGAGACGGCGCTGCTTCATCGCGCTCCCGTTGCCGTGGCGCAGGAAAAACCTTAAGGAGAGGAAATCGAAATGATTACCGAAGAAGTCGTCGATCTGTCGCGGTTGCAGTTCGCCGTCACCGCGTTCTACCACTTTCTGTTTGTGCCCCTGACACTGGGGCTTACTTTCCTGTTGGCCATCATGGAGACCGTCTATGTCATGACCGGCAAGGAAATTTACAAGGACATGGTGAAGTTCTGGGGCAAGCTGTTCGGCATCAATTTCGCCCTCGGCGTCACCACCGGCATCACCATGGAGTTCGAGTTCGGTACCAACTGGGCCTACTACTCCCATTACGTCGGCGACATTTTCGGCGCGCCCTTGGCCATCGAGGGGCTGATGGCCTTTTTTCTCGAATCCACCTTCATCGGCCTCTTCTTCTTCGGCTGGGACAGGCTTTCCAAGCGCCAGCATTTGCTGGTGACCTACCTCACCGCCATCGGTTCCAACCTGTCGGCACTGTGGATCCTCGTCGCCAACGGCTGGATGCAGAACCCGGTGGGGGCGGAGTTCTCCTACGTCACCATGCGCATGGAAATGACCAGCTTCTTCGATCTGCTGTTCAATCCCGCCGCCCAGGCGAAATTCGTCCATACGGTGTCGGCGGGGTATGTCACCGGCTCCCTGTTCGTCCTCGGCATCAGTTCCTGGTATCTGCTGAAGGGGCGGGACATCGAGTTCGCCAAGCGCTCTTTCCGTATCGCCGCTGCCTTCGGCTTGGCTTCGGCCTTGTCGGCGATCGTGCTCGGGGACGAGTCGGGCTACGCCGTCACCGAACACCAGCAAACCAAACTGGCGGCCATGGAAGGCATGTGGAAGACCGAGGAGGCGCCCGCGCCTTTCACGCTTTTCGCCATTCCCGACGAGGAAACCCGGTCCAATCGGGCCGAAGTGCGGATACCCTACGCCCTGGGCCTGATCGCCACCCGCTCGGTGACCAAGCAGGTGCCGGGGTTGGACGAGTTGGAGGCGCGGGCCGCCGAGCGCATCAAGCGCGGCGCCGTCGCCGTGGGCGCCCTGGAGCGGTTGCGTCGGGACGGCAAGGACGAGGCAGCCAGAGCCCTGTTCGATGCCAACAAGGCCGACCTGGGTTACGGCCTGCTGCTGAAGAAATACACCGCCGACGTAAGCCAGGCCACGCCGGAAATGATCCGCCAGGCGGCCCGGGACAGCCAGCCCAAGGTGGCGCCCATGTTCTGGTCCTTCCGCCTGATGGTGCTGCTGGGCTTCTCCTTCCTTCTGTTGTTCGGCCTGGCGTTCTACCATTCGGCCAAGAACACCTTTCAGGAGAAGCGCTGGTTGCTGAAGTGGGCCTTGTGGTTCATTCCGCTGCCATGGCTGGCTTCCGAGCTGGGGTGGTTCGTGGCGGAGTATGGCCGTCAGCCGTGGACCATCTACGGGGTGCTGCCCACCCGGCTTTCCACTTCCACCCTGTCGGCGGGCAGCCTCTATTTCTCTCTTGGCGGCTTTTTCCTGTTCTATACCGGCTTGCTGGTCACCGAGCTGTACCTGATGTTCAAGTACGCCCGCCGGGGCCCCGGCTCCCTTGGCACCGGACGCTACTTCGGCGAGCAAGGCAGCGGCGGCCCCCTGAGTGCGGCGGCCGTGGCCGCTCCGATCAAATCCGTGGAAGGGAACTGAGATGATTATCGACTATGAAATCCTGAAGCTTGTCTGGTGGCTCCTGGTGGGTGTGCTGTTGCTGGGCTTCGCCGTCATGGACGGCCACGACATGGGGGTGGGCACGCTGCTGCCCTTCGTCGGCAAGACCGATACCGAGCGGCGGGTGGTGATCAACACCGTTGGCCCCCACTGGGACGGCAACCAGGTGTGGTTCATCACCGGCGGCGGCGCCATCTTCGCCGCCTGGCCCCTGGTCTATGCCACGGCCTTCTCGGGCTTCTATATCGCCATGCTGGCGGTGTTGTGGGCTTTGTTCTTCCGCCCGGTGGGTTTCGATTACCGCAGCAAGATCGCCAACCCGCTGTGGCGGAAGAGCTGGGATTGGGGGCTGTTCGTGGGCGGCGCCGTGCCGGCGCTGATTTTCGGCGTGGCCTTCGGCAACCTGCTGCAGGGGGTGCCGTTCCACTTCGAGGCTGACCTGCGCTCGGTCTACACCGGCGGATTTTTCGGTCTGCTCAATCCCTTCGCGCTGCTGGCCGGGGTGGTGAGCCTGTCCATGCTCACCTTTCACGGAGCCAACTACCTGATGATCCGCACCGAGGGAGATATCTATGCCCGTGCACGCAACGCCTCCCTGATCTTCGGCGCCCTGATGGTTGTGGCTTTCGCCGCCGCCGGTCTGTGGGTGGCGTCGGGAATCGACGGCTATACGATCACTTCGGCGGTGGACCCGTCGGCGCTGCCCAATCCCTTGGATAAGACGGTGGCGGTCGCCCCGGGCGCGTGGCTGGCCAACTACGCCAAGTATCCCGCCACCGTGGCGGTGCCGGCCCTGGGCTTCATCGGCGGCCTGCTGGGGCTGCTTTTCGCCTGGAGCAACCGGCCCGTCGCGGCCTTTTGGTCCAGCGCGGTGGCGGAACTGGGCGTCATCGGCACCGCCGGAGTGTCCATGTTCCCCTTTATCATGCCTTCCAGTTCCGACCCGAGGAGCAGTCTCACGGTGTGGGATGCCGTTTCCAGCCATCGGACCCTGGAGATCATGTTCTACGCAGCGCTGATTTTCACCCCCATTATCATCAGCTACACCGCTTGGTGCTACAAGGTGATGTCCGGCAAGGTCACCACGCAGTTCGTGGAGGCCAACGACCATTCGGCTTACTGAGAAAGGAGAATTCCTATGTGGTATTTCGCTTGGGGCCTGGGTCTCACCATGGCCATCCTGCTCGCCGTCGTCAACGCCATGTGGTTCGAAGCCCAGGAATGCCGACAGGAGCAAGGTATGAAATAGCTCCCTCCCTGACGTCCATCCAGACGTTTTGCCCGGCGCCGCTGTGCCGGGCTTTTTTGTTTGCGCAGCAGGCATGTCATTTATTACGGTTTTTGCCCTGTCATGGCTGCCATTAATGGCATAGAAAATATTCGTTTTGTTGGTGCGGCGGGAAATGGGTTCATGCTAACACATTGTTGTTACAGTTCTTCGTGTTATGGGTATGGCTATTGCTTTAGGGCGGGCGATCTGGCGTTTTTCCGAGGGAAGGCGCTATGGGTTCGCTGCGGGGAAAACTCGATTTGCAAGGAGACTGACATGCGTATTGCCGTATCCAGCCAGAACTTCAAGACAGTGACCGGCCATGCGGGCAAGTCGCGCCGTTTTTTGATTTTCGATGGGACCCTTCGCGATGCCCCGGTACTCGTTGGGCGTCTCGATTTGCCGAAGGAGATGGCTTTTCACGGTTTTGCCGGTGGGCCGCACCCTTTGGACGGGATGGACGTCATCCTCACTGGCAGCGCCGGCGAGGGATTCATCCGCAAGCTCGCCTCCCGCGGCGTCAAGGTGCTGGTGACGGGAGAAACCGATCCGCAGGATGCGGTGCTGGGATTTCTCCAGGGGCGTACCCGTCCCATTGTGACCCACGAGCATGGGGGGCGCGACCATGCTTGTGGCCATGACCACTAGGGCTTAGCCATTGGCTGGCCCGGAGGGGCTTCCCGCAGGGGCGAGGGAGATATTGCAACATCACCCGGCCATGAGCCGGGTTCTTTTGTTTATTGTTTGCAGGAGCTGTTAATGGCACATATCGTGGTATTGGGCGCGGGCACCGGCGGCATGCCGGCGGCCTACGAATTGCGGCAGATGCTGGATGCGCGGCACCGCGTCACCGTCATCAACGCCCAGGATTATTTCCAGTTCGTCCCCTCCAATCCCTGGGTGGCGCTTGGCTGGCGCGAACGGGAAGATGTCACTTTCTCCCTGCGGCCCTACCTGGAGCGCAAGAACATCGGTTTTATCGCCCAGGCGGCGACGAGGATCGACGCCGTCAACAACAGCATCGACCTCGCCGACGGCCAGCAGGTGGAGTACGACTACCTGGTGATCTGCACCGGTCCCCGCCTGGCTTTCGACCTCATTCCCGGCGCCGGTCCCGACGCCGGCGCCACCCACTCGGTGTGCACGGTGGACCACGCCTGCCGCGCTTACCAGGACTACCAGGAATTCCTGCGCAACCCCGGCCACGTGGTGGTGGGGGCCTTCCAGGGGGCGAGCTGCTTCGGCCCGGCCTACGAGTACGCCCTGGCCCTGGAAACCGACCTGCGCCGACGCAAGATTCGCCACCGGGTGCCCATCACTTTCGTCACCAGCGAACCCTACATCGGCCACCTGGGGCTCGGCGGGGTGGGCGATTCCAAGGGCATGCTGGAGAAGGAGCTGCGCAAGCGGGACATCAAGTGGATCACCAATGCCAGCGTCGCCGAGGTGAAGCCCGGCGTCATGAGGGTGGAGGTGTTCGACGACATGAAGCGCAAGGTGCGCGAGCAGGACGTGACCTTCGATTTCTCCATGATGCTGCCGCCGTTCCGCGGCGTGCCGGTGGTGGCGGCGGTGGAGGGACTATGCGGCCAGACCGGCTTCGTACAGGTGGACGCGCACCAGCGCAGTCTCCGCTACCCCAACATCTTCGCCGCGGGCATCGCCATCGCCATTCCCCCGGTGGAGGAAACCCCGGTGCCTACCGGCACGCCGAAGACCGGCTACATGATCGAGTCCATGGTGACCGCCATCGTCCACAACATCCACGACGAACTGGAGGGCCGCAAGGCCGAGGCCACTGGCACCTGGAGCACCATCTGCCTCGCCGACATGGGCGATACCGGCGCCGCCTTCGTGGCCCTGCCGCAAATCCCGCCGCGCAACGTCACCTGGAGCCGCAAGGGGAAGTGGGTGCACTACGCCAAGATCGCCTTCGAGAAGTATTTCATGCGCAAGATGAAGACCGGCAACTCGGAGCCCATCTACGAGAAGTACATGCTCAAGATGCTGGGCATCGAGCGCCTCAACCACTGACGGAGGTTCCGAGGGAAAATAAAAAACGGCGGGGATTTCCCGCCGTTTTTTATTTCGGGAGCGTTCAGGAGCGGAAGCTGCCGACGGCGTTCTGCAGATTCATGGCCAGGGATTCCAGGTCGGCCACGGTGGCGGCGGAACGGGATATCGCGGCAGCGTTGGCCTCAGCCATCTGGGCGATCTGCTCCACGTTGCGGGCGATTTCGTTGCTGGCGGCGGTTTGCTCCTTCATGGAGGAGGAGATGTCGTCCACCCCGGCGTTGGTTTCCATGACGATATCGTTGGCCTTTTGCAGCACCTCGCCCACCTTGCCGGTGAACTGGCCGCTCACGGTGAGGGCTTCCATGCCCTTCTGGATGGCGCCTTCCACGGTGGTGGACTGCTGGCCCAGTTCGTCGGTGACGGCGCTGATTTCGTTGGCGTACTGGGAGGATTTCTCCGCCAGCTTTCGCACTTCGTCGGCCACCACGGCAAAGCCCCGGCCCTGTTCGCCGGCCCGGGCGGCCTCGATGGCGGCGTTCAGGGCCAGGAGGTTGGTTTGCTCGGCGATGTCCTTGACGTGCTGGGTGGCGCCGGTGATGGCGCTGATGTTCTGCATCAGGGCTTCCACGGCGCCGACGATTTCTTCCACGGCGGACTGGGCCTGGCCGATCATCCGCACCAGCTCGGTCAGGTTCTGGGAACCGTCGCGGGAGCGGTTGAGGCTTTCGTCGGACAGCTCCCGCACGTGAATGGCGCTCTCGGCCACGGAGGAAATGCTTACGGTCATTTCCTCCACGGCGGCGGCGGTGGAGGACACCGCCTCGCTCTGGGCGTGGGAGCCCTCGCGGATCTGGGCATAGGTGGTGTTCAGCTCGGAAGCGGAGCTAAGCACCCGTTCCGAGTTGCTTTTTACCGTGTTGACGATGTCCTGCAGGCCCTGCATGAACTTGTTGAAGGCGGCGGCCATCTCGGACAGCTCGGTGCGGCCGTGGACCGGCAGGCGTTGGGTGAGGTCGCCCTTGCCATCCGCCAGCTCTTGCATGGAATGGGTGAGGGCGCGCAGCTCGCGGGTGATGTTGCCGACGATGAGACCCGAAAGGGCGAGGCCGACGACGATGGCGATGGCGCCGAGGACGAGGCTGGAAATCTCGGCGGCGCGCACCGCCTTGAGCATGGCTTCCTTGGAGGCGAGGGTGTCCTGGTTGTGGGCCTTGATGCTGTCCAGCAGCGCCTGGCGGATTTCCCGCCAGGCCGGCGTCTCTTCCTTGTTGAGCTTGGTCTTGGCTTCGTCGAGACCGCCGGCACCGACCAGTTGCAGGATGTCGGCCTGCATGGTCTTCTGTTTGGCGCGGGTGGCGGCGATTTGCTCGAGAACCTTGGATTTTTCCGGGTCGGTTGCGGTAAGCTGTTTGGCTTCGCTGTAGGACTTGTCGAAATCCGCCGCGGCATGGTTGAAATTGTCGTAGGCCTTGCGGTTGGCCGGGTCGAGGATGATGTTCCGCAGGGCCTGGCCCATCTGCAGGCCCTGGGCGTACATGTTGTTGTAGGACATCAGCAGGGCCTGATCCTGGTCGAGAAAGGCGGTGAAGCGCTTTTCGGTGCGGTTCATGCCGGTGATGGCGATCGCGGTGGCGAGGATGAACAACAGGAAGGTAACCACCATGAACACAAGAAGCTGCTTCTTGATGGCGAGGTTCTTCAGCATATTATTTTCCCTTGGGTGAACGGGGTTTTTAGGTTCAAGTGTGACTCTAGCAGTATAGCAGTATAGCCCTCAACGGATATTAGTAATAATACCTACTTTGCAAAGGCGGAATGACCGTGGATCGAAACCCCAACCCGGCGGGAAAAGACGAGACATCCCCATGGGGCTTCAGTTGAAACGCGCGCTCTTGCTGTTCCTGCCCCTTGCCCTGGGGGTGGCGGCGGTGGGCGGATTCGCCCCCTTCTATCTCTATCCCTTGCCCGTGCTGGCTTTGGCGGTCCTGTTCCGGCTGTGGTGGGGGATGTCGGCGCGGCGCGCCGCCCTGAGCGGCCTGGCGTTCGGGGTCGGCTATTTCGGCGCGGGGGTGAGCTGGATTTACGTCAGCATGCACGAGTTCGGGCATATGGCGGCGCCCCTGGCCGTGCTGGCGACGGTGATGTTCTGCCTGTTCCTGGCCTTGTTTCCGGCGGTGGCGGGGTGGCTGCAGGGGCGGTTCTTCTCCCCCCACGGCCGTCGCCGGATCTTGGCGGCGGCTGTATTGTGGAGCCTTTCCGATTGGGCGCGGGGGTGGATCTTCACCGGCTTCCCCTGGCTGGCCCTGGGCTATTCCCAGGTCCCCGCGGGCCCCCTGGCGGGCTACGCGCCGGTGCTCGGGGTGTACGGCGTGTCCCTGGCCGCCGCCCTGAGCGCCGCCCTCTTGGCAGGGAGTTTGAGCCTGCGCCGCCCCTTCGTCCTTCATCCTTTGTCTTTCAGCCTGGTCCTCCTCCTCTGGCTGGGCGGCTGGGGCTTGAAGCAGGTGTCCTGGACCGAGCCCCAGGGAAAACCGGTGACGGTAAGCCTGCTCCAGGGCGATATTCCCCAGGATATGAAGTGGCGCGAGGACCGCTTGCAGCAGTCCCTGGCCACCTACGCGCGGCTGATGCTGATGAGCGAGGGGCGGCTGGTGGTGCTGCCGGAAACGGCCTTGCCACTGTTCCGCCACCAGGTGCCGGAGGACTACCTGGAACTGATGGCCGGGCGGGGGCAAGCGGTGGGCGGGGACGTACTCGTCGGCCTGCCGGAGTACGCCAGCGACGGCAAGGAGGAGTATTTCAACAGTGCCTTCAGTTTCGGCGCGTCGCCAAGCCAGGTGTATCGCAAGTCCCACCTGGTGCCCTTCGGCGAGTTCATCCCCTTCAAGCCCGTCTTCGGCTGGGTGGTCCAGGTGCTGCAAATTCCGTTGTCGGACTTCTCCCGCGGCGCGAAGCACCAGCGGCCCATGCGGGTGGCGGGGCAGGCGGTGGCGGTGGATATCTGCTACGAGGACGTGTTCGGCGAGGAGGTGATCCGCCAGCTGCCCGAAGCGACGCTGCTGGTGAACATGAGCAACGATGCCTGGTTCGGCGATTCCCTGGCTCCCTGGCAACATTTGCAGATTTCCCAGACGCGGGCCATGGAAACCGGGCGCGCCATGCTGCGGGCCACCAATACGGGGGTGACGGCCATCGTCGGGCCCCACGGCGAGGTGGAACGCCTGGCGCCCACCTTTGCCCTGGCAGTGCTGGAAGGCAGCGCCCAGGGTTATGCCGGGGCGACGCCCTACGTGCGCTTCGGCAACTACCCGGCCGTGGCCTTGATGGCTCTGCTCCTGGTCGTCCTCTGGCGGCGGGGACCGAGAAACTTGAGGTGACTGCCGCAGCCGCTGCGGCAATCGCTGGCGCCGAAGCCGGGGACGATCACCTCGCCGTCCGTTTCCTGATTGCGGGCGCATTCCTCTTGCGAGAAACGCTTGACCTCGATCATGTGAATGCCGGGGGCGGCGAGGAGATAATCGATGTGCCACTTCAGCTTCTTTTCCTGGGACAGGTGGCGGCGGATACGCGCCTCCAGGTTGCGCTTGGCGCTGCCGGTGTAAACGTAGCGTCCGGCGGGAAACAGGAAGCTGCCGAAGCGCCCCACGGTGACGGTGGCCGGAGCGTCGAGCTCGAAATGGAGTTGATAGGTCTGGAGGCTATCCATCGGTTGTGGGAGGGGCGAGGAATCGCGTAGTATAGGTAAAAATACTATATTGTCCCACGGCCCGGCCATGGGGACACGAGGGGACTTGTGTGAAGACCATCAAGACGTTCATTCTGACCGCGTCGATCGTGGTGTCGATCCTGTTTTTCGGCGGCACCTATCTGCTGGTGTCGAATATTTTCGACCAGTCCATCAAGGCCAACGCCCTCCGCAACTCCAATACCCTCGCCCAGTCCACCTTCAATTCCATGTTCCAGCTGATGAGCACCGGCTGGACCCGGGCACAGGTGGAGGCCTTCATCGACGCCAATCGGCGGGCCATGGCCGATAGCACCTATTCCCTGGAAATCTACCGCGGCAAGATCGTCGAGCAGCGCTTCGGTCCCATCCTCCAGGGCAAGATGGACGGGCCCATTGAGGCGGTGTTCCGTTCCGGGGAGGCGGCCCAGCAGGAATCGAAAACCGGCGTCCGTTATATTTTCCCCCTCAAGGCGGAGGCGAAGTGTCTCCTGTGCCACGTCAACGCCCAGGTGGGCAACGTGCTGGGGGTGATCGACGTGCGCCAGGACCTGGCGCCGGTCATCCAGCAGGCCCGGGACGATTTCTTCTACTCCCTGGTGCTGATCGCGCCGGTGCCCTTTATCGTCGCCTTCCTGGTGACGGTGTTCGTCAACCGGCGCATCGACGATTCCATCGAGGTGCTGGAGGAGAGCGTCGAGAAAATCAACAAGGTCTCCGACCTGCGCCACGTGGAGCTGCGGGAGGTGGACCTGGGCTTCGCCGAGCTGAACAGCATTTTCCGCCGGGTGGAAAACCTGGTGACCAAACTCCGCTCCGTGGCGGTGGACAAGGACCTGCTGGAATTCGAGATCAAGCTGCTGGAGAAATTCGTCATCACCTCCGAGGTGGTGAAGGACTGGCGGGAGTACATCAGTCGCCTGCTGGTGGACATCAACCAGGTGATCGATGCCTATACCCTGTTTTCCATCTTCAAGGTGGACGACGAGCTGTTCGACCTCGAGGTGTTCTGGCGCTCGCCGCCCTCCGACGCCACCAAGGCGATGGTGGAGAAAACCATCCGTCGTTCCATGCGCGAGCATCCCAATTTCGCGGCCGTGCCGTCCATCGTCATCAATCACCATGTCGCCGACCCGAGCGGCGCCCTCATCGACCTCTCGGAATCGGACGTGGAGGTGCAGGTCAAATCCCTCCTGGTGGAGACGCCCAAGATCGGCGGCATCGTCGGCATCGGCGTCCAGGCGGATATCGTCAAGGACGAGACACGGCTCCTGGTGATGGACAGCGTCCTTTCCACCCTCCTCAACGTGGTCGGCTCGGTGAAGGCCATCTACAAGTACACCCGGGACCTGGAGTATTACGCCACCCGGGACCCCCTCACCGATCTCTACAACCAGCGCGTGTTCTGGGAACTTCTGGGCTACGAGATCAGCCGCGCCACCCGCCATGACTACCGGTTCACCCTGCTGGTAATCGACCTGGACAACTTCAAATTGGTCAACGACACCTACGGCCACGCCTTCGGCGATCGTTTCCTCGAGGCCTTCGCCGATGCGGTGAAGGGCGCTCTGCGCACCGGCGACGTGCTGGCTCGCTACGGCGGCGACGAGTTCGTGGTGCTGCTGCCGGAAACGGGCATGGACGAGGGCGGTGCGGCGGCGGAGCGCATCCTGGCGCGGATTCAACAGCTGGTCGTCGCCGCGCCCGACGGCGGGTCGGTAAAAGCCTCCGCCTCCGTCGGTCTGGCCGTGTATCCGGATCACGCCAAGGAACCCAAGGACCTGTTCCTCTTCGCCGACAACATGATGTACAAGGCCAAGGCCGACGGCAAAGGGCGGGTGGGGGTGCCCACGGACGAGGACGTGGTGGAGGTGTTCCGCTCCATCGGCGAGAAGAGCATCATCGTCCTCAACGCCGTGGAGCAGAAGAAGATCGTGCCCTACTTCCAACCCATCATGGGGGCCAAGGGGCGACGCATCGAGGCGGTGGAGGTGCTGTCCCGCATCCGAATGGGGGACGACGAGGTCATGGGAGCGGCGGAGTTCGTCGAGATCGCCGAGAAGATGGGGGTGATCCACAAACTGGATTACATCGTGATGGAGAAGGCCTTCGAGGAGATTCAGACCCACGGCTTCACCGGCGACATCTTCGTCAACCTGTCGCCCCGGGCCCTGGTGCTGGCCGAGTTCATTCCCGAGGTGCGGCGCATCGTCGCCGCCAGCCGGATCGAGCCGGAACGGATCGTGTTCGAGATCACCGAGCGGGACACGGTGAAGAACATTTCCCTGCTGGAGAAATTCGTCAACGAACTGAAGCTGGAAGGCTACAAGCTGGCCATCGACGATTTCGGCTCCGGTTTCTCCTCCTTCCATTACCTCAAGCGCTTTCCCATCGACTTCCTGAAGATCGAGGGAGACTTCATTGTCAACATGCTCAACGACGGCAAGGACCGGGCCTTCGTCCACAGCATCGCGGCCCTGGCCCAGGAACTGGGCATCCGCACCGTGGCGGAGTTCGTCGAAAGTGCCGAGGTGCTGGAGCAGGTGGTGGCCGCCGGCATCGATTTCGCCCAGGGCTACTATATCGGCCGTCCCAATCAGGCGCCATTGAGCGAATTGGACTGGTCGCCCCCCGAGCCCTGACGGATTCCCGTGGGGCGGGGTTTTTCCGCCGGGCGAAACAAAGTAAAATCAATCCTTTTCCGTTCGCGCCCTAAGGCCCCATGCTGACTTTTCAACAGATCATCCTCACCCTGCAATCCTACTGGGACAAGCAGGGTTGCGCCCTGCTCCAGCCCTACGACATGGAAGTGGGGGCCGGCACCAGCCATACCGCCACCTTCCTCCGCGCCATCGGCCCCGAGCCCTGGAAGGCGGCCTACGTCCAGCCTTCCCGCCGCCCCAAGGACGGCCGCTACGGCGACAACCCCAACCGCCTGCAGCACTACTACCAGTTCCAGGTGGTGCTGAAACCCGCGCCGGAAAACATCCTCGAGCTCTACCTTGGCTCCCTGGAGGCCCTGGGCTTCGACCTGAAGAAGAACGACATCCGCTTCGTCGAAGACGACTGGGAAAACCCCACCCTCGGCGCCTGGGGCCTGGGTTGGGAAGTGTGGCTCAACGGCATGGAAGTGACCCAGTTCACCTACTTCCAGCAGGTGGGCGGCATCGACTGCAAGCCCATCACCGGCGAAATCACCTACGGCCTGGAGCGCCTGGCCATGTATTTGCAGGGAGTGGAGAACGTCTTCGACCTCCAGTGGACCGAGGGCCTCACCTACCGTGACGTGTACCACCAGAACGAGGTGGAGCAGTCCGCCTACAACTTCGAGCACAGCGACGTGGAGTTCCTCCTCGCCGCCTTCAACGCCCACGAGAAGCAGGCCAAGCACCTGATGGAACAGCAGTTGGCCCTGCCCGCCTATGAACAGGTGCTGAAAGCCGCCCATACCTTCAACCTGCTGGACGCCCGGGGCGCCATTTCCGTCACCGAGCGCGCCGCCTACATCGGTCGCATCCGCAACCTGGCGAGAGCGGTGGCGCAGAGCTACCTGGCCAGCCGCGCCCGACTCGGCTTCCCCATGGCGCCCAAGGACTGGGCGGCCGAGGTCTTGGCCCACATTCAAAAGCAGGTGGCATGAGCAACGTCCTCGCCATAAGCGACGAGCCGTTCAATTGGGCCTCTTTTCAGTGGGTCCAGAAAAGATTATTCGACCTTATCGACAGGCAGGGGTATTCGGATGTAACTCTTGATTTGTCTGGTTTGCGGGGCGCCTTTCCCAACGGTTTTGTTCCATTGATCGTGCTGGTTGAAGGATACCGGAAATCCAAAGGAGTGGAGTTCGGGGTGATTCTCCCACTAGACGAAGCCTGCAAACGTTTTTTGCACGAGTCCAACTATGCAGCCTATTTGTGCCCGAAATTAGGGGGGGCTTTATCGGAAAAGGCCAATGCGCTTCACGCATTTTTCGATGATATTAGCCTTAATGACCTAATTAACCGGCAGATTCATCAGACGTTGGAGCAAGCTACCTATGCTGACGGTGTTTTGCAGTCGTTTGAGTGGGCGCTGAATGAAATTGCCGGCAATGTGCTGGTTCACTCCGGCGTGGCCAATGGATGGATGCAGGTCGTCATTCACCCCCGATCGCACCATATGGCCATCGTTGTCGCTGACGGTGGGGTAGGTATTCCAGAGACGATAAGGAAAGCATTCCCGCAATATCGAAACGACGAGGATGCCATTGCTCATGCCCTCAAGGAAGGAATTACTTCCCGCCCTGACTTCGGGCAAGGCAAGGGGCTTACGGGGACCCTTCAAATAGTGAAAATCAACAAGAGGGGGAGGCTTTCCATTCACTCTCAAAAAGGCCGTGTCGAGTGGCTGAACGACCGTCTGGAAATCAAGGGGGATTTCCCTCCTTTTCCCGGCACCTTCGTGGATATCCAGCTCGACTTCGCTGAACCCATCGAGATTGAAAAGGCGCTGTGGGGAACGTCTCCCGGTTATCCATTCAACGAATCGCTGTACGGCAAGGATATGCCTACCGGTCAGATGAGGATGGCTTTGGCCTCCGAGGCCACAGGGTTCGGGAATCGGTTGACGGGTCTTAAGATCAGAAACAAGATCGAGAACTTGCTGGTTTCTGCTCCCAACGATGTGCTGGAAATTGATTTTTCCGGCGTAGAGCTCGTCGCTTCTTCTTTTGCCGATGAGGTGTTTGGGAAACTGGCGCTGACCCTGGGTTTTGTGGGTTTTGGCTCCCGCATCCGTTTCGTGAATATCAACAAGTTATGCCGTGGCATCATCGATGATGTTGTCCAGTCCAGAATCGTTCAAGCACGTACATCTCAAAATGGTCACTAATCATCCTTTATTGGTCGAACTGTTCGTCGAGGAACTGCCGCCCAAGGCACTGAAAAAACTGGGCGAGGCCTTCGCTTCGGTCCTCTCCGACAGCCTCAAGGCCCAGGGCCTGGCGGCGGCCGATGCCGCCGTCACTCCCTACGCCAGTCCCCGCCGCCTGGCGGTGCGTGTTGCCGACGTGGCCGAGCGGGCCGCCGACAAGCCGGTGTCCCACAAGCTGATGCCGGCGAGCGTCGGCCTGGATGCCAACGGCCAGCCCACCCCGGCCCTGCTCAAGCGCCTGGCCGGCATGGGCCTGGACGCCTCGGTGGTGTCGAGCCTCAAGCGCCGAAGCGACGGCAAGGCCGAAGCCCTGTTCATGGACACGGTGGTGACCGGCGCCACCCTCGCCGAAGGTCTGCAGAAGGCCCTGATTGATGCCATCGCCAAGCTGCCTATTCCGAAGGTGATGACCTACCAGCTGGCGGACGGCTGGAGCACGGTCAACTTCGTCCGTCCGGTCCACGGCCTGGTGGCGCTCCACGGCGCCGACGTGGTGGATGTCGGCGTGCTGGGCCTCAAGGCCGGCCGTGCGACCCAGGGCCACCGCTTCGAGGCCGCCGCGCACCCGGTGGTCATCAAGGACGCCGACAGCTACGAAGAGCAGATGGAAAGCGAAGGCGCGGTCATTCCCGGCTTCGACTCCCGCAAGGCCGACATCGTCCGCCAGTTGCGGGAAGCCGCCGCCCGGATCGGCGGCGTGAAGCCCATCGAGGACGACGCCCTGCTGGACGAGGTCACCGCCCTGGTGGAGCGCCCCAACGTGCTGGTGTGCCAGTTCGAGAAGGAGTTCCTGGAAGTGCCCCAGGAATGCCTGATCCTCACCATGAAGGCCAACCAGAAATACTTCCCCCTGCTGGACGCCGCCGGCAAGCTCACCAACCGCTTCCTGATCGTCTCCAACATCCGCCCGGCGGACGCCTCCGCCGTCATCGGCGGCAACGAGCGGGTGGTGCGCCCCCGCCTCGCCGACGCCAAGTTCTTCTTCGACCAGGACCGCAAGAAGCCCCTGGCCTCCCGCGTCGAAAAACTGGGCAGCGTGGTCTACCACAACAGGCTCGGCACCCAGCTGGAGCGGGTGCGGCGGGTGACCAAGCTGGCCGGCGAAATCGCCCGCAAGCTGGGCGCCGATGCGACCCAGGCCGAGCGCGCCGCGCACCTGGCCAAGGCCGATCTGCTGACCGACATGGTGGGCGAATTCCCCGAGCTGCAAGGCATCATGGGCCGCTACTACGCCGCCCACGACGGCGAGCCGGAGGCCGTGTCCCGGGCCATCGAGCAGCACTACCAGCCCCGCTTCGCCGGCGACGCCCTGCCCGAGGACAATATCGGCGCGGCCGTGGCCCTGGCGGACAAGCTGGAAACCCTGGTGGGCATCTACGGCATCGGTTTGGTCCCCACCGGCGACAAGGACCCCTTCGCCCTGCGCCGCCACGCCCTGGGCGTGCTGCGCATCCTGGCGGAGAAAGGCTTGCCCCTGGACCTGGTGCAGCTGCTGCAGTTCGCCCGCGGCCTGTTTCCCGCCGAGATGCTGTCCGACAGCGTGGCGGTGGACGTTCACGGTTTCATGCTGGAGCGCCTGAAGAACTACCTCAAGGACGCCGGCTTCGCCGCCGACGAGGTGGAGGCGGTGGTCAGCCAGAACCCCACCCGCATCGACCTGGTGCTGCCGCGCCTGGAAGCGGTGCGGGCGTTCAAGCGGCTGCCCGAGGCGGAAGCCCTGGCCGCCGCCAACAAGCGCATCCAGAACATCCTGAAGAAGACCGAGGTGCCCGCCGGCGAGCCCGATGCCGCCCTGTTCCAGGAGGCGGCGGAGAAGGCACTGTTCGACGCGCTGACCCGCCTGGCGCCCGAGGTGGCGTCCCACCTGGACAACCGCGACTACACCGCCGCCCTGACCCGGCTGGCCGGCGTGCGGGCCGAGGTGGACGCCTTCTTCGACCAGGTGATGGTGATGGCCGAGGAGATGGCGGTGCGCAACAATCGCCTCGCCCTGCTGCGCAGCCTGGGCGAGATGATGAACGGCGTGGCCGATATTTCCAAGTTGGCGGACTAAGGAGTAGGATTCCGACATGCCTGCCCCCGCCGATTCCAACCGCCCCATGAAGCTCGTCATCCTCGACCGCGACGGCGTGGTCAACTTCGACAGCGACCAGTACATCAAGTCGCCCAACGAATGGAAGCCGATTCCCGGCAGCCTGGAGGCCATCGCCCGTCTCAACCAGGCCGGTTTCCGGGTGGTGCTGGCTACCAACCAGTCGGGCCTGGGGCGGGGGCTGTTCGACATGGCGACCCTCAATGCCATCCACGACAAGATGCACAAGCTGCTGGCCCAGCACGGCGCCCGCATCGACGCGCTGTTTTTCTGCCCCCACGCGGCCGACGCCGACTGCGATTGCCGCAAGCCCAAGCCGGGGATGTTCGAGGAGATCGCCCGCCGTTTCAACCTGGCGAGCCTGGAGGGGGTGCCGGCCGTCGGCGACTCCCTGCGGGACCTGCTGGCCGCCGTGGCGCTGGGCGCCCAGCCCATCCTCGTGCGTTCCGGCAAGGGCGAGCGCACTCTCGCCGCCGGCGGCCTGCCGCCCAACACCCTGATCTTCGCCGACTTGGCGGAGGCCGTGGATTACCTGACCGCCAAGGCCGCATGATTTTTCTGCGTTCACTGCTGTTCGTTTTCGGCCAGGCCCTGCTGACCCCGGTTTTCGGCGTCATCGCCCTGCTGGTGCTGCCCTTCGACCTGCCCACCCGCTACCGGGTGATTTCCCTCTGGGCCAAGTCGGTGGAGAGCTGGCTGCGGCTGACCTGCGGTCTGCGCTACCGGGTCGTCGGCGCCGAGCATATCCCGGCGCGACCGGCGGTGTATCTGTCCAAGCACCAGTCGGCCTGGGAAACCATTGCCTTCCAGAAAATCCTGCCGCCCCACGTCTGGGTGCTGAAGCGGGAACTGCTGCGCATCCCTTTCTTCGGTTGGGGACTGGCGGTGCTCAAGCCCGTGGCCATCGACCGCGCCGCCGGCAAGAAGGCCCTCAAGCAGGTGGTGGAGCAGGGCCGGGCGCGGCTGGCGGAAGGCATGTCGGTGCTGGTTTTCCCCGAGGGCACCCGCATGAAGCCCGGCCAGAAGGGCCATTACCACATCGGCGGGGCCTGGCTCGGCGCCCAGAGCGGCACGGTGGTGGTGCCCATCGCCCACAACGCCGGCGAATACTGGGGCAAGAATTCCCTCCTCAAGCGCCCGGGGACGATCACCGTCAGCATCGGCGAGCCCATCGATCCCGCCGGCATGAAGGCCGACGAGCTCAACCGTCGGGTGGAGGCGTGGATCGAGGGCGAAATGGCCCGCCTCGAAGAGGCCAGCTGACATGAGCCGGTTCGGTGGACGCTCTCCAGCGTCGGAAACCCGAACCATCCGGCTGGCGGGGGAGGAGGTGCCCTACCTGCTGAAGCGCAGCCCTCGTCGTGCCACCGTCGGCCTCAAGGTGGATGGCAAGGGCCTGACCGTTAGCGCCCCCCTGCGCACCCCTCAGTCCTTTCTCGACCAGGTGCTGGCCGAACGCGCCGTCTGGCTGCTGGCCAAGCTGCGGGAGTGGCGCGAGCGCCAGCCGGTTCCCCTGGCTTGGCGGGAGGGGGAAATCCTGTTCTATCTCGGTGGCCAGGTGCGCCTCGCGCCTTGGTACGGTGCCTCGCGCCGGGCGGTGACCCTGGACGGCGACGACCTGCGGGTGGCGGTGCCGCCGGGAGGGGGCGCCGAGGAAATCCGCCGCCGGGTGCAGCAGTGGTACCGGAAGGAGGCGGCCAAGGTGCTCCGCCAACGGCTGGACCATTACGCCGGCCGCATGGGACTGGCGGTGCCGAAGCTGGCCCTGTCCGGCGCCCGTACTCGCTGGGGAAGCTGCAATGCCCGCGGCGAAATCCGCCTCAGCTGGCGCCTGGTGCAGGCCCCCATCAGCCAGATCGATTACGTGGTGGTCCACGAGCTGGCCCACATCCGCGAACTCAACCACTCCTCCCGTTTCTGGTCTATCGTGGAGGAATTCCTGCCCCACTACGAGGCGGCCCACCGCGCCCTGAAGCGGGACGGGGAGCGTTATCACCGGTTATAAGGAGCGAGCAACCATGCGCATACTGCACACCATGATCCGCGTCGGCGACCTGGAGAAATCCCTCGCCTTCTACACCGAGGTGCTCGGCATGCAGTTGCTGCGCCGCAAGGACTACCCAGATGGCAAGTACACACTGGCCTTCGTCGGCTATGGTCCCGAGTCCGAGGGGGCGGTGCTGGAGCTGACCTACAACTGGGGGGTGGAGAAGTACGAACTGGGCGGCGGCTACGGCCACGTGGCCATCGCCGTGGACGACATCCAGCGGGCCTGCGCCGACGTGGCGGCGAAAGGAGGCAAGGTGGTGTATGGTCCGGCCATCCACGGCGGCGGTACCTGGATCGCCTTCGTCGAGGACCCGGACGGCTACAAGATCGAGTTCATCGAGCGGCCGTAGGGGCTCGGCGACTACGCCGTTGCCGAGGCGGGGAGCCGGATGATGAATTCGGCACCGTTTGCGGTGTTACGGGCCTGAATCTTCCCCCCCATTTTATTCTCGATAATCATCCTGTTCATATAAAGGCCGATACCGGAGCCTTTGTCCCTGGTGGTGAAGTAGGGGTCGAAAATCTTGGGTAGGATGGCTTCGGGAATCCCGCCGCCGTCGTCGGTTACCTTTAACACGACGGCCCGGTCTTCGAGGGATGCATCGATTTCGATGTGTCCCCCCTTTCCACGACAAGCAATGATGGCCTCCTTGGCGTTGTCGATGAGGTTGATCAGCACCTGGGAAAACTCGCTTTCGAAGCCATTGACAGTGATGTCGTCACCCACGTGGTTGATCAGGTCGATGTCCAGCGAGCCCAGGCTGGCACCCAGAATGTCGTTGATCTTGCGCAGGCACTTGGCAATGGGAAAGTCGCGTTTTTTCTCGTCGGGGCGGAAGAAATCCCGGAAGTCATCGATGGTGGCGGACATGCTTTTTATGATTTGCTCGCCTTTGTCCACCATATCGTCCAGGTTTTCTTGGGTCAGTTCGCCGTACTGGTAGCTATCCCTGATGTTGGCCATGAGCAGAGCGACGGCATTGAGGGGCTGCCGCCAGTGGTGGGCGATGTTGTGCACCATTTCGCCCATGGCGGCCAGCCGTGACTGCTGGATCAGCAGCAGGTCCTTTTCCCGGTTCCTGGCCAGGGCTTCCCGAATACGCTGCTCCAAGGTGGTGTTGAGCCGCTGGAGTTCCTCTTCCGCTCGTTTGCGCTCGGTGATGTCGCGGGCGATGGCAAAGGCCCCCACGATGGCCCCGTTCTCGTCACGCTCCGGAATGACCCGCATCAGGCGGTAGCGGGGGTGGGAAACAGGGAATCCCCAGCCTAGCTCGAATTCCGCTGTTGCGCCGGTTTCCATGACTTCCCGCAGTTTCTGCTCGTAAAAGGCCATGTCTTGCGACGAGGGATAGGTTTCCGTGGGGGTCTTCCCGAGGAGGATCTTCGCCGGGCCGAGAGCGCCGGTCATCGCCGGGTTGATGTAAGTGCGGCGGCAGTTCCTGTCGTAGCGGGCGATTTCGTCGGGCCAATTTTCCACCAGGCTGCGGAAATGGCGTTCGCTCTCCCGGAGGGCCGCCTCCATCCTCTTGCGCTCGGTGATGTCCCGGCTGAGCGCAATGCTCACCCTCTTGCCTTCGTATTCGAAGACGGAGGTGTTGACCTCGACGGGGAATATGCGGCCATCCTTGGCTCGATGACGCCGCTCCAAGGTGACCATGCCCAGGGTGTCCGCCTGCCGCTTGACGTCGGCGGCTTTTTCCAAGGTGTAGTCCGGGTCGATGTCGTAAACGGTCAATCCTAGTAGTTCATCACGGCTGTAGCCGAGGGCGCGGCAGGCTTCGTCGTTGACGTAGAGGAACTGCATGTTGTCCCGGTTGATGATGTAGGCGGGCTCCCGTATCCGATTCAATGCCTGATCCAGCATCTTGAGCCGTTCGTCGGCGTGCTTGCGCTCGGTGATGTCCTGGGACAGCGCCAGGAGATAGCCGCGGCCCTCGAATTCAAAGTGGTTGGCGCTGATTTCCACGGGGAAAATGCGCCCTTCCCGGGTTTTATGGCGGCTCTCGAAAATGCGGGAGCCGGCGGCCTTGAGTTGTTCCCAGCGCTCCGGCCAGCATTCTTGGGGCCATTCCGGGTCGATGTCCGCAACGCCGAGGCGCAACAGTTCTTCTTTCGCGTAGCCCAGAATTCGGCAGGCTTCGTCGTTGACGTAACGGAAGCGGCCTCGCTCATCGATAAGAACGGCTGCCTGCTGCACGCGGTTGAGGGCGAAGTTCAAGAGAGCGAATTGCTCGGTTTTGCTGTATTCGGAAAACTCCCGATGCGGCTGCTCGCTTCCTCCGTTCGTGGTGAGCGGGCCGTTTCCCCCATTGGCCATGCTGCTTCCCTCCGAGCCGTGAAGTAAATGGATGGGTGTTTTTACCTACCGCTAAGTATAACTATTTTTGGAGTGTGGGAATGATAAGGGCTAGGCGTGATGAAGCTTTTCGGCGAGGCGGTTGGCGATGGCCACGAATTCCGCCACGCCCAGGGCCTCCGCCCGCAGGCCGGCGTCCATTCCCAGCGCCTCCCAGTCCTCGGGAGTGACGAAATCCCTCAGGGTGTTGCGCAGGGTCTTGCGCCGCTGGCTGAAGGCGGCGGTGACGATGCGTCCCAGCAGGGCTTCGTCCTTGGCCGGGTAAGGCAGCTCGGCGTGGGGCGCCATGCGGACGATGGCGGAATCCACCTTGGGCGCCGGGCGGAAGGCGCCGGGGGGGACGATGAACAGCTTGGCCATGGCGAAGCGGTACTGCAGCATCACCGACAGGCGGCCGTATTCGGGGCTGGAAGGCTCGGCCACCATGCGCTCCACCACCTCCTTCTGCAGCATGAAGTGCATGTCCTCCACCTTGTCGGCGAAGGCGGCGAGGTGGAACAGGAGGGGGGTGGAGATGTTGTAGGGCAGATTGCCCACCACGCGGATTTTTTCCCCCAGGCTGCCGAAGTCGAACTTGAGGGCGTCGCCTTCGTGGACCGTGAGGCGCTCGGCGGAATAGTTGTGGTGGAGGCGGGCGATGAGGTCCCGGTCGATTTCCACCACATGGAGGTGTTTCAGCACCGCCAGCAGCGGGTCGGTCATGGCCCCCAGGCCGGGGCCGATTTCCACCATCACGTCGTCGGGCCGGGGGCGGATGGCATCGACGATCTTGCGGATGATGTTGGGGTCGGAGAGGAAGTTCTGTCCAAAACGTTTTCTGGCAATATGGTTGTCTGTCATCTTAGGTACAAGTTTTCTTGTGGCGGGCCAGTTCCAGGGCCAGTTCGATGGCGGCCAGCAGGCTGCCCCCGTCGGCCTTGCCGCTGCCCGCCAGTTCCAGGGCGGTGCCGTGGTCCACGGAGGTGCGAATGATGGGCATGCCCAGGGTGACGTTGACGCCGCCGCCGAAGCTGGCGTATTTCAGCACCGCCAGGCCCTGGTCGTGGTACATGGCCAGCTGGGCGTCGGAGCCTTCCAACTGGCGGGAGGTGAAGAGGGTGTCGGCGGGCAGGGGGCCGGCGAGGTTGAGGCCTTCGGTCCGCAGCTTGTCCAGCACCGGGGCGATGACCTCGATCTCTTCCCGCCCCAGGTGGCCGGACTCTCCAGAGTGGGGGTTGAGACCGGCAACGAGGATTTTCGGGTTTGGCAGGCCGAAGCGCTGCACCAGATCCCGGTGGAGGATGCGGATGACCGCTTCCAGACTGTCCCGGGTGATGGCGTCGGGCACCTGCCGCAACGGCAGGTGGGTGGTGGCCAGGGCTACCCGCAGCCCGCCGCCGGTGAGCATCATCACCACCTGGGGGGTGCCGGTGAGCTGGGCGAGGAATTCGGTATGGCCGGTGAAGGGAATGCCGGCATCGTTGATGACGCCCTTGTGCACCGGCGCCGTCACCAGGGCGTCGAACTCGCCCTCCAGGCAGCCCTTGGCGGCACGGGTCAGGGTGTCGAGGACGTAGGGAGCGTTGCGGGTGTCGAGGATGCCTGGCCAGGCCTCGGCGCGGAGGGGGAGGTGCAGGACTTCCAGCTCGCCGGGCGGGGGCGGGGCGTCACGGCGGTAGTCGCGGATTTCCAGGGCCAAGCCGAGTTGAGTTGCCCGCCGCAGCAGGAGGTTTTTGTCCGCCACCGCCACGAGGCGGGCCGGGGGCTTGTGGCGTGCCAGCTGCACGCACAGGTCCGGCCCGATGCCGGCGGGCTCGCCGGGAGTGAGGGCGAGGGTCGGCGGGCGGCTCACTTAGTACTTGTCTTCGAGGTGGTATTCCACGAAGGCCCGGTCGCGCAGTTGGCGTACCCAGTCCTGGTACTGCTCGTCGGCCTTGCGGGCGCGGATTTCCTGGCGTGCCTGGAGCTTGGCGCGCTCCTTGCTCATGTCCTGGGTGCGGCGCTCCAGCACCTGGATCAGGTGCCAGCCGAAGGGGGATTTCACCGGTTCGCTGACTTCGCCGGGTTTGAGGGCGTCCATGGCTTTTTCGAATTCGGGCACCAGGTCGCCGGGGTTGACCCAACCCAGGTCGCCGCCCCGGGAGGCGGAGCCGTCCTCGGAGTAGAGGCGGGCCAGCTGGGCGAAGTCGCCGCCGTGCACCAGGCGATCGCGTACCAGGAGCAGGCGGCGCTTGGCGTCAGCCTCGGAGACGGCTTCGTTGGTCTTGATCAGGATGTGGCGGACATGGGTCTGCTGCACCATCAGGGGGGCGCTGCTGCTGCGGTGGTCCAGCAGCTTGAGGATGTGGAAGCCGTTGGGGCTGCGCAGCACCGGGCTGATGTCGCCGGGTTTCATCTTGCCCAGGGCTTCGACGAAGATGCTCGGTAGGCGGGCGGGGGAGCGCCAGCCCAGCTGGCCGCCGTCCATGGCGTCGGCGGCATCGGAAAAGCTGGCCGCCACCTGGCCGAAATTGGCGCCCTTTTTCAGTTCGGCCAGGGCCGCCTCGGTCTTGGCCTTGCGTTCCTGGATCTGTTCCGGACTGGCGTTTTCCGGCACCGCGATCAGGATGTGAGCCACGTTGTACTCGTCCCCGCCGCCGGACAGGGCGGTACGGGCGGCCAGCAGGTTGTCCACCTCGCTGTCGGCGACGGTGATCTTGTTGTCCACTTCCCTCTCCCGCAGGCGGGCGATGATGATTTCGTTGCGCAGTTCCTCGCGGAATTTGGCGAAATTGATCCCTTCCTTTTCCAGGGTCTGGCGGAAACCCGCCACGTCCACGCCGTTCTGCTGGGCGATGCGCTGGATGGTGGCGTCCACCTGATTGTCGTCCACCCGGATGCCGGTGTCCTTGGCGTATTGCAATTGCACTTTCTCGACGATCATGCGCTCCAGCACCTGTTTCGCCAGGACCTCCTGCGGCGGCAGGGGAGTTCCCTGTTTTTTCAGCTGCACGGCGATGACACCCATGCGATCGGTGAGCTCCTGCTGGGTGATGACGTCGTTGTTGACGACGGCGACGATCCGGTCCAGCTGCTGCACCCGGGGGCGCCCCTCGGCGGCGTGGAGGGGGACGGCCAGAAGCAGGGCGCCGAGGACGAGGAGAAGACGGAAGAGGGGTTTCATCATTGTGTCGGGGACTGGTTGAATTTGGTGTAGCCGTAGATGTTGCGGTTCAGGACTTCCAGGGGATTGGAACCGATGCTGCTCAATCCGTTCAATTCGAGCTGGAAGAAAATCGTGTTGCTCTTGATCGGCTTGCCGCTGGTGTCCACGCCGGTGGTGAGGGAGTGGACCACGGCCCGGGCCGCCCAGCAGCCGCCGTCGTATTCCACGCCGGCGAGGCCTTCCAGGATGGCCTTGTCGAGAATGGAGTAGTTCATCCGGCCAACCCCGTGCCAGCGGCCGTAGAGGGGCCACTGGCCGGACACGTCGAGCTGGCGGAAGCCGCCCGGATTGACGCCGAAGACGGTGGCGGTGGGGGTCGGCGTGTAACGGAAGCTCATGTTGAGCAGTTTGCCGTCCTCGGGCTTGTAGCGGGCGCCGACGTTGAAGATTTCGGTCCGCGACAGGTCCGGGTTGTACTGCCAGAAGCTGTCCAGGCGCCACTCCCGGGTCAACTGGCCGCCGACGGTGGCGAGCAGGTCGGAAATCTTGCGGTCAGGCGGGAGTTGTCCGGGAAGAACCACTTGCGGCGTTTTGAAATAGTAGCGTTGTGCTACCGTGGCGCGCAGCCGTTCTATCCCCGTGGCCTCGAGGAAACGGGAGGTGACGCCGAGGGTGACCTGGTTGGCGTCGCTGATGCGGTCATTGCCGCCGAAGCGGTTCTCGGTGAAGATTTGCGCGACGCCGAAGCCGGCGTCGCCGGTGTCGAACACCGGAATGGCGTTCTGGTCCCGGTAGGGAACGTAGACGTAATAGGCCCGTGGCTCGAGGGTCTGTTGGAAGCTCCGGCCGAACAGATCGAGGTCCCGCTCGAAGTACAGGCCGCTGTCCAGGCTGAAAATCGGCACGGTACGGCTGGTGTCGGCCAGGGTGGTGGTGGACTTGTCGTACATGTAGCGGGTAGTGTGGACCCCGACCTTAGGTGTGAGGTAACCGTAGACGGGAGTGAGGGGGAAGCTGATGCTGGGATAGAGCATCGCCCGCTTGGCGTTGACCAGGGTCGGGTGGCTGAAGTCCACGTATTCCGTCACGAAATTGAAATTGGCGGCGATGGGGGTTTCCTGCGCCCGGTAAAGCTGGCGGGTGCCCGTGGCGAGGAGTTGGGGGAGCCGGGCGTAAGGCGGATTGTCCGGTGCTGTCAGGGACTGCCATTTCTGCGCCTGGCCGATGAAGCTCCACCAGCCGCCGCCATAGGTGAGCATCCCCTGGCGGGGCAACAGTGCCTGGGAGGTCTGGGTGATGGTCGTGCTGAGGTCCGTGAAATAGGCCGGGTCGGACACCTTCTGGATGTTCAGCATGCCCCCCCATCCGCCGCCGAAGCTCTGCGCATGCTGCAGGTTGAGCAGATTGCGGTTGATTCCCGCCATGCGGTCGTTGGGCAGGGTTTCGTAGCTGATTTGCCCCTGGTAGGTCGGTTCCAGGTAACGGAATTCGGCGCCTATCTGCAAGCCGCGCTTGGTCATCAGATGGGGAGTGATGGTGGCATCCCGGTTGGGGGCGATGTTCCAATAATAGGGGGTCGTCAGCTGGGCGCCGTTGTTGCCGTTGGCGGCGAAAATCGGCGAGAGGAAGCCGGATTTCCGCTCCTTCTTCAGGGCGAAGCTCATCCGCGGCGCGTAGAGGATCGGCACGTCGCGGAACATCACCGTCGCCTGATGGGCGATACCGGTGTTCACCGTGCGGTCCACGTCCAGTTCCTTCACCCGCAGGTACCAGTCGTCGTTGCCCACCGGGCAGGTGGTGTAGGTGGCCTGGTCGAAGAGGTATTTGTCCTGGCCGCGGAATTCCATGTTCTCCGCTTCCCCCCGGCCGTCGGTGTCGCCGAAGCGGAAGGTGGGGGAGGTCATGTAGCCTTCCTTCTTATTCAGCTGCAGACGCAGTTCCGGACCCTCGGCGGTGTCGCTTTTCTGTTCCAGCACTACGTTGTCCTTGGCGTAGACTTCGTCCTCGGGCTGGAAATAGGTCAGGTAGTCGGCGCGCACTTTCTGGTCGCCCTTCACCAGTTCCGCCTGGCCGAAGGCTTCCACCTCGGAATCCTCGTGGCCCTGCTGGCGGTCGGCGGTGATGTACACCGGGGGTTCGGCGGGCGTCTGGAGCGCGGGGGCGATGGGCTTGGCCGGCGCCGCTTCGCTGCGCTTCTGTGGGGCGGCTTCGGTTCCCTCCGGTTTGCGGGCCGGCAGAACGGCCGGCGCCGGGCGGGTTTCCTGGGCGGGAGTCTCGGCCTCGGGCGTGGCTTCCTCTTTGCGGGCGGCGACCGGCGGGGCGGCGCGGGAGCCGGCGTCGGCGGCGGGCTGGGACGCCGCCGGGGGAGAGGGCTCCGCGATGGGTTGGGCGGGGACGGGCTTCGCCTTGGGCAGGGGCTTCACCTCGGCGGCGGGTTTGGGGGCCGGTTTCGGCGTTTCCTCGGCGACAGGCGCCGGCGCGGTTTCGGCGCTCTCTGGCACGCCGTAGGGGCGGACGCCGCCAGGGGGCGGATTGATCAGGCTCGGATCGATCTTCAGGGGGGGCAGACCCACCGCCGCCTGGGCGCAGGCCGGGAATACGCACAGCAGCGCCAGGGTCAAGGGGGTGGGTTGGAGAATTCGGCGGGCGCCGTGTCGGCCAATTCGGAACGGGGTTTTCATTATTGCTTGGGGCGGCGTCAAGAGGTGATAAAATCGCACAAAACCGCCATTTTAGCAACGTGGAAATGTCCCAAGAACGCCTCGAACTGCTCGAAAACTGGGTGGCCCGCCTTTTTCCCGGCGAGCCCCATTCCCTGGCTCCCGCTTCCGCCGACGCCAGCTTCCGCCGCTACTTTCGCCTCACCCTGCCGGAGCGCACCCTCATCGTCATGGATGCGCCGCCCGAGCACGAGGACTGCGGTCCTTTCCTTCACGTGGCCAGGCTGTTCCACGACGCCGGGGTCCATGTCCCCGAGGTGCTGGCGGAAAACCTGGAACAGGGCTTCCTGCTGCTGTCTGACCTGGGGGCGACCACTTACTTGCAGGCCTTCGACGACGGGGGCGACGCGTCCCGCCTCTACGGCGACGCCACCGATGCCCTGGTGAAAATCCAGCTCGCCAGCCGCCCCGGCCAGCTGCCGGACTACGACGAGGCTCTGCTGCTGCGGGAGATGAATCTGTTCCCCGACTGGTACATCGCCAAGCATCTCAAGCGGGAACTGTCCGGCATGTTCATGGACATTCTCCAGGACGCCTTCAAGCTGCTGCTGGCCAACAACCTGTCCCAGCCGAAGGTCTACGTCCACCGCGACTACCACTCGCGCAACCTGATGGTGACGACGCCCAACCCCGGCATCCTGGACTTCCAGGACGCGGTCTACGGCCCCATCACCTACGACCTGGTATCCCTATTCAAGGACGCCTATATCAGCTGGGACGAGGCCCGGATTCTCGACTGGCTGATCCGCTATTGGGAAAAAGCCAAGAAGGCCGGTCTGCCGGTGAGCGCCGACTTCGCCGAGTTCCACCGCGATTACGAGTGGATGGGCATGCAGCGCCACATCAAGGTGCTGGGCATCTTCGCCCGCCTCTACCATCGGGACGGCAAGGACGGCTATCTGAAGGACATGCCCCTGGTGAAGGATTATCTGCGCCGGGCTTGCGAGCGCTACCGGGAATTCCACCCCCTGCTCAAGCTGCTGGATTGGCTGGAGGACAAGGAGGAGCAAGTGGGGTACACCTTCTGATGGCGCACGGTTATCGCGCCATGATTCTCGCCGCCGGCCGCGGCGAGCGCATGCGGCCCCTGACCGACACCACCCCCAAGCCCCTCCTGCCGGCGGGGGGAAAGCCCCTCGTCGTCTGGCACATCGAGCGCCTGGCCCGAGCGGGTTTCCGGGAACTGGTGATCAACCACGCCCATCTCGGCGACCAGATCGAGGCCGCCTTGGGGGACGGCAGCCGTTACGGGGTGAGCATTCGCTACTCCGTCGAGGCGGAAGCCCTGGAGACCGCCGGCGGCATTGCCCAGGCGCTGGGACTGTTGGGGGATAAGCCTTTCCTGGTGGTGAACGGCGATGTCTATTGCGACTACGATTTTTCCC
This sequence comes from Sulfuricellaceae bacterium, assembly GCA_050177075.1. GTDB lineage: Bacteria > Pseudomonadota > Gammaproteobacteria > Burkholderiales > UBA9220 > UBA2239. Next base: position 11,235 of record JBFXHL010000008.1, on the reverse strand, counting down.
TCCTGACGCCACGGTTGGAACGGCTGGCCGACCCCAAGGCCGAACTGGAAGCCTGGCTGGTGCTGGCGGACAACCCGGGCCATCATCCCGCTGGCGATTTCTGTCTCGCCGGCGACAAGGTTTACGACGAAGGTGAGCGCAAGCTCACCTTCTCCGGTATCGGCTGCTACCGTCCTAGCCTGTTCGCCGGCATCGCGCCGGGGGAGAAGGCCAAGCTGGCCCCTCTCCTGCGCCGGGCCATGGCTCAGGGGCGGGTGGGCGGCGAACATTACACCGGACGCTGGGTGGACGTGGGCACCCCCCAACGCCTGGCGCAACTGGATGCGGAATTGAAAGGCGAGGTGCCATGTTCAGCGTGAAAACCCACCGCCGCCGCCGCGCCGAACTGGCCCGGGCCATGGGCCACGGCGTGGCGGTGATTCCCACCGCCCCGGAGCGGCCCCGCAACCGGGACACCCACTACCCCTACCGCTTCGACAGCGCCTTCTATTACTTCACCGGCTTCCCCGAGCCGGAGGCGGTGCTGGTACTGGTGGCCGACGGCAAGAAACACCGCAGCCTGCTCTTCTGCCGCACCCGCAACGAGGAGCGGGAAATCTGGGACGGCTTCCGCTACGGGCCGGAGCGGGCGAAAGCGGCTTTCGGCGTCGACGAGGCCCATCCCATCGAGGAGCTGGACGCCCAACTGCCGAAGCTGCTGGCGGACCGTCCCGCCCTATACTTTCACCTCGGCTCCGACAGCCACTGGGACGAGCGGGCCACGGGGTGGCTGAAGCGGGTGCGGGAAATGCGCGGGGTCGAGGTGGTGCCCGAGGTGCGCGACGTCACCCGCCTGAGCGACGAGCTGCGCATCCGCAAGGATGCCGAGGAACTGGAAAAAATGCAGTTGGCGGCGGATATCGCCGCCGATGCCCACCGCCGGGCCATGGCCGCCACCCGGCCGGGGCGCTGGGAATACGAAGTGGAGGCCGAGCTGCTGTATGAGTTCCGCCGCCGCGGCGCCCATGCCCCGTCCTACCCGCCCATCGTCGCCGGCGGCGCCAACGCCTGCGTGCTGCATTACGTGGCCAACGACGCCAAGCTGAAGAAGGGCGAGCTGTTGCTCATCGACGCCGGCTGCGAGGTGGACGGCTACGCCTCCGACATCACCCGCACCTTCCCGGTGAGCGGCAAGTTTTCCGGTCCCCAGCGGGACCTCTACCAGCTGGTGCTGGCGGCCCAGGAGGCCGCCATCGCCAAGGCCAAGCCCGGCGTGTCCTGGAACGGCATGCACGATGCGGCGGTGAAGGTCCTGGCCCGGGGCTTCGTCGACCTGGGGCTGTGCAAGGGCAGCGTGGACGGGGTCATCGAGTCCGGCGACTACAAGCGCTTCTACATGCACCGCACCGGCCACCTGCTGGGCCTGGACGTCCACGACGTGGGCCGCCTGCAGCGGGAAGGCAAGTGGCGCAAGCTGGAACCGGGCATGACCCTCACCGTCGAGCCGGGCTGCTATGTGCGCCCCGGCGAGGACGTGCCGGATGCCTTCTGGAACATCGGCATCCGCATCGAGGACGACGTGGCGATCACCGCCAAGGGCTGCGAGATACTGACCCGCCATGCCCCCAAGACCGTCGCCGAAATCGAAGCCATCGTGGGAAAGGAGTAGGACCATGGAAAGCCATGTGGACGTACTGATCGTCGGCGGCGGCCCCGCCGGGGCCTCCCTCGCCCTCGCCCTGCGGGACTCGGGCCTCGACGTGGTGGTGCTGGAGGCCCAGCGGGAGGTGGGCGCGGCGGACGACCCCCGGGCCCTGGCCCTGTCCTACGGCACCCGCCTCATCCTGCAGCAATTGGACGTCTGGCGCCGCCTGCGCTCCGCCACCCCCATCGAGACGGTGCACGTCTCCCAGCGCGGCGGTTTCGGCCGCGCCCTGCTCAAGGCCGACGAATCCGGCCTCCCCGCCTTGGGCTACGTGGTGGACTACCCGGACCTCAACGCCGCCCTCCAGTCCAAGGTGGCGGAAGCCGAGCTGGCCTACCTTTCCGGCGCCACCGTCACCGCCCTGCGCTCCGGGGCGGAGGCCGCCGAGGCGGAATTCGACCACGGCGACGGCAGCCACCGGGTGCGGGCCAAGCTGCTGGTGCTGGCCGACGGCGGCCGCTGTCTCGATCTGTTGCCGGACATGGCGCCGTCGGTGAAGGATTACCACCAGTGCGCGGTGCTGGCCCGGGTGAAATCGGAGCAGCCCAATCGCCATATCGCCTACGAACGCTTCACCCCCCTCGGTCCCATCGCCCTGCTGCCCTCCGGCGACCGCTGGGCCTTGGTGTGGACGGTGTCCACCGAGGAGGCGGGGGAGCTGATGGCCCTCGATGACGATGCCTTTCTTGCTCGTCTCCACGACCGCTTTGGCGACCGGGCGGGGCGCTTCACCGCCGTCGGACCGCGGGCGAGCTGGCCCCTGGCCCTCAAGCAGACCCGCCCGGTGACCGGCCAGCGCCTGGCGGTGGTGGGCAACGCCGCCCAGATTCTCCATCCCTTCGCCGGCCAGGGCTTCAACCTGGCGCTGCGGGACGCCTGGGAGCTGGCGGATGAAGTCCTCAAGGCCGCTCCGGCGGGCATCGGCGATGAGGCCATGCTCCGCGCCTACCGCGGGCGGCGGGAGTGGGACACCAAGGGCGGCATCGCCTTCACCGACTCGGTGCTGTCCCTCTTCACCAACGACGTGGCACCCCTCCAGGCGGCGCGGGGCCTCGGTCTCACCCTACTGGACACCCTGCCGGGGGCCAAGCCTCTCCTCCTCAACCGCCTGATTTACGGAGCGCGCTCATGAACGGCAAGTACGACCTGATCATCGTCGGCGGCGGGCTGGTGGGCGCTGCCCTGGCCCTGTCCCTCAAAGGCAGCGGCCTCAGGCTGGCCCTGGTCGAGGGACGGCCGCCCCAGGCGCTGCCCGCCGACGATAGCTGGGATCCCCGCATCTACGCCATCAGCCCCACCAATACGGCCTTCCTGGAGCGCCTCGGCGTGTGGCAGGGGCTCGACGCCTCGCGCATCCAGCCGGTGAGCGCCATGCACGTGTGGGGCGACGACGGCCGGGCGTGCCTGGATTTCGGCGCCTACGAGACCGGGGTGCCGGAGTTGGCCTTCATCGTCGAGAGCCGTCTGATGGCAGACGGCCTGTGGCGGGCCCTGGCGGACCAGGACAACCTGGAACTCCTTGCCCCGGCGGGCTGTGCCGCCCTGGCCTTCTACGACGATGCCGCAGTGCTGACCCTGGAGGACGGCCGAACCCTGGAGGCCAGCCTCATCGTGGGGGCCGACGGGCGCGATTCCTGGGTCCGCCAGCAGGCGGGCATCGAGGCCCGGCCCCGGCCCTACGGCCAGAAGGGGGTGGTGGCCAATTTCACCACCGAGAAGCCCCACCGCGGCGCGGCTCTGCAGTGGTTCCGGGAGGATGGCATTCTCGCCTACCTGCCCCTGCCGGGGAACCGAATGTCCATGGTGTGGTCCACTTGGGATGCCCAGGCGGACGCCCTGACGGCCCTGCCGGCGGCGGAGTTGTGCGAGCGGGTGGCGGAGGCGGGGCACCATGCCCTGGGGAAACTGGAGTTGATCACCCCGGCGGTGGGGTTCTCCCTGCGCCTGCTCAATATCGGCTCTTTGGTGCGGCCCCGGCTGGCCCTGGTGGGGGACGCCGCCCACAACGTCCACCCCCTGGCGGGCTACGGCGTCAACCTGGGGTTCCAGGACGCCATGGCCCTGGCCAAGACCCTGAAGGAGCGGGGGGCGGAAAAGGATTGCGGCAGTTTTCCCCTGCTGCGGCGCTACGACCGGGCGCGACAGGAGGACATCGTCGCCATGCAGCTCACCACCGATGGCCTGCAGAAGCTGTTCAACAACGGCAATCCGCTGCTGAAGCTGGCGCGCAACGCGGGCCTCGGCCTCACCAACCGCCAGGGCTGGCTGAAAAAGGCGCTGATCCGCCACGCCCTGGGCTATACGATTTGATATTTGAATAGGAAAATCATGCTCGTCAAAAAACCGATCGCTTTCGCCGTCCTGGCCCTGACCCTCGCCACTTCCGCCTGCGCCGACGAAAATTCGGTGAAGAAGGCCCTGGAGTCCAAGCTGGAGGGCCTCAAGGTCGAGTCCGTGCGCAAGACCCCCTTCAAGGGGTTGTACGAGGTGCAGGCCGACGACAAGGTGTTGTACGTGGACGACAAGGTCGAGTACATCCTTCTCGGCAACCTCATCGACGCCCGCGGCAAGGAAATGCGCAACCTCACCCAGGAGCGCATGGCGGAGCTGGAGAAGAAGCGCCGCATCGACTTCGCCTCCCTGCCCAAGGACCTGGCGATCAAGATCGTCAAGGGCAACGGCAAGCGCGTCATGGCTCTCTTCTCCGATCCCGACTGCCCCTATTGCAAGCGCTTCGAGCAGGAACTGGAGAAGGTCAACGACGTCACCGTCTATCTTTATCTCTACCCGATTCCCAGCCTCCATCCGGACGCAGCCGCCCGCGCCCGCGCCGTGTGGTGCGCCGACGACCGGGTCAAGGCCTGGTCGGACCTGATGTTGAAGGGCGTGCAGCCCGCCGCCAAGCAGTGCGACGCTCCCCTGGAAAAGATCGCCCAGCTGGGGCAGAAGCACCGCTTCTTCGGCACCCCGACCCTGGTGTTTGCCAATGGCCGCGTGGTGCCCGGGATGATTCCCGCCGCCCGGCTGGAGGCCGAACTGAACGGAGCCCAATGAGATGAAAGACTTCTGGGACGGCCGATACGCCATCGACGACTACTTCTACGGCACCGCGCCCAATGCCTTCCTGGCCGCCCAGTGCCATCGCCTCCAGAGCGGCTGCGAGGTGCTGGCGGTGGCCGACGGCGAAGGGCGCAACGGCGTCTGGCTGGCCAAGCAGGGCCTGGCGGTGACGGCGGTGGATTTTTCCCCCGTGGCCCTGGAAAAGGCCCGCCGGTTGGCGGAGCGGGAAGGTGTCGAGGTGCGCCACGAGCTGGCCGACCTTTTCGCCTGGGATTGGGGCGAGAACCGCTGGGACGCCCTGGTGGCCATTTTCGTCCAGTTCGTCAGTCCCGAGGACCGGCCCGAGTTCCACGCCCGCATGAAGCGGGCCCTCAAGCCCGGCGGTCTGCTGCTGCTCCAGGGCTACCGGCCGAAGCAGGTGGAGTACGGCACCGGCGGCCCGTCCAGCGCGGCCAACATGTACACGGCGGAAATGCTGCGGGAGGATTTCGCCGACCTGGAAATCCTCCATCTGGCCGAGCACGACAGCGTGATCGAGGAAGGGATGGGGCACAAGGGGCTGTCGGCCCTGGTGGATTTGGTGGCGCGCAAGCGCTGACTTACTTGCTTTCCGCCTTGCCCGCCCGGTAGGCCGCCAGCAGGGCGGCCTTGAGGTCCGGCTGGCCTTCCAGGTCGGCTACGCCCATCAGCCGCTCGGCGATGGCCTGAATTATCCCCATCTCGTGTTCCTCGCGCCGCCGCTGCGCGAACGCAGGCCAGTCGAAGCGACCGTCGTGCAGGCAGTCGGCGGCGATCCCGGTCGGCTCCGAGAAGTCGATGTCGTAGGACTCCAGCACTTCGTACAGATAGGAATAGGGGTCGATGCCGTTCGCCTGGGCCAGCAGGTGATGGAAGTTCGGCTCCTCGCCTTCCGCCGCCGCCAGGGTGTCGAGATCGAAGACGGCCTCGAGATCGTGGGTCTCGCCCTTGAAGGAAAAGGCCAGCCGGGCGCGGAGGGTGTTGTTGCTCATGATGGATGGACGGAGTTGTCGTCGGGCACGGGGAAAACCCGGCCCGAGCGGGGGGCGACTCCTAGGATTCCAGCGCGCTGTCGGGGAAGTGTTTTTTCAGGCGGTAGAGCAGGGTGTAGCGGGTGATGCCCAGCAGCTTCGCGGCGTGGGTCTTGTTGCCCTTGGCCTGTTCCATGGCCTGGGAGATCATTTCCTTTTCCTGCTCTTCCAGGCTCAGGGGGCTGCCGGAAACGGCGACGCCTCGGGTCTTGCCGCCGCGAATCTCCGCCGGCAGGTTGTCCACGTCGAGGGGTTCGCTGCGCAGGGCGCAAAGGATGGTAAGGCGCTCGCAGAGGTTCTTCAGTTCCCGGATGTTGCCCGGCCAGGAATAGGCCTTCAGGGCGGCCAGGGCATCGGCGGTGAAGGATGCCGGCTTGAGGCCATGGGTCTGCGCCGCTTGGCGCAGGAAATGTTCCGCCAGCAGGGCGATGTCGCCGCTGCGTTCGCGCAGGGGCATCACTTCCATAGGGACTACTTGCAGTCGGTAGTAGAGGTCGGCGCGGAAGCGGCCGTCCTTGACCATTTTTTCCAGCTGGCAGTTGGTCGCCGCCAGGATGCGCACGCTCACGTTCACCGCCCGGTCGCTGCCGAGGGGCAGGATTTCGCCGCTTTCCAGGAAGCGCAGCAGCTTGGCCTGCACCGTCAGGGGCAGTTCGCCGATTTCGTCGAGGAACAGGGTGCCGCCCTCGGCGGAGCGGATCAGGCCCTCGCGGTCCTGGCTGGCGTGGCTGAAGGCGCCCCGCTTGTAGCCGAAGAGCTCCGACTCCACCAGGTTTTCCGGCAGGGCCGCGCAGTTCACCGCCACGAAGGGCTTGTGGGCCACCGGGCTGATGTCGTGGATGTAGCGCGCCAGCACTTCCTTGCCGCTGCCGGATTCGCCCAGGATCAACACGCTGGCACGGGTGGCGGCCACCAACTGGGCCGTGTTGAGAAGCTGCTGGAAGACCGGCGCGTTGCCGATGGGCTGGAAGGGGGGGCGGTTTTTTGGCATGGGCGAAAGTATATTCCCCTCCCTTCCCCGGCGCAATCGCAAAACCCTGTTTTGGGTGTGGCATTTGGCACGCCGCGGTTTTTTCGCACATAGGTGAAATTACTAAGCCGCTGATTTGCAATCCCCCCGGCATGGCACGGCGCTTGCAACCACGGCGTCGTTTTTCAAACAACGATAATTTTACTGGGGAAGGAATAATGCTTGTTAAGATGAAACTGCGGCCGCTGGCGGCGGCCTGTCTGTTGCTGGCGGGAAACGGGGCGTGAGCGGAGGATGCGGCGCGCCTGGACGAGGTGACGGTGACCTCCACCACCATCGACGACCGCTTCGAATCCAAGCGGGACGAACCGTCCAACATCAGCGTCATCAGCGGCAAGACGGTGGACGACGCCCACATCCAGAACGCCATCCAGGTGCTGCAAGGCATTCCCGGCGTGACGGCGGATTTGAGCAGCGGCGACGAGATCAAGATCAAGCTGCGGGGCATCGAGAACCAGCGCTACATGGGCGAGAAGCCCGGCGTGGCCATCGTCATCGACGGGGTGCCGGTGTTCGAGCGCACCGGCAAGGTCAACATCGACCTGGACAACATCGAGTCCATCAAGGTCATCAAGGGCGGCGCCTCCTACCTTTTCGGCGAGGACGCCCTGGCCGGGGCGGTGATCATCACCACCAAGCGCGGCGCCAAGTACGCCGGGGTGACCCTGGGGGGCGAAGCCGGTTCCTTCGGCTACCGCAAGCAGATCGGCCGCGTCGGCTTTTCCGGCGAGAAGGGCAACGGCCATATCCAGGTCACCAGCCGGGAGGCGGACGATTACTATTTCCAGTCCGCCTACAAGACCGATTACATCGACGGCAACTTCAACCTCTACCTCAACGACACCAGCGACCTGACCTTCGGCTTCGAGAAGTCCGACCGGGCCAAGGACAAGCACGGCTCGGTGAAGGGCGCCACCCAGGCCGAACTGGACCCCCAGGGCATCCTGGGGCGGGACTACACCCGCAAGTACGACGTGGGCCTGCAGAAGCTGAACCTGACCTATTCCAACAACTACGACCCCCGCAGCAACTTCCTGCTGATGGGCTACGAATACCGGGACCACACCACCTTCTGGTCCGGCCCCCAGTCCCTCTATTCCAACGGCACCTCGGTGCTGCCGACGGACCCCAACTACTACGACGCCTACACCACCCTCAACGACTGGCACCAAATCCAGCGCGGGGTGAAGAGCGAATGGCGCTCCTCCACCGGCAACGTGGGCTGGCTGGCGGGCCTGGACCTGCGCCGTAACGAGTACCAGCAGCTCAACAAGGCGGGGGTGGACTACTGCAGCCGCAAGCCCTGTAACGCCACCACCAAGGTGACCGCCGGCACGGTGATGACCGACGACACCACCGACGAAAGCATCAACGCCCTCTACGGCGAGGTGAAATTCCGTCCGGCCACCGACTGGACCCTGACCTTCAACGGCCGCCACGACAACCTGAGCCTGGACTACGCCGGCCGGCCCGGTTCCGACAATGGCTATACCAGCATCAACCGTTCCAAGTCCTTCAATGTCAATTCCTGGCGCGCCGGGGCCAACTACGCCGTCAACCCGGCGATGGATGTTTACGGCAACCTGTCCACCGGCTTCCGCACGCCGACGGTGGACCAGCTCTACCGCGGCACCCTGTCGCCTTCCAGCGGCAAGACCGCTAACAACGAGAACCTGAAGCCGGAACAGTCCCTCAACATGGAGCTGGGCCTGCGCACCAAGACCGAATGGTTCGGCCTCGGCATGGACGTGGACGCAGCGGTGTTCCAGATCGACCGCAAGGACTACATCATGGCCGTCAACGGCCAGTACGCGGGCTCCAGCCCCACGGTCCAGGAGAAGTACGACAACATCGGCGGTGTGCGCAACCGGGGCTTCGAACTGTCCCTGAAGAGCGACAAGAAGCGGGAACTGTCCTTCGACCTGGCCTACAGCTACATCGACGCCCGCTTCACCCAGTACGACAACTTCTACCTGGTGCTGGGCAGCATCTATGCCACCAACCCGACCATGGTCCATTACAACAACACCGGCAACATCGTGCCCCGGGTGCCCAAGCACCAGTTGAACTGGACCGGTCACTGGCAGGCTAGCAACCGGCTCCACCTGAGCCTGGAGATGGACGCCAAGTCCTGGTCCTACGCAGACGAAATCAACCAGGAGAAGCTGCCGGGACGCACCCTGTTCAACCTCCTGGCCAACTACGACCTGAAGGAAAAGGGTCCCCTGGGGGCCAAGTGGTCCTTCTTCGCCCGGGTGGACAACCTGTTCGACCGCAAGTACTGGGTCACGGCCCGGGGCACCAACGACCAGCCCAACTACATCACCGGCGCCTACGACAACGTCTACAACGTCCAGGACTTGTCCATCGTCGTCGGCAAGCCCCGTTACTGGTCCGCCGGCGTCTCGGCGACCTTCTGAGGAGAATCAGGGTGAGAACTTCTCTTAGTCTGTTGCTCGGCTGTTGTTTCCTGACGTCGGCGGCGTTCGCGGCCGGCCACGACCATGGCGGCGTCGCGCCCGCCGCCCGCGGCCTGCCCGCCTGGACCCACTATCCCCTGCTGGTCGCCGCCCGCGGCGGCGATCGCGCCGGTGTCCGCGTCGCGGCGGCCAACCTGGTGGCGCCGGTTCTCGACGTCTACGCGCCCAAGAACTGGAGCGGCGAAGGTCACTGGGAACTCCCCCTGGCCGGAGGGGCGGAGGTCAGGCCTGCCTCCGAGGTGGGCAATTACCACTGGCTGGCGGCCCGGGCGGAAATGCCGGAGTACGTGGCGGTGGCCACCAGCGCCTTCTATTTCGCCAACCCCGGTCCGGCGCCGACGGCCATGTTGGGAGCGAAGAAGTCCGAGCTGGAAGTGATTCCCCAGCCCCTGCCACGGGAGCACGCCGGCTACCGGTCCGGCGAGGAGTGGCCGTTCCTGGTGCGCTTCCAGGGCGAGCCCCTGAAGGGGCAGAAGCTCGTGCTGGAAACCGCCAACGGCAGCCGCGCCGAATTCGTCACCGGCGAGGATGGGGTGGCGAAGGTGCGTTTTCCCGCCGATTTCAAAGCGGAGGAGGGCAGGGGCAACGGCCACGGCCGCCGCCAGGCGGGCTTCGTGGTCGCGGCGGAATACGAAGCCGGCGGGACGGGTTACCTGACCACCTTCAACTACAGCTATGGCCCCGGCGCCTACGACAACAAGAGCCTGTGGGCCGGAGCCGGCTTCGCCGTCCTGGGGATGGGGATGGCGGTGCCTCTGCTGCGCCGCCGCAAGGAGAACCAAAATGGTTAATTGGCTGAATTTGTCCCGGCTGCGCCTTGGGGTGCAGCTCCTGATGCTGCTGCTGACGGTCTACGGCGGCAACGTGGTGGGCTACTACATGGCGGAGAAGATTTCCCAGAACCTGCCCGCCCTGTCCTGCGCCTACGACAAGCAGAACGGCGCCTACTGCGTGCTGATTCCCTTGCAGCACCAGCTCCACCACCGGGTCGGCGAGGCCCTGGTGCAGCTCCAGACCTTCAGCTTCAAGGTGCTGCTGCCCCTGGTATTCACCCTGCTGTCCTTCTATGTCTTCTTCGTCATCCTCAACAAGGCCTTTTGCGGCTGGGTCTGTCCCCTGGGAACGGTGCAGGAGCTGCTCTACAAGGCCGGGCGGGCGCTGAAGCGTCCCCTGCGCCGCTTCGGCGCCGACAACGTGGGCCGGGTGCGCTGGGCCAAGTGGGCCATGCTGGGCGGGCTGGTGCTGCTGGTGCCCCTGCTCACCGGCATGGGGGTCACGCCCCACTCCCTGGGCAACCCCTACTGCGACGTCTGTCCCTCGCGCCTGGCCACCACCCTCCTCACCGCCAACACCGAGGAGCTGGCGATCCGCACCAACGGCGGCATCGACTTCGTCCTCGGCGCCGTGGCCAACACCCTCTTCGGCTTCGCCATGGTGGCGTCCCTGGCCGCCCGCCAGCCCTTCTGCCGCATCTGCCCGATGCTGGCCCTCCATGCCGTGTTCCGCCGTCTGGCTTTCCTGCGCCTGACCAAGGAACGGCACGAGAAATGCGACAAGTGCGGCATCTGCGCCAAGGCCTGCCCCATGGATATCCACGAAATCCATACCGAGCACGGCCCCAAGGCGTTCCATGAGGACTGCACCCTGTGCGGTCGTTGCGCCGAGTTCTGCCCCGAGGACGGCGTGATCCGCCTCAAGTTCGGCCCCTGGACCCTGTTCCGTTCCAGCCGGGACTACTACAAGGGCCGGGTGAAGGTCGATCAGCCGGAGGGGGGAAAGAAAATCACCTTCCATCCCCGGCGGGAGGCGAGCGGTGATTAGCAACCTTCCCGCCGGCTTGGCCGGGGTGTGGCTGCTGGGGCTTTCCGTGGGCCTCACCGCCTGCGTGGCGAGCTGCCTGCCCTTCATGGGCACCTGGATCATGGGCCGCGG
>JBFXHL010000007.1:0-51846 GCA_050177075.1 Sulfuricellaceae bacterium | reverse complement strand
CCACCTCCACCGCAGAGTTATCCACGGCGCCGGGCACCGCAGGTCCCTCTCTACCGAAGGGGGCCGGCGCGGTGGATAACTCGTGTTCAGCGCTCACGGGGCGGGAGGCGTCCATTCAATTCTCCTTCGTCAAACAGTCGGAACATTATACCCGGCAAGCCAGAAAGCATAAATTTTACAACCAAACAATGAAATAGAATTGCATTTGAATGTGATTTATGCTACTTGTTAGACAACCGATTGAATATCCGTGACCGACATGTCCCAGCGCTATTTCCTTCTCGCCATCCTGCTTAGCCTTCTCGCCGGCTGCTCGTCCCTGGAACCCCAGCGTGGCGCGTATACCGCAAAACGTCCTCAGCTTGCCTACCAGGACAGCGCCAAGCGCAACGACGTGGTGATGTACGCTTTCGGGCTCATCAGCGTGGATTACCGTTTCGGCGGCGCCAACCCGGAAAGCGGCCTGGACTGCAGCGGCATGGTGAGCTACATCTATCAAAACTCTCTGGGATTGAAGCTCCCTCATAATGCGGCCAGAATCGCGCAGCTCGGCCGGGATATCCGTCCCGCCGAACTCCGTCCCGGCGACCTGGTGTTCTTCAACACCCAGAACCGCCCCTACTCCCACGTCGGTATCTATATCGGGGACGACCGCTTCATCCATGCCCCCCATACCAACGGCAAGATCGAAGTCTCCAGCCTGAAAAACCGCTACTTCGCCCAGCGCTTCGAAGCGGCCCGCACCTTCTTCAACTAGGGAAACGCTGAGGAAATCGGCGAGCGGGATGAAGCGCAAGGCGCACGGCGCACAGTGACCGAGGCATATCAAGGCGATAGGCGAGGGAGCGAGCACCGTGCAACGCAGCGATCCGCCCGCTCAGCCATTTATTCAGCGTTTCCCTATGAGACGTTCCCCACCCGCAACTGCCCGGCCGGCACACCCCACTCCAGCAGCAGAGAGCGCGTGGCCTCCGCCAAGGCTTCCGGCCCGGCCACGTAAAAGTCCAGGTCTGTCATATCGGGATAATCCCGCCGCACCGGTTGCAGCAGTTCCTGCAGCCATTTTTCCCAGTGGGCACCAGTAGTACTGTGTGGACTTCCCGCCACCAGGGGGGTATAGCGGAAATTATCCAGGGCGTCCTCCCAGGCACGGCACTGGTTGGGCAAATAGATATCGCTCGCCGACTGAGCCGCCCAGTAAAGGTGGAGGTTCTCCGCCACTTCCAGGGACAATGCGTGCTCGATCAGCCCCTTGATCGGCGCGAACCCTGAACCCCAGGCGATGAATACCAGCGAGCGCGCGGAGTCGTCGTCCAGGACGAATTCTCCCTTCGGCCCTTCCACTTCCACGGCCTCTCCAACCTTGAGGCGCTTGAAAACATAGTCGGAGAAATGATTGCCCGGCATCCGCCGGACGTGGAATTGCAACAGCCTTTCCTCGCAGGGGCAGCTGGCGATCGGCAGCTCGGCGCTGAAGGCCCCCACCTTGACCACAGCGGACTGCCCCGCCATGAAACGCATCCGGCTGCTGCGCGGCGCGAGCAGCTGCAGCACCATGACGTCATCGCCAGGACAGTCCATGGCTTTCACCTTGGCGGTGACCTGCTGGAAAGGGATATCCGCCGGACTGTGCGCCACCCCCGCTTCGATCACCAAATCGGTGACGGCGGTGCAGGAACACATGAGGGCGAAATTCTGGCTCTTCTCCGCTTCGGTGAAGACGTAGTCGTGCGGCCGCACGTACTTGATCTTGCCGGACAGCACCTTGGCCCGGCATTGGCCGCAATTGCCGCTGCTGCAGCCGTAGCCGAGGGGGATGCCGGCGCGCAGGGCGGCTTCCAGCACGGTATCGTTGCCTTCCAGGAAAAACTCCCGATTGCTCGGCAAAAGCTTGACTTGGGCAGCGACAACCCTCAAGTAGCTGTCCCGGCCCGCCAGTCCCGGGGGAACGACGCCCACGCCTTGGTCCAGCTCCTGGCCCAGCCATTCCTTCAACTGCTCCGCCATGATCTTTCCTCCTTCGCTTGCGCCGAGCTCCCTCAGTTTGCCCCCCAGGCGGTCGAGCAAATCCTGGTAGAACTTTACCTGGCCCTTGCTTTCCGCCAATTCCCGACCGATTTCGTGGATACGAGCGGCCAGCACTTCCTTGTCGGGCAGGGAACGCTCGAAAACCCGCTTGCCAAAGGCCCTGTCCTTGATGCGTGCCACCCGTTCCAATTCCGAATCGTCATCCAAATGCACACCGGGGTAAACGCGCAACAGCTCGTCGGCCTCGACCATGCCGTCGAAGGACTGGAGTTCTCCGTTTTTAATTTTCGTTTGCAGGGCGCCGCGCGCCACGCCCACAAGGCGCGCGGCACGAGAGATGGAAAGCAGATGGGCCATGAGCTTCCTCGTCACAGTTGTTCGTCACGGGAACCGCGTAACCGCGGCTCACAAGCTGAAGTCTAGCTCAAGGAAACGACGGCGACACGGTTGCGCCCGGCCTCTTTGGCCCGGTACACCCCTTGATCGGCCCGTTCCACCAAGGCGCGTGCCACGCTTTCGATGCCTAGGGAGGAGGGGTAGTGACCCTGGGTGGCCACCCCCACCGAAAGGGTGATGGGAATCGCAGAGCCGTCGGGCAGCGGAAAAGGCTGGGCGGCGATCGCCGCGCGAATACGTTCCGCCGTGGCACGGGCGCCCGCCTCGGCCGTATCCGTCAGCAAGGCGGCGAATTCCTCCCCGCCGTAACGCACCAGAACATCGCAGGAGCGCAATTGGCCGCGAATGCGCTGAGCCACTTCCTGGAGGGCCAGGTCGCCGGCTTGATGGCCGTAGGTGTCGTTGATCTTCTTGAAGTGGTCGATATCCAGAAACAAACAGGACAAGCCTTCGCCGTAGCGCTGTACCCGGGCCACCTCGTCGTAAAGCCGCTGCTCGAAATAACGCCGGTTATGGACCCCCGTGAGGGCATCGGTAAGGCCGAAATGCTTGAGGCGCTCGCTGTTGAGCACGTTTTCGAGGGAAATCGCCACGATCCCCCCCATCCGCTCGATGAAATCCGTCGCCATCCCGCGGACGAAACGCCCCTTGTCGAAGCTGCCCAGGCTGAGGGTGCCGATCAGTTCCTGGCGCCGGACGAGGGGGAGAATGGCGACGCTTTGCACCGCCGAGGTCAAGCCGGGAAACAGGAAAGCGTGGCGCTCCGGATTGAACGGGCCGAGCTGGGCGACAAGTTGGGTGCCGAAAAGCTGGGCCAGATCGCAGTTATCCTCGAAAAACACCAAGCCGGGGAGTTCCGAGGGGCTGAGCCCCACCCCCTGGAGCATGCGGTGAATCTCGTATTCCGGGTCCACCAGGGACAGGGTCACCGCATCCAGTTCACTGCTGCGGCGGTAGATCACGAGGATTTCCTGGACCAGCTCCTTCAAGCCGCCGACACCGATGATGCGCAGTTCCAAATCCTGCTGCCGGCGAAGAATCTGCTCGTTCTGCCGGGCATTGGAAATCAATGCTTGCAGTTGCAGACGCAAGTCGCGGTTTTCTGCCTGAAGGTCAACGCTCTCGATCATGGCGGCGATTCTCGCCCTTCCTTCAAGGATTGGCTAGTCGGGAAAGTCCCTTATATTTTCAGCCAGCATAACCGAAAAATGACGAACGCATAAGCTCCTGCGCGGACCTTTTTCTTACTTGGGCAACTTGGGCGGGACCACGGGCAGTTTCCAGATTTCCCGGTTGTACTCCGCGATGGTGCGATCGCTGGAGAACTTGCCGCTGGCGGCGGTGTTCAGGATGCTCATCCGCGTCCAGCGCTCGGGGTCCCGGTAGGCCTCCGCCGCCTGTTGCTGGGCCTCGACATAACTGCGGAAATCCGCCAGCACCATCCAGTAGTCGCCGTGGTCGGTGAGGGCGCGAATCACGTCGTCGAACAGCCCCGGCTCGAAGCGGTTGAAATGACCGCTAATCAGCAGATCCATGACCCGGGCCAACTCCGGGTCCCCGGCGATGACCGCCCGGGGATCATAACCGGCACGGCGCTTCTCCACTTCCTCCGCCGACAGGCCGAAGAGGAAGAAATTGTCCGCACCGGCCTCTTCGCGGATTTCGATATTGGCCCCGTCCAGAGTGCCGATGGTGATGGCGCCATTCATCATGAATTTCATGTTACCGGTGCCGGAGGCCTCTTTGCCGGCGGTGGAAATCTGCTCCGACAGTTCCGCCCCGGCGCAGATCACCTCCATGGCCGTCACCCGGTAATCGGGGAGGAAGGCCATCTTCAGCCGTCCGTCCACATCCGGGTCGCCGTTCACCACATGGGCCACATTGTTGGCCAGCTTGATGATCTGCTTCGCCATGGCGTAACCCGGCGCCGCCTTGCCGCCGATGAGGACGCAGCGGGGCACCCAGTTGCGGACATCCCCCCGCTTGATGCGGTCGTAGAGGTGGATGACGTGGAGAATGTTGAGCAGCTGGCGCTTGTATTCGTGGATGCGTTTCACCTGGACGTCGAACAAGGCATCCGTATCGAAGCAGACGTGGGCATCGGCCTCCACCAGGGCGGCCAAACGCAGCTTGTTGTCCTGTTTCACTTCGCGCCAGCGGGCGCGGAATGCCGCGTCATCGGCCAGCGGTTCGAGCTTGCGCAGCTCCGTGAGATCTTTTTTCCACCCCTCGCCGATGGCCTCGTCGATCAAGGCGCTCAAGCCCGGATTGCTCCATTGCAGCCAGCGCCGCGGCGTCACGCCGTTGGTCTTGTTGTTGAACTTCTCCGGCCACAGGTCGTGGAAATCCCTGAACAGGTGCTGGGTCAGCAGCCGGGAATGGAGCTCGGCCACGCCGTTCACCGAAGAGGACGCCACCACCGCCAGGTAAGCCATGCGCACCTGGGGTTCGTCCCCCTCCTCGATGATGGACATGCGCCGCAGGCGCTCGGTGTCTCCCGGCCAGCGCAGGGATACCTGCGCCAGGAAGCGGGCGTTGATTTCCAGGATGATGTCCAGGAGGCGCGGCAGCAGGGCGCGGAACATGCGCACCGGCCATTTCTCCAGCGCCTCGGGCAACAGGGTATGGTTGGTGTAGGCCATGGAACGGCTGGTGATTTCCCATGCCTCGTCCCATTCCAGGCCATGCTCGTCGAGCAGCAGGCGCATCAGTTCGGCCACGGCGCAGGTGGGATGGGTATCGTTGAGCTGGAAACAGTTCTTGTCGGCGAAACCGTCACACCCCTCGTGGCGCCGCAGCCATTGGCGGATGGCATCCTGAAGGCTGGCGGAGGCCAGGAAATACTGCTGCTTGAGGCGCAGTTCCTTGCCGTTCTCGCTGGCATCGTTGGGATAGAGCACCATGGTAATGTGCTCGGCGGCGTTCTTCATCGCCACGGCGTCGGCATAGTCGCCGCGGTTGAACTCGTCCAGATCGAACTCGTCGGTGGCCGCCGCCTTCCACAGGCGCAGGGTATTCACCGTGCCGTTGCGGTAGCCGGGAACCGGCACATCGTAGGGCACGGCCAGCACGTCCAGGGTATCCACCCAGCGCGCCTTGAGATCGCCCTCCTGGTCCCGGTAGAACTCGCTGCGGCCGCCGAACTTGACCCGCTGGGAATACTCGGGGCGCTCGATTTCCCACGGGTTGCCGTCCCGCAGCCAGTGGTCGGGGGCTTCCACCTGGAAGCCGTTGTCGATCTCCTGGCGGAACATGCCGTATTCGTAGCGCAGGCCGTAGCCCATCACGGGAATCTGCAAGGTGGCGCAGCTGTCCAGGAAACAAGCCGCCAACCGCCCCAGGCCGCCGTTGCCGAGGCCCGCATCCCGCTCGCTCTCGCTGACCTCATCGAGGGCGGCCCCCAGGTTCTGCAAGGCATCGGTTGCCTGTTCCTCCAACCCCAGATTGAGCAGGGAATTGCCCAGGGCCCGGCCCATGAGAAACTCCAGGGACAAGTAAAACGCCTTCTTGGAATCGGCCTCGTCGTAGGCCATGCGGGTGTTGCGCCAACGTTCCACCAAACGGTCCCGCAGGGCCATCACCAGGGAGGCGTAGGCGTAGCGGCCGCTGCTGTCGCGGTGGCGCCCCAGGGTGTGGCTGAAATAGCGTTTGACGTCGCCGGCGATGCTGGCGGCATCCATGCCCAGGGGGGGGATATCGTCCAGATCGGGACGGAAAATCGTACTCTTGCGGCGGCTCATGGCATACCTCCCTTATCCGCGCTTATGGCAGGAGACCGCTCCTGTCGTTTTTTTTGGTGGGGAAACAAATCGGCTTAGCTGGCCGAACGCAGGCTCCGGCTGAGCTGCAAGACGCGCAAGGGCTCGATATCGTAGCCCAGCTCCCAACCGGGGTTGATGGATATGCCGGCGCCGCCCTCGATGCGCTCCAGCACCCACGTGAACTCCGTCAGCAAGCCGCCGCCGAAACCTTCGAATTCCTGCGTCACGGGCTTTGCCCGCTCCGGGCTGGAGAAAACCAGCAATACCGGCGTGCCGTCCTCCGCCGCCACTACCAGGGGTTTGGCCTGGTTGGAGGACTGGATGCCCATTTTCATCTCGTCGTCCTGAACCGGCATGAAAACCTGCGCCGAAGCCAAGCCCGCCAGGAAGTCATCCTCGGCCATCAGGCCCTCGTGCAAATCGGCCAACTGCCGCTCCAGTTCGTTTTTCGGTTCAAACATCTCGTCGTTCATGGTTTCCTCAATGCTCACCCCCCGTGAAGGGAGGAAATTCTGGTTGAAGAATTCTAGCCCTTATTTATCCGGCGGAAAGAAAAAAATTCCCTTAGCATTTTTGTCGGGATTTCCTACACTATGGAATATCACCTAGCGGTGTTGCAGTTAACCGAACACGAAAGGAGGTGTGTCATGTTCGACATCAACAAAACCATCCTGGACGAAGACGTGTTGCAGCGCGACCCTGAAGGCTACCTGTCCGAGCTGCCCGAATGGTCGGAGATGAAGGCCCTTGCCACGGCCCGCGCCGAAGGCATCACCCTGTCCGACGAGCATTGGCAGGTGCTCCATTTCCTGCGGGACCATTACCGAGACAACGGCCCCACCTGCACCGCGCGGGAGATCATCCGCGCCCTGGAGGACCGATTCGGCGACGAATACGGGAAACGCCACCTGTACCAACTCTTCCCCGGCGGCCCGGTGGTCCAAGGCTGTCGCATCGCCGGCTTGCCCACGCCGGCCTACGGCATCGACCCGTCTTTCGGCAGCGTCCACTGACCGCGGAACATCTTCCTTTCGGCGCCTGCCGGAAGGGGATGTTTTGTGCCAAAATGCCCCTTTCGGAGTTACCCCATGCAACATCCCCCGAAAGGGCGCGGCGCCACCGCCAATCCCCCGCCCCGCTTCCTCTCTGGCAGCGGCGAGGCCTTCGACGACGGCTGGGCGCCGAATGACGAGCCGCCCCCACCCCTGATCACTACCGTCACCATCGAGCAGGCCCGCAGCATCCTGAGCCGCAACGATTCGCCGGACATTCCCTTCGCGCAGTCCCTCAATCCCTACCGGGGCTGCGAACACGGTTGCATCTACTGCTACGCTCGCCCTTCCCACGCCTACATGGACTTGTCGCCGGGCCTGGACTTCGAATCCCGCCTGTTCGCCAAGCCCAACGCGGCGGAGCTGTTGCGCTGGGAACTGGCCAAGCCGGGCTACCGCTGTTCCCCCATCGCCCTCGGCTCCAACACCGACCCCTACCAGCCCATCGAGCGGGAATGGCGCCTCACCCGCCAGGTGCTGGAAGTGTTGGCCGAATGCGACCATCCGGTCACCATCACCACCAAGTCTTCCCTGGTGGAGCGGGACATCGACATCCTGGCGGCCATGGCAAAGAAGAACCTGACTCTGGTCTTCGTCTCCCTCCCCACCCTGGACCGGGGCCTTGCCCGGACCATGGAACCCCGCGCCACCGCTCCCCAGCGGCGGCTGGAAACCCTGCGGCGGCTGGGTGAGGCGGGCATCCCCTGCGGCGTGCTGGCCGCGCCGATGATTCCCCAGCTTAACGACCAGGAACTGGAAACGGTATTGGAAGCCGCCCGGGAGGCGGGCGCGGAAATGGCCGCCTACACCCTGCTCAGGCTGCCCTACGAGTTGAAGGAATTGTTCCGGGACTGGTTGGCGCATCACTACCCTCTCCGCGCGGAGCACGTGCTGAGCCTGCTGCGCCAGATGCGCCGGGGGCAGGAAAACGACAGCCGTTTCGGGCAGCGGATGCGCGGCAGCGGGCAGTTCGCCGAACTCATCCACGGCCGTTTCCGCCTCGCCCTCAAGCGCCTCGGCTACAACCGGCGGGAATTGCTCCTGGACACGGAAGCTTTCCGTCCACCGCTGAAGAATGGCCAGCTGAATTTGTTTTGAGATTGCCCCCCAGACGTCTCATACCGTTGCACAAACAGCGCTTTCCTCACCAAACCACCGCTAGAAACGGTGAAGAAATCGGCGAGCGGCCAGCAGAAAATAGTTATTGTCGACGACTTTGAAGTCTATCCGGGGAATGCGCCCAGGGGCTGAAGGCGATCAGCGACATGGAACAGGCCAGTTTTGCCGTGCTGCAAGAATTGGAAAAACTCGCCGCCAGCGGCAACGCCGATGCCGAATCCCTGTGCCGTTAACCCCTGATGCGCCGCAGCCGGAAGCCGGCTGTCATCAAGGCTCTACGGCCGCTCCCTGCAAGGCTTCCCGAATGGAGTCCGCGTCCAAGGCTTCGTAATCCTGGCGGTTGAAAGCGATCATGCCGCCCGCCAGTTCGTGCCAGGTGAAACCGCTGGTCCATGGCGGCTGGGCGTAGCTGCCCTGCTTGCGGCGGGGAAAAACGTACAGCCGTTCCGGCTGATAAAGCAGGTTGTAGGGAATTTCCCGCTCGTGCAGCACCTCGATGCAACGCCACGCTTCCCGTTCCTGGTCGAAGGCCAGGCAGGTGGCG
The DNA here is from genome assembly GCA_050177075.1 of Sulfuricellaceae bacterium. Classification (GTDB taxonomy): domain Bacteria; phylum Pseudomonadota; class Gammaproteobacteria; order Burkholderiales; family UBA9220; genus UBA2239. Next base: position 42,946 of record JBFXHL010000007.1, on the reverse strand, counting down.
GGATACACCTCCGCACCACCGTTGTGGCGCCAGTTTCCGGCCATGACGGGGAATCCCTCCGGCTTGAGGAACAGCTGGAAGTGCAGGTGGTTCACCGAAGCGAACGCCCCGAAAGCGTTGAAGCCGATGCCGACGCCGTCCAGATTGGCGCCGAGTTCCCCCGCCAGCCGCCACAGCCAGCCGTGGTGCTCGGCGGTGTGGAACTGGGGCAGGCAACGCTCCCGCTCAGGCACCAGCAGGGTATGGAAATCGGCGAAAGGGTACTTGTTGTAGTACAGGGTGGCCTCCCGACCGGCCAGGCTGCCGCGCCAGAAAGCCTCCTTCTGCATGAAGGGCTTGTTGAAATGAAAAGCGCCCTCGTCGAAGGGCGCCCGGATTCCCTCCGGCACCCGGGCCGTAATGCGCTTGGGGCGGAAGGCGCGCAGGTGGTTGAACTGCACCTCCCATTCCCCCGCCCGGCGGCGCTCGGTGGGCTTCAGCCGTTCCAGGCCGACCGTTCGCAGCTTGAGGAATACCAGCAAGTCCTCTTCCACCGCCTTGATGTCGCGCCCGTTCTCCAGGTCGGCGCGGAACTCCGCCTCCAGTTCCCGGTAGAGTTTTTCCAGGACCGGGGCGGTGGCGGCGTGAACGGCGGGGTCGTAACTGCCGTTGGCGCACACCAGGATGAAGGGCCCCAGTCCGCCGCCATCGAGCATGGCGCTCAACCCGGCATCGAATGCCTGCCGCAGGGAGGAAAGGGAAGAAAAGACCGTGTCGTTCATGGCATGCCCGTCCGTGTGAAGGCGTGGATTATAGCCCGCTCCCCACCGCTTTTTCGTCACGTTTCCGCAAACACTCCACGCCAGCGCCAGCATCCCATTCCCCTCCCCCACCTGTCCCGCCGAGGGGTCCTGGGGTAAAATACCCCGTCGCACCATTTGTTTAGTGAGGAGCAGCGAAATGCGTATCGAAGTCCACGTCCACGGCAGCCTGTACCTGTGCAAGGGCGTCACCCAGGCCCAGGTGGAAGAGGGTCTGCGCAAATGGCTGAGCTACCTGGACGCGGAAAGCATCGCCGAAATGCGCAGCCTGGAACAAAGCGAACCCGGCGTCACCTTCGACCGGGCCAACCGCATCCTGGACATCTGCTGGACCGGGGAAGTGGGCCGCAGCTTCCGCCGCACCCTGGAGGACGCCCTCACCGACATCGGCCCCCTCACCGAGCACGCCTCGGAAGTGGAACTGACCTATTACCACGAGGACGGCCGCGACGAATACCAGCTGCTCTTCGTCGGCCCCTCCCCCGAGGCCATCCACAACGCCCAGCGCCACCGCATGGTGGAAGACGTGGCCGGGCTGCTGGCGCGGCATTTCGACGCCGCCAGCGTGGAACAGGTGACCGCCGTGGTGAACGACCTCTTCGACCGGGACTGGGCCCAGCAGTCCGCCCGCCAGGCGGAACCGGTAGCGGATTTCGAGCCTTCGGGCAGCCTGGTCCACTTCCGCCGCAAGCACCTGCATTGAACTCACCGCGGAGTCGGCGGAAGCCCCTCCTCTAAACGGTCCCGTCGCCCGCGTAGGGATTCGTCCGCCGCTCCCGGCCGAAGGTGGAATCCGGCCCGTGGCCGGGAATGAAGGTCACGTCGTCCCCCAGGGGGAACAGGCGTTCGCGGATGGAACGGATCAGGGCGTCGTAATCGCCGCCGGGAAAATCGGTGCGGCCGATGGAGCCGGCGAACAGCACGTCGCCGACGAAAGCCGTTCTGCTCCCACCGTGGTAGAACACCACATGACCCGGCGTGTGGCCGGGACAATGCAGCACCTCCAGGCGCACGTCCCCCACCTCGACCGTATCCCCGTCCGCCAGCCAGCGGTCGGGTGTGAACGCCTCGATGGGGGGAAAGCCGAACATTTCGCACTGCCGGGGTAGCGCCTGGAGCCAGTAGTCGTCGCCCCGGTGGGGGCCCTCGATGGGAATGCCGAGGCGCGCCGCCAATTCCCCGGCAGCCCCCACATGGTCGAGATGGCCGTGGGTCAGCCACAGCTTGGTCAACTGCAGACCCTGCGCCTCCACCTCGGCCAGCAGGCGTTCCGCCTCGCCGCCGGGGTCGATCAGCGCCGCCTGGCGGGTGGCTTCGCACCAGACCAGGGAGCAGTTCTGCTGGTAAGGGGTAACGGGTATCACCAAGTGCTTCATAGGGGCGATTATACCCCGACGCACGGCACCCGGCCCGCCGTTCCTTGATGGGAAAGGCCTATGCCCGTACCATAGAGGCTCTTTCCCTCATCATCGCAGCCGAGGATTCAGCCACCATGCACAAGCTCCTTTGCACGACTTTCCTGGCGACGCTCTGCATCGCTCTTCCGGCCTCTGCCATGACCCCGGAGGAGGCGAAAATGATCACGACCGCCGCCCAGCGGGGCAACGACGGCTCCCAGGTGTTGCTGGCGGTGATGTACCTCAACGGCGACGGCGGCTACGCCAAGGACGACAAGCGCGCCGCCTACTGGTTCGAGCAGGCGGCGCAGCAGGGCAACGGCTACGCCCAGAAAATGCTCGGCGATCTCTACGCCCAGGGCCACGGGGTGCCGCAAAACCTCAAGCTGGCCGCCGATTGGCGCGAAAAGGCCGCCAAGCGGGGCAACATCCAGGCCCAGCTGCTCCTGGGCAAGATGTACCTCAAGGGCGAAGGGGTGGAGAAGAACGAAATCAAGGCCGAGGAATGGCTCAACCGCGCCGCCATCGCGGGCGACAGCGAGGCCCAGTTCCTCATGGGCAAGCTTTACCATAGCCGCAGCAATTCCGCCCACGACCAGGAAGTGGCCGGCAACTGGCTCGCCAAATCGGCCGCCCAGGGCTACGAAGACGCCATCCGCCTGCTCCATTTCATGGAAAACATCGGCTACGAAGCGGAAGAGAACTTCTTCCAGCGCAAGCCCCACATCCGCAAGCTGGCCGAGGACGGCGACGCCGAAGCCCAGTACCAGCTCGCCATCCGCTACGAAAGCGGCGCCGGCGGCGTGAAGCCCGATTACGAAAAGAGCCTCTACTGGTTCAAGCAGGCGGCGAACAACGGCCACCTCATGGCCATGAAGAGCCTGGCCCACATCTACCGCCAAGGCCTGGACGGAGTCAGCGCCGACCCGAAAATGGCGGACTACTGGGAAGCCCGGGCCGCCGGCAAATAAACCGATTTCTTAACTCTCGACAAGCACCCCATGTCCTTCTTCAGCGCCTACGGCACCGACCTGCTGAGCTTCGTGCTCTGCGCCCTGCTCCTCATCGCCTACCATCTCTTCCTGCGCCGCAAGGTGCAGAAGAACCCCGCCTACTCCATACAGGCGGTCAACACCATCGCCCGCACCGCCTGGGTGGAAAACATCATGGAAAACGGCAAGGACATCCTCGCCGTGCAGACCCTGCGCAACTCCACCATGGCGGCGACCTTCCTCGCCTCCACCTCGGTGCTGCTGATCATGGGGGTGCTGTCCCTCAGCGGCCAGGGGGACAAGCTGGAGGGCACCTGGCACACCCTCAACGCCATCGGCGCCAAGCACTCCGAGATGTGGCTGCTGAAGCTTCTGGTGATGCTGCTGGACCTGTTCATCGCCTTCTTTTCCTTCTCCATGTCCATCCGCATCTACAACCACGTGGGCTACATGCTCAACGTGCCCCTCAACCTCAACCACAAGGCCATTTCCCCGGCCCATGTCGCCGTTCACCTCAACCGCGCCGGCAAGTTCTACAGCATCGGCATGCGCGCCTACTACTTCCTGGTGCCCATGGTGTTCTGGCTCTTCGGCCCCCACTTCATGATCCTGGCGACCCTGGCGCTGATTCCCATCCTCTACCAACTGGACCGGGCGCCCAAAATCCTCGTCGACGACTACAACGCCGAGTAGGCCCCTCTACGGCGGGGCTCTGCCTAAGAGCCCCCGGCGCTAAATCATCCGCCATACCCCGTTTCCGGTTTGACAGGCGCGGCCGTTAAAGCGCTCGACCCGCCCGTCCTCCCGCAGGGAACCGGTAAACTCCCGGCAGGGACGGCTGTTGACAGTGAATTCCCGCACCGGCGTCAGCGCATAGCCCACCCCGCTGGCAGGATTAAGCCAGACCACCTGCCGCCGCTCCCTGGCCAGTTCCAGGGTATGGCCGACACAGGCACGGTCCGCGGCATCCATTTCATCACCGATGCGGCTGCCCGCCACGGCCCCGAGGACGGAACCCAACACGATCGCCACCGTCCGCCCATTGCCGCCGCCCACCTGGGAGCCCAGCACTCCTCCCACCACACCGCCGACCGCCGCGCCCACGGCGGAGGTATTGCAGCGGCCGCTTAACACCCCATAGTCGTCCCCCCAGCGGCGGCCGCTGTAGCCCAGGTAATAGGGGTCGTGCTTCTGCCGCCAGCCATGGGCCGGCGCCCAGGGGGGCGGGTCCGCGTAGACGGCGGGGGCAACGGGAAAAACGAGGGACGCCGCCAAGACGGCGGCCGTCACCGCCGAATGAGGGGAAATATGGGTTCTCATGCTTGTCTCCTGCTGGCCGAGCTTATTTCCGCTCCAGTTCCTTGCCGATGCGGTTGCCGATCACGCCGCCCACGGCCGCGCCGCCCACCGTCCCCACCGTACTGCCGCCGGTGAGGGAAGAGCCCACCACCCCGCCAACCACCGCACCGGTCACGGTGCCGATTTCGCGCTTCGTCGGCGGGGTGCTGCAACCCGCTGTCAGCACCACGGCCAGCAGCGCCACGGGGATAATCTGTTTCCTTGTCATGATTTTTTCCTCCTAGTTCATTCCCTGCCGGTCGCCCGCACAGGTCGTTTCATGCCGTCCTCCGTCCCGGGTGCGCCAAAGAGGACCGTTGAGTTATCGCGCACCGCAACGCAACGCATCTTTCGCAAATCCCGTGCCAAACAAGCCAACGCATTGATTTACTAGGAAAACACCAAGACTTTCGCCTGCCTTTTCTTCGGCAACCTGTCTCCCAGCGGCGACAGCGCATTCCTCTAAACAGCGCAACGCATTGATTTTGTTTTACAAACAAACGTCGCGCTGGAGCAACACCCGAAGACAATCGGCACATCTCCCGCCGAAAATGGAATAGAATTCAACAGACCCACAGAAGATCAGGGGCGCCCCTTTCATGTTGTTCAGGCCCAAACGCATTTCCGCCACATCGCTGCTGCTGGGGGCGCTCATCGCGACCCTGGGAGTGTTGTTGTGGCTGCGTGCCGCCGCGCCCCCGAAATCTTTCTCTCCACCGAGGAAAAAGCCTGGCTGCAACAGCACCCGCGCCTGCGCTTGGCCCCCGACCCCAATTTCCCCCCCATCGAGTTTTTCGACGAACAAGGCCGCTATCAGGGCCTGGTGGCGGATTACTACCGCCTGATCGAGGACCGCCTGGGCATTCAATTCGAGATCGTCCACGCCGCTTCCTGGGAGGAAGTCATAAGAATGGCGCGCAACCATGAGGTGGATATCGTCGGCGCTGCCCAGTGGACACCAAGCCGGGCCGACTATTTGCTCTTCTCCCCGCCGCTCCTGGATATTCCGAACGTCATCATCGCCCGCTCCGGCAGCCAGGACATGCAGACCCTGAACGATTTGGCCGGTCGGCGCGTCGTGATCACCCAGGGCAACGCTCTCGACGAATACATCCGCTCCCGCTATCCCGCCATCCGGCTGCAACCCGTTCCGGACGATCTGTCGGCCCTGCAGGATGTCGCCTTCGGCGACGCGGACGCCACCGTGGTCAACCTGGCCATCGCCTCCTACCTCATCGACCGCTACGGCATCGCCAACCTACGCGTGGCCGGTGACTCGGGAAAGTCCAATGCCCTGTATATCGCCAGCCGCAGCGATTGGCCGATACTCAACCGCATTCTGAGCAAGGGCCTCGCCTCCATCACCGACGACGAGCGGCAGGCCATCGCCCGGCGCTGGATCCACCTGGAAGGCGGAGCCTATCGCCTGCTCAACCGACACGCCATCATCGCCCTCCTTACGGCCCTGGCCGTGCTCCTTGCGGCAGGCCTGCTGGTGGCACTGTGGAACCGCCTGCTGCGGCATAAACTGGCCCAGCAGGCCTCTGCCCTGAAGCAGGAATACCAGGAGCGTCTCCTGGCCCAGGAAGCCCTCAAGGCCAGCGAGGAAAACTACCGCCAGGTTTTCAACGCCGCCAACGACGCCATTTTTGTCCACGATGCCTTAAGCGGGGCCATCCTCGACGTCAACCAGCGGATGCTGGAGATGTACCTCATCCGCTACGAAGAGGCCCTGCAAACCACCGCCGACCAGCTCGGCAGCGGCATCCCCCCCTACGGCCAGGAAGAGGCCAGGCAATGGATCGCGAAGACGCTGACGGAAGGCCCCCAGGTCTTCGAGTGGCAGGCGCGCCGGGCCGACGGCGAGCTGTTCTGGGTGGAAGTGAGCCTGCGGGCCACCACCATCGCCGGCCAGCAGCGGGTGCTCGCCGTGGTGCGCGACATTTCCGAGCGCAAGCAGGCGGCGGAAAAGGCCGCCTTCTACGCCATGCACGACCCCCTCACCGCCCTCCCCAACCGCCGCCTCCTGACGGACCGCCTGGAGCAGGCCATCGCCCTGGCCCATCGCCACGGGGGCGAAGCGGCCCTGCTGTTCATCGACCTGGACCGCTTCAAGGCCATCAACGACACTCTCGGCCATGGCGTCGGCGACGAACTGCTGGTGCGCATCGCCGAACGGCTGCGGGGCCTGATGCGGGAAAGCGACACCGTCGGCCGCCTGGGCGGCGACGAGTTTCTCGCCGTGGTGCAAGAACTGCGGCAGAAGGAAGATGCCTCCCTGGTGGCGCAAAAAATCCTCGACACCCTGTCCCGTCCCTTCATGGTCGGCGACCGGGAACTCACCGTTTCCGTCAGTATCGGCATCGCCCTCTACCCCCAGGACGGGGACAGCGTCGAATCCCTCATCCGCTCCGCCGACATGGCCATGCTGGCGGCCAAGCAGGCCGGCCGCCACGGCTTCCGCTTCTTCGACCCCCGCATCGATTCCATCGCCGCCGAACGCCTGGCGCTGGAAACCCGCCTGCGCCAGGCATTCGAGAGCGGCAAGCTGTACCTGCACTACCAGCCCCAGGTCGCCCTGAAAGACTGCCGCCTGATCGGCGTGGAAGCCCTGCTGCGCTGGCAGGACAGCGAGCGGGGCAACATCTCGCCCCTCCACTTCATCCCGGTGGCGGAAGCCTCGGGCCTCATCATCCCCATCGGCGCCTGGGTGCTGCGCGAAGCCTGCCGCCAGGCCCAGCACTGGAACGCGGCCCGCGGCACCCCCCTTGGCATCGCCGTCAACATCTCCTCCCCCCAGTTCCGTCCGGCCCTGGTGGAGGAGGTCAAGACCGCCCTGGCGGACAGCGGCCTGCCGCCTCACTTGCTCGAACTGGAGCTCACCGAGAGCGTGGTCATGGGCCAGGGCAGCGACGTCCTGGCGCTGATGGGCGCCCTGCGGGAACTGGGCGTGCGCCTGTCCCTCGACGATTTCGGCACGGGCTATTCCAGCCTCTCCTACCTCAAGGCCTTCCCCCTCGACAAGCTGAAGGTGGACCGCTCCTTCATCAAGGACATGCCCGAGGACGTCAACGACACCAAGCTGGTGGAGGCCATGCTGGCCATCGCCCGCACCCTGGAGCTGAAGGTGGTGGCCGAAGGGGTGGAAACCCGCGAGCAGCTCGCCGCCCTGCGCGCCATGGGCTGCGACGCCGTCCAGGGCTACTACTGCTACCGCCCTCTGAGCGAGGACGACATGACCGGGCTGGCCATGGCGGAGCAGTCCTGTCCCCGCTGCCTGGCGGAAGAGCAATAAAAAAGGCTGGGACACCCCGGCCTTGCTCCAGTCTTCGAAAGACCTATTTCACCACCGACACCACCTTGTGGCCGCCCTCCTCCTTCAGCTCGTAGCGGAAGCGAGGTGGATTGACGACGAAGGTCGCCAGCAGAAAGACGAAGGCCAGCACCGCCCAGCCTGCGTAAATCTGGAACAGGAAGGCCGCCTGGCCGTCGGCGTCCAGGGCCGCGTAATGCTGGTTCACCTTACCCAGGAGAGCCAGGAAACCGCCGATGCTGAAACCGGACAGGCCGAAGCCGATCCACCCCGCCGCCGCCACCGGGCACAACAACACCGCATAAATCAACCGCCGCAGATAATCGTACACATCTCGCATGTCTATCTCCTTTGAGGGTCGTTACACTCTGTTTTTGGTTATTATGATCGTTGCGCGGCGCGGGAGTTTCCGCCGCGGGAATTTTTTCCTAGCCCTCCACGCGGCACAGGCGCATCGCCTCGTACACCACGTCCTCCGGCATGCGGCGCAGGCAATCGGCCAGCAGCTCGGCGGATTCGAAAGTCTCCAGGGTATCGCCGTCCAGGTCGTGGATCAGCATGCAGGCCGCGGCCGCCAGCCGAAGCAGCGCCTGCCGCTCCGCCCGCAGACGCGCCACTTCCAGGCGCAATGAAGCGCTATCCAAGCTGTTCAGCGTCTGAGGCATCGCCCACCTCCCGTTACCCTGCCCCCGCCGTCGCTTAGGACTTGAGGGGAATGATGTTCATGATCGCCACCGGCTCGTCCTGGTCCAGGCGCTCGGCCAGCTCCATGGCCATTTCATCGATGCCCTCGGAGGTGAACAGGTCGGCCGGGGTTTCCACCGAGGCGGAATAGAAGTCGCCTTCGTTGTCGACGAAAGCGATGTGGTAGTGGTTCATTGCAACTCCTAGATAATGAAAATCCTCGCTTTGTAAGGCGGCAGTAAGCTTCGCCGCCTAGGCTACAAGCGTGCACCCCTTGAGGGAGAGTCTCGCCTCGGCATCACACCCCGCACACCGGCGCCGCCCCCCTCACGCAAAGGAACGACCATGAACGTCAACAACATCGGCAACCACGCCGCCGCCCTTCAAACGGCCACCTCGTCCCAGCCCCAGACCCGCCAGGCCACCGGCGGCAAGGCCACCGGCGAAGCCGCCGAGAGCCCCCGCCAGGAACGGCAGGAAAAACCGTCCGTCCAAGCCGCTGAAGGCGAAACCGGCGGCCTCATCAACACCTACGCCTGACCTCGCCGCAGGGCGTCAGCCCTTCACCCGGATGCGCACGCCCCCCGCGCCGACCACTTGGCCGGCGCAGATTTTGCACGTCTTGCGCAGCTCCGTCTGGCCGTCCACCGTCACCCCGCCTTTCGCCACCATGGCCTTGCCCGCGCCGCCGCTGGGACACAGCCCGGCCAGCTTGAGCAGCTGGTTCAGTTCGACGAACTCCCCCTCCAGGGCGAACTCGATTTCCTGCCGGGGAGCCCGCGCCATCCCGCCTCAGCCCTGAACCAGGGCGCGCTCGTGCAGACGCACAAAGCTGTCCAGCCAGTGCTCGACCGAGTCGAAGGCCTCGACGATCTCGTGCTCCATCTCCTCCGTCAGAAGGTGGGCCGCCACCGCCACCCGCAGCAAGCGCTGCACTTCCTTGGGGCACTGGTGATTTTGTACATCCGTTGCGCTGTTTTCCATTGTTTTCCCTCCAAAAAACACCACTAATCCAGGCCGGGGTCTGCGCTGAGCGCTATTCTCCGCGGCTAGCCATGCCGCCCCCGACCGCCTTTTGCCAACTGCCGCCTCCGTCGCGCTTCAGTCCGGCAAATCCGGGTTCCGCTTGTCCTGCATGATGAGATACATCCCCGCCGCCGCCAGGACCACCCACAGCACCATCGCCATCGGCCCCAACTGCTGCCACAGGCTGCCCATGAAGAACAGCATCAGCATGCACACCGCGAGGATGGCGTTGCCGATCAGGAACTGGGTCTTTTGCTTCGGGTCGGACATTCAATCAACTCCTCAATTTTACGGCGCGCCAGGGCGCGCCCTTAACCACCATCAATTCACCCAGTTCTCGATTTCCAAACCGGGATAATCCCTGAAATCCGCTTCGTTATTCGTTACCAACGTCAAAGAGAGGCTAAGCGCATGAGCCGCAATCAGGCGGTCCAGGGCATCGCGCCTCCGATCCTTGACGGCGGCCGCCACCACCCCGTAACTCACCGCCGCATCGTTGTCGAACGGCACCACCGGGATGAAGGACTGCAACAGGGACAAGGCCCTTTCCGCCGCCTCCTTGGCCAGTGGATCGCGCTCGACGCCGTGGCGCAACTCGGCGAACGTCACCACCGATATCACCGCATCGCCGTGGGACAACCGCCGGAACCGCTCCGCCACCGCCGGCGATTGCCGGCGAATCAGGTGAATGCAGATGTTGGTGTCGAGCATATAGCGCATGGTCAATCCCAGCCCCGCTCCTTCTGCTCATGAAACTCCCGCCCCTCCGCCATGAAGTCCCTCGGAAAAGCGGCAAAGGCCTCCATCACCCCGGCCAGGTTCCCCCGCTGAACGGGCCGGATCACCAAGGCATCGCCCTTGCGCTCGATCTCCACATCCTGCCCCGCTTCCCCCAGGCCCAGCTCCTTCGGGATGCGCACGGCCAGCGAATTACCACTTTTAAATACTCGGGTCAGCATGATTTTCACCTCAACACGAAATAATGTATATACAGTATATACTATCGATCAAGATTACCGAACCTGACCCCTTTTTCCCTGCAGATTTTGCCGCAACGCCAAAACCCACCTCCACTAAGCTCTGAATTAAGTTTCCCATGGTCGCTTACCACCATTGCAAACATAAAAAAGGCGCAGTCCCCTGCGCCTTTTCTCATCAATCCCAGCTCAGCGCCCCGCCGGACTGGTACTCCGTCACCCGGGTCTCGAAGAAGTTCTTCTGGCTCCGGCCGGTGTGCACCAAGGCGCACACCTTAACCCGCGCACGGCGCAGGTTAGCCTTCGCCGAAAGAACTTTTTCGCCGGGCACCGTTTTAGTCCCAGGACAAAGCGCCACCGGATTGGTACTCGGTAACGCGGGTTTCGAAAAAGTTCTTTTCCTTCTTCAGGTCGATCATCTCGCTCATCCAGGGGAAGGGGTTGGTCGCCCCCGGGTAGAGCTGCTCCAGGCCGATCTGCTGGCAGCGGCGGTTGGCGATGAAGCGCAGGTATTCCTTGAACATGGGAGCGTTGAGGCCCAGCACGCCGCGGGGCATGGTGTCCTCGGCGTAGCGGTATTCCAGCTCCACCGCCTTCTGGATCAGGCCGCTGATTTCGGCCTTGAAGTCGTTGGTCCAGAGGTGGGGGTTTTCCATCTTGATCTGGTTGATGAGGTCCACGCCGAAGTTGAGGTGCATGGACTCGTCGCGGAGGATGTACTGGTACTGCTCGGCGGCGCCCACCATCTTGTTCATGCGGCCCAGGGCGAGAATCTGCACGAAGCCGACGTAGAAGAAGATGCCTTCCATGATGCAGGCGAAGACTATGATGGAGCGCAGCAGCTTCTGGTCGGCCTCGGGGGTGCCGGTCTTGAAGTTGGGGTCGCACAGGATGTCGATGAAAGGGATGAGGAACTCGTCCTTGTCCCGGATGGAGGGCACCTCGTGGTACATGTTGAAGATTTCGCCCTCGTCCAGGCCCAGGCTCTCGACGATGTACTGGTAGGCGTGGGTGTGGATGGCTTCCTCGAAGGCCTGGCGCAGCAGGAACTGGCGGCACTCGGGGGCGGTGATGTGGCGGTAGGTGCCGAGCACGATGTTGTTGGCGGCCAGGGAGTCGGCGGTGGTGAAGAAGCCCAGGTTGCGCTTGACGATGCGGCGCTCGTCCTCGGTCAGGCCATTGGGGTCTTTCCACAGGGCGATGTCCCGGTTCATGTTCACTTCCTGGGGCATCCAGTGGTTGGCGCAGGCGTTGAGGTACTTTTCCCACGCCCATTTGTACTTGAAGGGCACCAGCTGGTTGACGTCGGCGCCGCCGTTGATGATGCGCTTGTCCTCGACCTTGATGCGGCGCAGGTCGTTGATGCCGGTCAGGGCAGCGGACACCGGCTGGCCGGAAGCGACGGCCTTGGGCGCGGCGGCCGGGGTGGGCGGCACGGCGGGCTGCAGGCTGGGTTGCGCGGTGATTTCTTCGTCAAAGCTGAGCATTTCGCCTCCTCGTTTCAGGCATGGGCGCTGGGCGCCCGGTTGTTCTTCAGTACCCTGGCCCTTGCGGGCTGTTTTTCCGTTTAGTCCTGCGGTCCGGACGGCTGGCCTGCCTGCTGGCAGGCCTCGCAATCTGGATTGTGGCTTCAGCCGCCCCTTTGGGGCTTTTATGCTTTCGCCGTAACCCCTCGGCAAAGCTTGCCTACTGGCAAGCTTCACGGGGTTGTGGCTTCGACATAACCTTGGCGCTGTGCGCAAAGGTTAGTCTTCGCCGCAACCCGTGCTGCTCCGCCGACCTTACTGGCAAGCCTCGCAGTCCGGGTTGTCAATGCTGCAGGCCTTGGGCAGTTCGCCGCCGAGACCGCCGTCCACCGGCACCGCGTTGAGGGCGCCCGCCTGCACCGTGGATTTCTCGGCGTGGGTGGCGCCGAGGGAGCGCAGGTAGTAGGTGGTCTTGAGGCCACGCAGCCAGGCCAGCTTGTAGGTATCGTCCAGCTTCTTGCCAGACGGCTGGCTGATGTAGATGTTGAGGCTCTGGGCCTGGTCGATCCACTTCTGGCGGCGGGAAGCCGCTTCCACCAGCCAGGTGGGGTCCACCTCGAAGCTGGTGGCGTAGAGGCTGCGCAGGTGGGCCGGAATGCGGTCGATACGGGCCAGGCTGCCGTCGAAGTACTTGAGGTCGGACACCATCACTTCGTCCCACAACCCTTCCGCTTTGAGGTCGTTGACCAGGTATTGGTTCACCACCGTGAATTCGCCGGAGAGGTTGGATTTCACGTACAGGTTCTGGTAGGTGGGTTCGATGGACGGCGACACGCCGACGATGTTGGCGATGGTGGCCGTGGGGGCGATGGCCAGGCAGTTGGAGTTGCGCATGCCGAACTGCTTGATGCGGCTCCGCAGGGCCTCCCAGTCCAGGGTCACGGATTCGTCCACCTCCAGGTAGCCGCCCCGAGCCTCCCGCAGCAGACCGTTGGACTCGTGGGGCAGGATGCCCTTGTCCCACAGGGAGCCGTTGAAGGTGGAGTAGCGGCCACGCTCCTCGGCCAGCTCGGTGGACGCCCAGTAGGCGTAGTAGGCCACGGCCTCCATGGAGCGGTCGGCGAACTCGACGGCCTCCTGGCTGGCGTAAGGCACGCGCAGCTGGTGCAGGCAGTCCTGGAAGCCCATGATGCCCATGCCCACGGGGCGGTGCTTGAGGTTGGCGTTGCGGGCCTTGCCCACGGCGTAGTAGTTGATGTCGATGACGTTGTCCAGCATCCGCATGGCGGTGCGGATGGTGCGCTTGAGCTTATCCAGGTCCAGCTTGCCATCCACGATGTGGGCGGAGAGGTTGACCGAGCCCAGGTTGCACACGGCGATCTCGTGCTCGTTGGTGTTGAGGGTGATCTCGGTGCACAGGTTGGAGCTGTGAACGGTGCCCACGTGCTGCTGGGGGCTGCGCACGTTGCAGGGATCCTTGAAAGTGATCCAGGGGTGGCCGGTCTCGAACAGCATGGACAGCATCTTGCGCCACAGCTGCACGGCAGGCATGCGCTTGAACAGCTTGATCTCGCCCCGGTCCACCTTGGCTTCGTAGGCAGTGTAGGCTTCCTCGAATTCCTTGCCGAACTTGTCGTGCAGGTCGGGCACGTCGGAGGGGCTGAACAGGGTCCAGTCGCCGTTTTCCATCACCCGCTTCATGAACAGGTCGGGAATCCAGTTAGCGGTGTTCATGTCGTGGGTGCGGCGGCGGTCGTCGCCGGTGTTCTTGCGCAGCTCCATGAACTCTTCGATGTCCAGGTGCCAGGACTCCAGATAGGCGCAGACGGCGCCCTTGCGCTTGCCGCCCTGGTTCACCGCCACGGCGGTGTCGTTGACCACCTTGAGGAAGGGCACCACGCCCTGGGACTTGCCGTTGGTGCCCTTGATGCGGGAACCCAGGGCCCGCACCTGGGTCCAGTCGTTGCCCAGGCCGCCGGCGAACTTGGACAGGAGGGCGTTTTCCTTGATGGCTTCGTAGATGCCGTCCAGGTCGTCGGAAACGGTGGTGAGGTAGCAGGAGCTGAGCTGGCTGCGGCGGGTGCCGGAGTTGAACAGGGTCGGGGTCGAGCTCATGAAGTCGAAGCTCGACAGCAGGTTGTAGAACTCGATGGCGCGGCCTTCCCGGTCGATCTCGTTAAGGGCCAAGCCCATGGCGACGCGCATGAAGAAGGCCTGGGGCAACTCGATGCGACGATCTTCGATATGCAGGAAATAGCGGTCGAACAAGGTCTGCAGGCCCAGGTACTGGAACTGGTAGTCGCGGGAAGCATCCAGGGCGGCGCCGAGGCGTTTCAAATCATATTGCAGCAGCTTTTCGTCCAGCAGCTCGGCCTCCACCCCTTGCTTGATGAAGCCGGGGAAGTATTCGGCATAACGGGTGGCCATTTCAGCCTGGGACACTTCCTCTCCCAGCACTTCGCGGCGCACCACGTTGAGCAGCAGGCGGGCGGTGACCTGGCTGTAGGCCGGGTCCTTCTCGATCAGGGCGCGGGCGGAGAGAATGGCGGACTTGTTCACCTCTTCGATGTCGACGCCGTCGTAGAGGTTTTTCAGGGTCATCTGCAGGATCAGCTGGGGATCCACGGCGGAACCCAGGCCCTCGCAACAGGAAGCCAGAAGACCGTTCAGCCAGGCCATGTCCAGGGGCTTGGCGACGCCATTCTCCACCACGCTGATGACGTGTTCCTCGGCGCCGCTTTCGGCCTTCTGGCGGGCGCGCTCCTGGGCGCGCTGCTCGCGGTACAGCACGTAGGCGCGGGCCACGTCGTGTTCGCCGGAGCGCATCAGGGACAATTCCACCTGGTCCTGGATGTCCTCGATGTGGAAGGTGCCGCCGTGGGGCTGGCGGCGCATCAGGGCGTTGACCACGCTCCGGGTCATGCCTTCCACCAGCTCGCGCACCCGGGCGGATGCCGCGCCCTGACCGCCGTTGACGGCGATGAAGGCCTTGGTCATGGCGATGGAAATCTTGGCGGGCTCGAAAGGCACCACGCTGCCGTTGCGGCGGATGACCTTGTACTCGCTGTAGCGGGAAGCGCTTTGGGTGTCACCCCCTTCGACCAGAGTCGGAGAATACGTCGGTTGGCTGGTGGAAGTTTCGGTGGCAAGCTGCATTCTGCGGTCTCCCTTTGTTGTTTGCGACTGCTTGGCCATTTCTACGTAGTAACCACTACATATTGTGGTCGGCCATCTTTAATTCGCCAAATTCTAGTTATGTGACCGGCAGGTTGCAAGGGATTTTTTCTTATGCCGAATGAATATGAAAGGAATCAAACCGATACAAAAACAGGTTGACATGGGTCAGGAGAAAGAGCTTTTGGTGTATCATGGCCCCCTTCCGCAAACCCGATGCAATCCAAGGGATTAAGTGAAAAATTCCGCCATCCTGCTGGTGAGCTGCCCGGACCAAAAGGGCCTGGTCGCCAGCATCGCCGACTTCTTATATAGCCATAACGCCAACATTCTCCATGCCGACCAGCACCAGGACGCCGAGCTGGGCCTGTTCCTGATGCGGGTGGAGTGGGACCTGTCGGGCTTCGACCTCGACCTCGCCGACTTCGGCGCCCATTTCGCGCCGATCGCGGAAAAATTCCGCATGCAATGGCGCCTGGCCCTCTCCAGCCAGCGGCCGAAAATGGCGATTTTCGTCTCCAAGTACGACCATTGCCTGGTGGATTTGCTCTACCGCCACAAGAGCGGCGAACTGGCCTGCGACATTCCCCTCATCATCAGCAACCACGAGGATTGCCGCCCCCTGGCCGAGTTCTACGGCATTCCCTATCACTGCATCGAAGTCACCAAGGACAACAAGGCCGAGGCGGAAGAGGCCCAGTGGGCGCTGCTGGACGAGCACGACGTAGATTTCATCGTCCTCGCGCGCTACATGCAGGTGCTGTCGGCGGAATTCACCGCCCGCTATCCCCAGCGCATCATCAACATCCACCATTCCTTCCTGCCCGCCTTCCTCGGCGCAAAGCCCTACCACCGGGCCTTCGAGCGGGGGGTGAAGCTGATCGGCGCCACCAGCCATTACGTGACGGAAATCCTCGACGACGGCCCCATCATCGAGCAGGACGTAATCCGCATCTCCCACCGGGATGCCCTGGAGGACCTGATCCAGAAGGGCCGCGACCTGGAAAAGGTGGTGCTGTCCCGGGCCGTGCGCTGGCACGTGGAAAGCCGCATCCTGCTCTACGCCAACAAAACGGTGATTTTCGACTAGGCAAGAAAAAGCCCCCTTCCTGGCGGAAGAGGGCCAATGGGCCCCAGGGCCCTTCCCCTACTGCTATCCGCTTAGGCGGCCTGCCGGACCTCCGCCGCGACAGCCGGCAGCGCCGACTTGAGAAGCTCCCCTTCCACCGCCAGCAGGCGCAGCAGCAAGCCCGCCGCCAGCCGGTAGCGGGCCAACCGGGCTTCGCTCAGCACCTCCTGGGCGAAGCGAGGCAGCCACCGGGCCAAGTGGCGGCGCACGAAATGGCGCTGGGTGTCGCGGGTATTGCCATCGTCGGCAACGAGGCAAGCCATGAATTCCAGTTCGGCCAGGAGATGGCCGGCGTACTCCGGCGCGCCGCCGAAGGAGGCCATGCCGTAGTTGGCCATCAGCTCGCGTCCTTCGCGCAGGGCGCCGCCCTTGAGCCAGAAATCGGCATAAGGGGAAACCAGCCCGCCGTTTGCGTCGGAAAACAGGCGCTCGTGCTCCGCCCGCAGGTCGGCGACGGAATCCAGGTCTTCCACCAGGTCCCGCTCCAAGGCTTCGAGGATGTTGCGGTAAGGCCACTCCGCCGGGGTGGAGCGCAGCAAATTGGACACCACGGCAAACAGGAAGTCGCTGCTGGAAGCCTCCGGCTGTTCGAACAGCCCCGACGCCAGCATGTACAGTTTGACGCGAATCGATGCTTGCATGCCCCACCTCCCTCCTCAGGACGCCCGGAAACCGGACATGGCAGGATAGTAGGGAAATCACCCCCGTCCCGTCATTGACAATTGTCAATCCGCGGCAATGACTTGGAGGGCCGCGACGTCGCACTGCACCGCGTCGTTCTCCCCGCCGTGGATGGCGCCGCCACGCCTGAACTCGGCGATGATGCGGCTGGCGGTCTCGGTGGTGACGCCGAGCATGGCGCCCATGTCCTCGCGGCTGAACAGGTTGCAGCGGTCGCCCTTCTCCACCAGGCGCAGCAGCAGCCGCGCCATGCGCGCCCGGGCGCTGCCGGTGGCGAGCTGGGTGAGCCAGGTGTCCGCTTCCTCCAGTGCCCGCTGCCAGCGGCTCATCAGCTCCTTGCGCACCTGGGGATTGCGCTGCTCCAGCTGTTGAATCAGCTCCAGGGGGATGCGGCAGATTTCGGCCTTTTGCAGCACGATGGCGTCGTGCTGATAGGGCTGGCCGAGAAGCGCCTCCAGGCCGGTGACGTCGCTGGCCCGCAGCAGGCGCACGATGCGCTGCTTGCCGTCAGGAAGGTATTGGACCAGCTTGAGAAGGCCGCTGCGCACCGTGAACAGCGACGAGGCCGGGTTGCCGCTGTGATAGAGGAAATCCTGGGGTTGCAGCACCAGGTCGTCGATGGGCTTGGCGAGGGCCTCGCAATCCTTTTCGTCGAGACCGGCGAAGAGCACCGTGGAACGGATGGCGCAGCTGACGCAGTCGACGGAGCCCCGCAGGATGTTCTGGAACAGCCGGGCGTCCACGGTCTCACTCCACCATGGCGCGGAAACGGGCCCAGTCGAAGAAGGGGCCGGGATCGGTCTTGCGCCCGGGGGCGACGTCGGCATGGCCGACGATGTCCTCGATGGGATAGGCGGCGCGGACGGCCCGGGTCAGACGGGCCAGGGAGTCGTACTGGGCATCCTCGAAGGGCACGTAATCGCTGCCTTCCAGTTCGATGCCGATGGCGAAGTCGTTGCAGCGCTCCCGGCCTTTCCATTCCGACTGCCCGGCGTGCCAGGCCCGCAGGTTGCAGGAGACGAACTGTACGATTTCCCCGCTGCGGCGGATGTAGAAATGGGCCGACACCCGCAGGTCCTTGATGGTGTCGAAGAAAGGGTGGGCGCCGGGGTCGAGGCGGTTGGTGAAGAAGTCGAGCACTTCGTCGCCGCCGAACTGCTGGGGCGGCAGGCTGATGGCGTGGACCACCAGCAGGCGGATGGCTTCCTCGGGCGGGCGTTCGTCGAAATTGGGGGACGGGACGAAACGGACTCCCTTCAGGAATCCCGAAATGTCGATCACGGCCTCGTCGAGGCCCGGTTCTGCATGGGTCAAGGCTCCTCCTCCGGCGGCATGGCCAATGCCGCTTTTATTGTGTCGCGAATCGCCTCCGGCAAGGCTTCGCAGCGTATTTCCGCATGATACCGTCCCGCCACGAACAAGAACAGCGCCGGCAGATGGAAGACGTCGAACTGCCGCGCCAGGGCGGTGCTTCGCTGAACGTCCACCTTGAACAGGCTTACCCCTTCCGCTCCCTGCGGCAGCACCGCCTCCATGCGGCGGCAGGCGCCGCACGCCGGGGAACCGAACAGCACCAGGCTGACGCCGGGCGTCGCGGCCAGACGGGGATGGAAATCGAACTCGGTCAGGGGTGCGAAAACGGTCATGCTTTCCGCCGGCTGATATAATCGCGGCTCTTCAAATTACTCTTTGGGCAGCCTCGATGCTTACCTTCGCCACCCTTCTCGTGATGCTGGTCGTCATTCTAATCGCCGCCGAGGTGTTTACCAATGCGCTGGAGCACCTGGGGGAGAGGCTAAAGATCTCCGAGGGGGTTACCGGTTCCCTGTTCGCCGCCGTGGGCACCGCCCTGCCGGAAACCATGGTGCCCCTGCTGGCCCTCGTGGCGGGTACCGAAAACGCCCAGTTGAACGAGGAAATCGGCGTCGGCGCCATTCTCGGTGCTCCCCTCATGCTGTCCACCCTCTCCACCTGCCTGATGGCGGTGGCGGTGGTGAAGAAACGGGGCCTGCAGGGCCATCTGACGCCGGAGCACAGCGGCCTGACCCGGGACCTGCACTTCTTCCTCGCCGCCTTCGCCTTCTCCACCCTGGCCCTGTTCATCCCCCACAGCCTGCCCGCCGCCCGCGCCGCCTTGGGTTTCACCCTGGTGCTGACCTATTTCGTCTACATCCTGCTGACCCTGAAAGCCTCGGAGAAACTGGTGAAGGAAGGCCACGGCACGGAAGCCGGGGAGCCCATGTTCCTCGCCCGGATCGGCCTGCCCACCAACATGGCCACCATCCTTGCCCAGCTCGCCCTGGGCCTGCTGCTCCTGGTCGCCGGCGCCAAGGGGTTCATCCACGGCGTGGAGGATGCCTCGAAAATCCTCGGCATCTCCCCCCTGCTGTTGTCGCTGCTGATCATCCCCATCGCCACCGAACTGCCGGAGAAGGTCAACAGCATCCTCTGGGTCCGCAAGCACAAGGACACCCTGGCCTTCGGCAACATCACCGGCGCCATGGTCTTCCAGGGCACCCTGCTGCCCGCCATCGGCATCATGCTGACGCCGTGGGAGCCGCGGCAGGAAGTGCTCGCCGGCGTCATCATCACCATCGTCGCCGCCCTGTGGGTGCGCCTCATGCTCTCCCGCGGCCAGCTCAAGGTGTGGCATCTGCTGGTCAATGGCGGGCTTTACGCCCTCTACCTGGCCATCGCCCTCGGCTAGAAAATCCCGGCCGCCCACGGCGGCCTCGTTTCCCCCTTTTGCTGTCCGGACTTAGCGCCTATCATGATGTAGTAAAAATAGTGACAGGGAGCCGTCCGTGCACCAGAAGATCCGCAGCAGTGCTTTCAAGTACGACTACCTCGCCATGGACGACGCCTCCATCAAGGACGCGCTCGCCAACCGCCTGGTCTATTCGGTGGGCAAGGACCCCCTGACCGCCACCAACCGCGACATGTTCTTCACCGCCGCCTACGTGGTGCGCGACCGGCTGATCGAGCGCTGGATGGAAACCATGCGCAACTACTATCGCACCGACAGCAAGCGGGTGTACTACCTGTCCCTGGAATTCCTCATCGGCCGCAGCCTCACCACCAGCCTGCTGAACCTGAACATGGACCAGGAGTTCAAGCGCGCCCTGGAAGACATCGGCCTGGACTACGAAGCCATCCGCGACGTGGAGCCGGACGCCGCCCTCGGCAACGGCGGCCTGGGCCGGCTGGCGGCCTGCTTTCTCGACTCCATGGCCACCCTGCGACTGCCGGGCTACGGCTACGGCATCCGCTACGACTACGGCATGTTCTACCAGCGCATCGAGAACGGCTACCAGGTGGAGCACCCGGACAACTGGCTGCGTTACGGCAATCCGTGGGAATTCGCCCGGCCGGAAGTGCTGTTCCCGGTCAAATTCGGCGGGCGGGTGGTGCAGTACCAGGACGAGCACGGCACGCTGCTCAACCACTGGGTCGACACCGAGGACATCATGGCCATGGCCTACGACATGCCCATTCCCGGCTACAACACCAACACCGTCAACAACCTGCGCCTGTGGTCGGCCAAGGCCACCCGGGACTTCGACCTCAAGTACTTCAACGAGGGCAACTACATCAAGGCGGTGGAGGACAAGAACGAATCGGAAAACCTCTCCAAGGTCCTCTACCCCGCCGACACCACCGAAATGGGCCGGGAACTGCGCCTGAAGCAACAGTACTTCTTCGTCAGCGCCTCCCTCCAGGATATCCTCGCCCGCTTCATCAAGCGCCACGACAACCTGGACAACCTGCCGGACAAGGTGGCGATCCAGCTCAACGACACCCACCCTTCCATCGCCATCCCGGAACTGATGCGGCTGCTGGTGGACACCCACCAGTTGGACTGGGAGCGGGCCTGGAACATCACCATCCGTACCTTCTCCTACACCAACCACACCCTGATGCCGGAGGCCCTGGAAACCTGGCCGGTGGCGCTGTTCGAGCGCATGCTGCCGCGCCATCTGCAGCTCGTCTACGAGATCAACCACCGCTTCCTCAAGGAGGTAATGCACCGCTATCCGGGGGACGTGGACATGCTCCGGCGCATGTCCATCATCGACGAGGAGGGCGGCCGGCGGATACGCATGGCCCACCTAGCCATCGTCGGCAGCCACACGGTGAACGGCGTCGCCGCCCTGCACACGGAACTGATGAAGCAGACCATTTTCGCCGACTTCCACCGCTTCTACCCGGACAAGATCGTCAACGTCACCAACGGCATCACCCCCCGCCGCTGGCTCTACCACGCCAATCCCATGCTGTCGGAGCTGATCTCGTCCCGCATCGGCCGCAACTGGATCATCAACCTGGAGCGCCTGAAGAAACTCGAGCCCCTGGCCGAGGACGCCGCCTTCCGCAAGGAGTTCCTGGCGGTGAAGAAGGCCAACAAGGAGCGCCTGGCGGAATACATCTGGGAGCACGTCAAGGTGGAAGTGAACCCGGATTCCCTGTTCGACGTCCAGGTGAAGCGGGTCCACGAATACAAGCGCCAGCTCCTCAACCTGCTGCACGTGGTGACCCTCTACAACCGCCTGCGTCAGAACCCCGGGACCGACCGCGTGGCGCGAACGGTGATCTTCGCCGGCAAGGCGGCTCCCGGCTATTACCTGGCCAAACTGATCATCAAGCTGATCCACGACGTGGCCGAGGTGGTCAACAACGACCCGGCCATCCAGGGCAAGCTCAAGGTGGCGTTCATTCCCAACTACGACGTCACCTCCGCCGGCATCATCATCCCCGCCGCCGACCTGTCCCAGCAGATATCCACCGCCGGCACCGAGGCCTCGGGCACCGGCAACATGAAGCTGGCCATCAACGGCGCCCTGACCATCGGCACCCTGGACGGCGCCAACATCGAAATCCGCGACGAGGTGGGGAAAGGCAACATCTTCATCTTCGGCAACACCGCCGCGGAAATCGCCGACCTCGGCCGCCGGGGCTACAATCCCTGGGACCTCTACCACGGCAACGGCGAACTGAAGCAAGTCATGGACATGATCCAGGCCGGCTATTTCTGCCTCGACGACCCCCAGCGCTTCCAGCCGATTTTCGACGCCCTCACCGCCCAGGGGGACCGCTATTTCCTCCTCGCGGACTACGCCTCCTACGTGGAATGCCAGGAGAAAGTGGACGCCCTCTACCGCAAGCCGGCGGAGTGGGCGAAAAAAGCCATCCTCAACGTCGCCCGGATGGGAAAGTTTTCCAGCGACCGCAGCATCGGCGAATACGCGGAAAAAATCTGGCACGTCCGACCAGTGGCCCACGAATAAAGGAAGGCGCACGGAGCGCAGCGGCCGGGACATATCAAGAAGGTAGGCGAGGGAGCGAGTACCGTGCAACGCAGCGGTTCGCCCGCGCAGCCATGTCTTCAGCGTTTCATCAGGAAAGGCCCAGGCGCTCCATGCGGTAGCGCAGGGCGCGAAAACTGATGCCCAGCAGCTTGGCCGCCGCCGTCTTATTGTAGCGGGTCTTTTCCAGGGCGCTCTGGATCGCCGCCTTTTCCACCCCGTCGAGATAGTCAGGCAGCGAGTACGCGTCGCCGGGCGGCTCGGCGGTCTGGGGGAGCTCCTCCGAAGGGGCCTTGGAAAGGGCCAGGTCGTCCACATCGAGAGCCCCGCCGCCGCTCAAGGCCAGGGCCCGTTCCAGGATGTTTTCCAGCTCCCGCACGTTGCCGGGGAAAGCGTAGCGGCACAGGGCCGCCATGGCCTGGTCGGTGATGACCGGCGCCTCCGCCAAGCCCGACTGGACAGCCAGGCGCCCCAGCACCGCCGTGGCGATTTGCGGAATATCGTCGGGCATCTCGCGCAGGGCGGGCATTTTCAGGCCAATGACGTTGAGGCGGTAGTAGAGGTCCTGGCGGAAACGGCCGCCCTCGACGCACTCCGCCAGGCTCTGGTGGGTGGCGCTGATGATGCGCACATCCACCGCCTCCTCCTGGGTGGCGCCCACCTTGCGCACCTTCTTCTCCTGGATCGCCCGCAGCAGCTTCACCTGCATGGACAGGGGCAGGTCCGCCACCTCGTCGAGAAACAGGGTGCCCCCATCGGCGGCCTGGAAGAAGCCGTCCCGGTCCTGCTCGGCGCCGGTGAAAGCCCCCTTCTTGTAGCCGAAGAACTCGCTCTCCACCAGGTTCTCCGGAATGGCGCCGCAGTTCACCGCCACGAAGGGCCTGGCGGCGCGGCTGCTTTTCTCGTGGATGAGGCGCGCCGCCAGCTCCTTGCCGCTGCCCGATTCGCCGGTGATATATACGGGGGCCTGGCTCCGGGCCAGCTTGTCGATCAGGCGGCGAACTTCCTCCATGGCCGGAGAACCGCCCAGCAAGGCCCGCTCCGCCTGGGTCGAGGGGGAGGGTTCGGCCAGGGACAGCGCCGACTTCACCAGGGTGCGCAGCTGTTCCAGGGACACCGGTTTGGAGAGATAGTCGAAGGCGCCGGCCTTCAGTGCCGCCACGGCATTCTCGGTGCTGCCGAAGGCGGTGATCACGGCCACCGGCACCGCCGGGGCGCTCTTGCCGATGAACTCCACCAGGTCGAGGCCGCTGCCGTCCGGCAAGCGCATGTCCGTCAGGCATAGCTGGAAGTTTTCCCGCTGCAGCCGCCGCTTCGCCTCGGCCACGGTCTGGGCCCGTTCCGCGTCGAGGCCCATTTTCAGCAGGGCGAGCTCCAGCACTTCGAGGATATCCGCCTCGTCGTCCACCAGCAAAATACGATTGCGGTCGCTCCCCTCCCGCCCGCTTGCCTCGCGCTGCCCGCCCTTCAACATGGCTCCCCCTTGAATAGCACGATAAACCTTGCACCGGGCTGCTCTCCTTCCCCGTAGGTCAGTTCAGCCCCGTTCGCCTCGCAAATCTCACGCGCCACGTACAAACCCAGGCCGGTTCCCTGGCTGGCGGTGGTGAAGAAAGGCTCGAACAGCTGGGGCCGGACGGCTTCGTCCACCCCCGGCCCGTCATCGCTGACGCTCAATTCTACAACATAGTTTTTCCGCGCCGCCGGTTTGGCGGCCAGGCGCACAGCCCCTTCCCCCCCGCTGCAATAGCGCACGGCGTTACGGCACAGGTTCCACAGCACCTGGTTCAGATGGCCGCGGTCGAAACAGACCACGGGCAGCGGCGCCACGTCGAGCGCGAAACGCTCCAGGGGGATTTTTTCGATCTGGCAGAATTCGTCCACGAAAGCGGCAATGAAATCCGCCAGTTCGATGGGCTCCGGCTGCGCCCGGTCGCGCCGGTTCAACTGCAGTACTTCCTGGACCATTTTCTCCAGGCGGCGGGTATTATCGCGAATGATTTCCAGCAGGCGGCGCTGGGATTTTTCCAAGTCGGGCTCCTCCAGCAGCAGTTCGTCGGCGTAGCTGATGGCGGACAGGGGGTTGCGGATTTCGTGGGCGATGCTGGCGGTGAGGCGCCCCAGCGCCGCCAGCTTGAACTGCTGGGCCATGGCCTGGATGCGCCCCAGGTCTTCGAGAAAAATCACCGCTCCCAGGGCCGGGTCGCCGCCCACCGGCACGAAGCGGGCCCGCAGCTGCTTGCCCGTGGCGGGCGCGCGGAACTGCTCGAAACCGCCGTGGGGCTGATCCCGCCAGCGGGCGAGGCACTCCGCCAGGGCAGGGGAATAATCCATCAGCCCCATCTCGTTGCGGAAGGGCAGCATCCGCCCGAGAAGCGCCTCGGTAATGGCGTTGTGCTGGCGAATCTTGCCCTTCCCGTCCACCACCACCACCCCGTCGTCCATGTCGCGGATCACCAGCTGGTTCACTTGGGCCAGGTTTTCCAGGTCCACGCTCTTCTCCCGCGCCACCTGCTCGCTTTCCCGCATGCGGCGGGCCAGGGTGTGCACCAGCCAGGCGGTGGTGAAAAAGCCCACCGACAACAGGGCGACTGGGAGATAGCCCGCCGTTTCCTGGTCCAAGACGACGACGCGGTAGGTGTATTCCAGCAGCACCGCCAGGCTGGAAACGGCGGCGAAGAACAGCACCAGCCGCCCCCGCCCCACCAGCCCCGCCGCCGCCAGCGAAATCAGCAGCAGCAGGCCGAGGCCGCTCTGGCTGCCGCCGCTGGCAAACATCAGCAGGGTGACGAAGGCGACGTCGGCCAGCACATGGCCGCTCAACTGCCATTCGAAGGCCGGCCAGCGCAGCGTCAGCGGCACTTCCACCAGGGTGCTGAAGAGCACGTAGTAGATGCTGACGAGGAAGAACAGGCGGGGGTTCTCGGCCCCGTAGGTGAGGGTGGGGCCGAAAAGCACGAAGCTGACGACGAACACCCCCGAGACGGTCAGGCGGTACAGATTGAAGTAATGCAGGGACCGCCACAACTGGCGGGGGGTGTCGGCATCCGGAGCGGGCAGGCGGCCGATCCGCATGGGGCTAGGACTTCCCCTCGGCCCGATGCTGCTCGCAACAGTAAAACTCGCCGCCGCTGAGGATGCTTTCGCTGCGGGGCAAGTGCACGCCGCAACGGGCGCAGCGCACCATGTCCTCGGCCACCTTGGGAGGCGCCGCCGTCCTTGACGCGCCCTGTCCCTTTTTCAGCAGCAGATACACCAGCAGCGCCAGGAGGCCGAAAAAGAGCAGCTTGCCCACGCTCAACCCTCGACCGGCTTCACCCGGGATGCGGCCAGCTTGGCGTTGGTCCGGGCGGTATCCACGTCCGCCGCGTGGGCCAGGGCCACGCCCATGCGGCGGCGCTCGAAGGATTCGGGCTTGCCGAAGAGTCGCAGGTCGCTGTTGGGCACCTGCAAGGCCTCGGCCACGCCGTCGAAGGCAATGCCCTGGGCTGCCATGCCGCCGTAGATCACGGCGCTGGCCCCCGGCGCCCGCAGGGTGGTGTCCACCGGCAGGCCGAGGATGGCCCGGGCGTGGAGCTCGAATTCGCTCTGCCACTGGGAAATCATGGTCACCATGCCGGTGTCGTGGGGGCGGGGGCTGACCTCGGAGAACCACACCTCGTCCCCTTTGACGAACAGTTCCACGCCGAAGATGCCGCGCCCGCCCAGGTTGCCGGTCACCGCCCGTGCGATGTCCCGGGCCTTTTCCAGGGCCTTGGGCGACATGGGCTGGGGCTGCCAGCTTTCCACGTAATCGCCCTTCACCTGCACGTGGCCGATGGGGTCGCAGAAACGGGTCTCGATGCCGCCGTCGGCACCGCGAGCCCGCACGGTGAGGAGGGTGATTTCGTAATCGAAGCGGATCATCTCCTCCACGATCACCCGCCCCCGGTTCACCCGCCCGCCGCTCAGGGCGTAGTCCCAGGCTTTCTTCACGTCCTCCGGGCCGTTGAGGGTGGACTGGCCCTTGCCGGAGGAGGACATCACCGGCTTGACGATGCAGGGATAGCCGATGCCCTTGTCGATGGCGGCCTGCAACTCCTCCAGGCTTTCGGCGAAGGCGTAGCGGGAGGTGGGCAGCCCCAGCTCCTCCGCCGCCAGGCGGCGGATTCCCTCCCGGTTCATGGTGAGCTGGGCGGCGCGGGCGGTGGGAATCACCTCCGCCAGGCCGGCGGCCTCGATCTCCGCCAGCATGTCGGTGGCGATGGCTTCGATCTCCGGCACGATGAGGTGGGGTTTCTCCTGCTCCACCAGGGCGCGCAGGGCCTGGCCGTCGGCCATGTTGATGACGTGGGCGCGGTGGGCCACTTGGTGGCCGGGGGCGTCGGGGTAGCGGTCCACGGCGATGACTTCCACCCCCAGGCGTTGCAGGGCAATGATCACTTCCTTGCCCAGTTCCCCTGCGCCCAGGAGCATGACGCGGGTGGCGGAGGGCGAGAGGGGGGTGCCGATGCGCATGGGCTTACTCCTCGATGCCCTGGCTGCGCAGGTAGTCGTCGTAGCCGCCGACATAGTGTCGGTAGCCGCCCTGGCCGTCCAGTTCGATGATCTGGGTGGCGAGGGAGGAGACGAATTGGCGGTCGTGGCTGACGAAGATCAGCGTGCCCTTGTATTTCTCCAGGGCCAAGTTGAGGGATTCGATGGACTCCATGTCCATGTGGTTGGTGGGTTCGTCCATCACCAGCACGTTGGGCCGCTCCAGAATCAGCTTGCCGTAGAGCATGCGCCCTTTCTCGCCGCCGGACAGGACGCGGACGGATTTCTTCACGTCGTCGCCGGAGAACAGCAGACGGCCGAGGGTGCCGCGGATGACCTGGTCGTCGTCCCCTTCCCGGCCCCATTGCTTCATCCAGTCGAAAAGGTTGGCGTCGCTGTCGAAATCGGCGGCGTGGTCCTGGGCGAAATAGCCGGGGTTGGCCTTCTCGGCCCATTTCACCTGCCCCTGGTCCGGCTCCAGCGCCCCCACCAGGCACTTCACCAATGTGGATTTGCCGGCGCCGTTGGGACCGATGATGGCCAGACGCTCCCCCGCCTCCAGCACCAGGTTCAGGCCGTGGAACAGGGGCTTGTCGAAGCCCTTGGCGAGGTCGATGATCTCCACCGCCTGGCGGTGGAGCTTCTCCTTGTCGTCCAGCTCGAAGCGGATGAAGGGGTTCTGCCGGCTGGAGGGTTTGACCTCCACCATTTCCTGCTTGATCTTGTCCACCTGCTTGAGGCGGCTGGTGGCCTGGCGGGCCTTGGACTTGTTGGCGGAGAAGCGGGCAGCGAATTCCTGCAGCTCGGCGATCTTCTCCTTGGCCTTGGCGTTGTCCGACAGCAGGCGCTGGCGAGCCTGCGTGGAAGCCACCATGTAGTCGTCGTAGTTGCCGGGGTAAATGCGGATGGTGTTGTAGTCCAGGTCCGCCATATGGGTGCAGACGCTGTTGAGGAAGTGGCGATCGTGGGAGATGATGATCATGGTGCTGGAGCGCTCGTTGATCACGTTCTCCAGCCAGCGAATGGTGTTGATGTCCAGGTTGTTGGTGGGTTCGTCCAGGAGCAGGATGTCCGGATCGGAGAACAGGGCCTGGGCCAGCAGCACCCGCAGCTTCCAGCCCGGGGCGATTTCGCTCATGGGGCCCGAATGCTGCTCGGTGGGAATGCCCACCCCCAGCAGGAGCTCCCCGGCGCGTGCCTCGGCGGTGTAGCCGTCCAGCTCGGCGAAACGGGACTCCAGCTCGGCGGCACGCATGTAGTCGTCTTCCGTGGCCTCGGGGTTGGCGTAAATGGCGTCCTTCTCCTGCTGTACCCGCCACAGTTCGTCGTGGCCCATCAGCACCACGTCGATCACCCGCTGATCCTCGTAGGCGAACTGATCCTGGCGCAGCTTGCCGATGCGCTCGCCGGCATCGAGGCTGACGTTGCCCGAGGTGGGCTCCAGGTCGCCGCCGAGAATCTTCATGAAGGTGGACTTGCCGCAACCGTTGGCGCCGATGAGGCCGTAGCGGTTGCCCTCGCCGAATTTGACGGAGACGTTCTCGAACAGGGGCTTGGCCCCGAACTGCATGGTGATGTTGGCGGTGTAAAGCAAGGCTAGACTTCCCGAAAAAACTCAAAAAACAAAATTATAGTCCGAAACGGCGCGGATTCCGACCCCACAGGAGACCTGCAAAAACAAAGGCCGCCCGGATCGCTCCGGCCGGCCTTGGCTGATAGTCGCTACGCTCAGTCGCGTTCGCCGGCGAAAGCCATCAGCAGTTGCAGCAGGTTGACGAACAAGTTGTAGATGTCCAGGTAGATCGCCAGGGTGGCCATGATGTAGTTGGTCTCGCCGCCGGTAACGATCCGGTTGACAT
This sequence comes from Sulfuricellaceae bacterium, assembly GCA_050177075.1. GTDB lineage: Bacteria > Pseudomonadota > Gammaproteobacteria > Burkholderiales > UBA9220 > UBA2239. Next base: position 14,292 of record JBFXHL010000007.1, on the reverse strand, counting down.
CAAACAGGATAAAGCCGGAGAAAATCAGCACGGCGATGGCGGACAGGGCCAGTTGCAAGGCCGGCAGGTGGAAGAACAGGTTGGCCAGGGAAGCCACGATCAGCAGCACCAGGCCGATGGTAAGGAATTTTCCCAGACCGCTCAGGTCGCGCTTGGTGGTGGTGGCGATGGCGGCCAGGGTAAGGAAAATCGCCCCGGTGCCACCGGCGGCGATACCCACCAGCTGGGCGCCGTTCCGGAGATGGAGCGCCACCTGCAGAATAGGACCGAGCATCAGCCCCATGAAGAAAGTCAGGGCCAGCAGCAGCACCACGCCCAGGGCGCTGTCCCGATTGGCGGAAATGGCCCAGAACAGGCCGAACATCACCGCCAGCATGACGACGGCGCTGAGAATGGGACTCGTGGCCATGAAGGCGAAATTCAGGCTCATGCCGATGGCGGCGCCGATGACCGTGGGCACCATGGACAGGCCCAGCAGCATGTAGGTGTTGCGCAGTACCTTGTTGGCGCCGAGAGCAAGTTCGGCACCGGCATTGGCGACGCGAAGTTCAGGTTGCATCCGGTGTTCTCCTCTTTTTGGGGTGTTGAATCCGTCGATAAGACTACGCAAGGCGCGCAAAAGTTTCAACCTCGCCCCGTCAATTGACTTCATTCCCGCAACTGGTTAATGTTGTGGCCGAAACGGGTGCAAAATCCGTACACCAAGGAGGCGTTGCCTCAAATCACCGCAACGCGACAGAAACGACATCAACCTGAAGGAGACAAGAATGAACAAGTTGTTCGCAGCTTTGACCGGCGCCGGCCTGCTGTTCCTCGGCAGCGTCAACGCCATGGCCGATGATGCCACTATTTCCGACGAGGCCAAGCAAACCCTGGCCAAAGCCGAAGCCGACGTGAAAGACGCTCAATCCAAGGGTGCCCTGTGGACGACGGCCAACGATGCCCTGAAAGGCGCCAAGGCCGCCGCCGCCAAAGGCGACAGCGCCACCGTCATCAAGGAAGCGAAAATCGCCAGCGAGCATGCCCAGCTCGGCATCCAGCAGCTGAGTTACCCCCAGACCAAATAAGCCATACCCGCGGGCAGGGCCATGGGTCGCCCTGCCCCGTTTTTGCAGGTTTCCAACCATATGAGACGTTTCATTCTTCCTTTCCTTCTTCTGCTCCTCCCTCTCCTGGCACAGGCCGAGATCGTGAAATGGGTGGACGATAAGGGAGAAGTGCATTATTCGGACCAGCCCCCGGCCACCGCCAAGGCGCCCAAGTCCCTGAACATCAAGAACCAGCCCGGCACCTCGGCCCCGGCACAGAAGAGCCTGGCCGACCAGGAGCTGGAGTTCCGCAAGCGCCAAATGGAAGCAGCGGACGCCGACAAAAAAGCCGCCGAGGAAAAACAGCAAGCTGAAATGGCCAAGCAGAACTGCGCCTCCGCCCGCGCCAATCTAAAAATGCTCCAGGACGGCGTACGCATGACCAAATACAACGAAAAGGGGGAACGGGTGTTCCTCGACGACGCCGAACGCGCCAAGGCCACCGCCGAGGCGCAGCGGGCCGTCAGCGACTGGTGCAAATAATCCGTGCCCTTTCCCACGCCTCGCCAAGTAGCACGGCACGCGGCAGCCTTCCTGTGCTGCGCGGCAGCCTCAGCGCCCGCCTGGTCCTTCGGCCTGGGCAACCTGGAAGTCCATTCCGCCCTCGGCTCCCCGTTCTCAGCCACCATCGCCGTCGATCTTCAAGCGGGGGAACAACTCCCCGCCGAATGCGTCCGCACTGACCCCTCACGCCGCTCGGACGGCGGGGTTCCGTTGTTGAGCGGTGCTCGGCTGGCACTCGAAAAAGGCGGCCAGAAAATCCGGGTCACCACGTCGCAGGCCGTCAACGAACCGGCTGTGCGCTTCTGGGTACAAATCGACTGCGCCGCCCTCGGCCACGTCAGCCGCGAATATGTCGCGCTCCTCGACCCCCCCTCGCCGCCCAGCGCTCAGCCCGTTTTGCCCGTAGCGGCAGCCCCCCCCCCGGCAACCCCGGCCAAGGTGCCGCGGGCAAGCGGCGAAACCGCCGTGGACTCGGGGACGGTCTATGCGGGGGAGGCCCTGTCCGGCATCGCCCACGACATCCACCCCTGGAACACCGCGCTGCAGAAGAAACTGGCCAGGGCCATCGTCGAGGCCAACCCGGACAAGTTCGACCCCCAGCATCCCAACGGACTGAAAGCCGGAATGGTGCTCAAGATCCCCCAACTGGCCGGCGCACCCACGACCCAACCGCTGCCGCCCCCCGCTGCCGCACCGAAAACGGCTACCGCCAAAACCGCGACAGCCTCCGTCGCCAAGGCCGGCAAGCCCTTGGTCGCCGCATCGGCGCAAAAACCCGCTGAGGACTTCCGGCTCAAGCTTGCCGCGCCGGAAGACAAAACCGCGGCGAGGGAAACGCCGGCGGCCGATGCCGCCGCGACAGCCGCCACGGTCGCCGCCTCCGACGATCAGGCCGCACGCCTGCTCGCCCTTTCCAACCAGGTGGGCCAATTGGAATCCTACCTGGCGGACACCCGCAAGCAACTGGCGCAAGTGGAGCGGGAACTGAAACAGGTCCGCACGCAGCCGCCCCCGCCGCCCCCCGACAATAGCGGCTGGATCGCCGCCGTCATCGCGGCACTGTTCGGCGGAGGCTTGGGCACCTACTTGTTCCTCCGCCACGGCCAGACCCTGCGAAGCCTCCTGGCAAGGCGCTTTCGGAAGAGCCCTACCCCCCTTGCCGAGGAGCCCCTTCCCTATCAGGCCCAGCCCCGGCTGGTGCCGAAGCAGGAAGCGGACTTGGCGGGCGACATGGAAGACGGCCGTAATGCCATCACGGTATCTTTCTCCGATTCCCTGCCGGACGATACGAACCAGTACCTGTCCCGCGACATGAGCGACCAGACCCTGGCCGCCATGGAAAAGCACGTCGTTTCCGCCCAACACGACGCCGCTCCCTGGCTGACCCTGCTCGGGATTTACGCCGACCGCGCGATGGCGGAACGATTCGACAACCTGGCGCAGCAGTTCAAGCAAACCTTCGACATGCCGGAACAATGGCAGCAGGTTTGCGAACTGGGGAAAAAGCTGGATCCCGCCAACCCGCTCTATGCCGGGCCGGACGGGAAGGATGCGGAAGACCTGGATTTTGATAGCCTGCTGGCCCCGCAGCAGGAAGCGACGGAAGAGACGACCCCATCCGAACCGACGGACCTCGACCAGACCCTGATCCTGCGAGCCCCCCTGGACCTGGAAGTCGCCTTGCCCATGGAAGAAACCCTCGAGAGCGCGGAACACCTGGACATCGAACTGACGGAAGTCTCCGGGACCGGTGAAGAAGCCCTGCCTCCCCTGGACCTCCCCTTGGAAGAGGGACTGCCCGCGGAGGAGCAAACCGGCGCCGAACCGCAAGAGGGCGAGGACGACGTCAACCTGCTGGACATTCCCCTCGAATTCACCTTGCCGACGGAAGACAGCGCCGCGGGGGAAGCGGCGGCGCTTGAAAGCGACGAAGGGGCCCCCCTCGAAATGATCGAACTCCCCCCGCTGGAGATGGACTTGCCGCCGACGGAAAAACCCGCCGCCGACGAGAAGGCTTAGGCCTCGGCGGTTTCCTTTTCCGCCGCGTTCTTCTTGCGAACTTCCTTGGGATTGGCGATCAGGGGACGATAGATTTCCACCCGGTCCAGGTCCCGCAGCACCGCGTCGGGCTTCGCCGCCTTGCCGTAGATACCCATCTTGTTCTTGGCGGGGTCGATTTCCGGGAAGCGCTGCAAAATCCCGGACTGCTCCACCGCCTGAATGAGAGTCGTGCCTTCCGGCACCTTCAACTGCAACACCGTCTGCTGTTTAGGCAGGGCATAGGCCACTTCAACCGTAATCATATTTACGCTCATCATCTCACCCATAAAGTTTTTCCGCCCGCTTCACGAACGCCTCCACGAAACTGTTGGCGATATAGCCGAACACCGGGCCGATCACCTTCTCCAGCATCTTGCTGGAAAACTCGTACTGCAATCGGAATTCCACCTTGCAGGCGTCTTCCGCCAACTCCACGAACCGCCAGCTTCCCGAAAGGTGGCTGAATGGCCCCTCCTGCAAAGACATTTCGATAAGATGGGGGACCTGGAGCCTGTTTTCGGTGGTGAAACTCTGCTTCAAATGATGATAATTAATGTGGACCGTCGCCACCACCGATTGTTCATCCCGCCATTTCACATCCGTGCCGCCGCACCATGGCAGGAACGAGGCATAACGCTCCACCTCGTCCACCAGGGCGAACATCTGCGCCGCGGAGTACCCCACCAAAACCGACTTCTCTACCAGCGCCATCGGGCTACCCGAAAAAGCTGGTAAAATACACGATTTGCAACCTCCTTGAAACACCCGCCGGCACCCGAGAGCCGGCCCAAGCTTGTGTTGCGTAGCCGTCATCCATTAGCGCGTTTCCGACAATTCCATGTCCATTGCCGTCAATAAAAAAGCCTTTCACGACTACTTCATCGAAGAGAAGTACGAAGCCGGCATGGCCCTGGAGGGCTGGGAAGTCAAAGCCATCCGCGCCGGCCGCGTCCAGATCAAGGAAGCCTATGTGGTCATCCGGAAGCAGGAACTGTTCCTGATTGGCTGCCACATCAGCCCCCTGCCGGAAGCCTCCACCCACATCCACCCGGACCCCGTGCGCACCCGCAAACTGCTGCTGCACATGGGGGAAATCAACCGCCTCATCGGCAAGGTGGAACGGGCCGGCTATGCGCTGATCCCCCTCGATCTCCACTACTCCAAAGGCCGCATCAAGCTGGAAATCGGCCTCGCCAAGGGCAAGAAGCAGCACGACAAGCGTGAAGCCGAAAAGGACAGGGAGTGGAAGCGGGAAAAAGAGCAACTCCTGAAAGCCGCCAAACGAAGCTAGGAGGCTTCACGCTTGCGGCGCAAGCCATCGGCGCAGCAAGTCGCGCCCTGGGTCGGCCGCAGCCATCAAGAGGGGCACCCCCAAAACGTCGGGGCAAATGCGCAACCATAGTAAGCCCCCTGCTCTCCGCCGCCCCTTTACCCCCCATCACCCTGCCCATATTTTCTCTTCCCACCCCACGGGCATGATTTAGAACCCGTCAAAAATCCGCGCCAATCAAGACAAACACTTGAAAAATCATTTGCTTGTCACCGCAAAAAATTACTTATGAGAAAAATAAAATAAATGGATATGCCCCTACCAAACAACCGTGCTATTCTGCCCCGCAGCTAAAAAAACAACATTTCGCACACGGCTAGAACAATAACAACGCACCACACATTTTAAGGAGAGAAATGTGTCAAAACTCGTAAAACCCCACGGTGGCGGCGAGCTCAAGCCCCTGCTGCTGACCGGCGATGCACTGGCTGCCGAAAAGAAACACGCTGAAAGCCTCCCCAAAGTCAAAATGAGCTCGCGGGAAACCGGCGATGTCATCATGATGGGCATCGGCGGCTTCACCCCTCTCGATGGCTTCATGACCCGCGCCGACTGGGAAGGCGTGTGCGACGGCATGAAGATGGCCAACGGCCTGTTCTGGCCCATCCCCATTACCCTCTCCACCGACCAGGTCACCGCCGACGGCATCAAGACCGGCGACGAGGTTGCCCTGGTGGACGGCGGAACCGGTGAAATCATGGCCACCATGAAGGTGTCCGAAAAGTACACCATCGACAAGGCCCACGAGTGCATGCAGGTGTACAAGACCACCGACCTGGATCACCCCGGCGTCAAGATGGTGATGGCCCAGGGCGACGTCAACCTGGCCGGGTCAGTGAAGGTCCTTTCCACCGGCGACTTCAAGGAAAAATACGGCGACCAGTTCCTGACCCCCGCCGAGACCCGCGCCAAGTTCGAACAACTGGGCTGGTCCAAGATTGCCGCCTTCCAGACCCGCAACCCCATGCACCGCTCCCACGAGTACCTGGCCAAGATCGCCATCGAAACCATGGACGGCGTGTTGGTCCACTCCCTGCTGGGCGCCCTGAAACCCGGCGACATCCCCGCCGAAGTGCGTTCCGAGGCCATCGAGGTTCTGGTGAAGAACTACTTCGCCCCCAACACCGTTATCCAGGCCGGCTATCCCCTGGACATGCGCTACGCCGGTCCCCGCGAGGCCCTGCTGCACGCCCTGTTCCGCCAGAACTACGGCTGCTCGCACCTCATCGTCGGCCGCGACCACGCCGGCGTGGGCGACTATTACGGTCCTTTCGACGCCCAGAAGATTTTCGACGAGATCCCCAAGGACGCCCTCGAAACCAAGAACATGAACATCGACTGGACCTTCTGGTGCAAGAAGTGCGGCGGCATGGCTTCCCAGCGTACCTGCCCCCACACCAAGGATGACCGCATCCTGTTGTCCGGCACCAAGGTGCGCGCCATGCTCTCCGAGGGCCAGGATCTGCCGGTGGAATTCAGCCGCCCGGAAGTGGCCAAGGTGTTGCAAAAATATTACGCCAGCCTCAGCGCCGAGCAAAACGTCAAGGTGGAATTGAAAGGCCATTCCGCCGCCTAGATAAAAAGGGAAAAGCCGGCTGCGAAAGTAGCCGGCTTTGTTTTAAATCGTGGTAGAAACTGAAGGAGTGAAATAATGCCAACCTACGTACGCACCGACAAATGCGACGGCTGCAAGGGCGGTGACAAGACCGCTTGCATGTACATCTGCCCCCACGACCTGATGAAGCTGGACAAGGACGGTTCCGAAACCGGCCACGCCATGCGTGCCTTCAACCAGGAGCCGGAGCAGTGCTGGGAGTGCTATTCCTGCGTGAAGATTTGCCCGCAGCAAGCCATCGAAGCCCGTCACTATGCCGACATCGTCCCCCTGGGCGGCCAGGTGCAGCCTCTGCGCGGTGCCGATTCCATCATGTGGACCATCAAGTTCCGCAATGGCACCCTGAAACGCTTCAAGTTCCCGATCCGCACCACTCCCGAGGGTTCCATCGACCCCTACGGCGGCAAGCCGACCGCGAGCATGGCCAACATCGCCAAGCCTGGCTTCTTCGTCCAGTGCAACGGCTACCGCCCCGGCAACCCCGCCGAACTGATCCGCAAGTAAGATCAGCCGAGCGACCGATTAACGAACTTAATAGGGTAAATCACAATGTCTGGTACCTTTGGAAATCCTGAAGTCATCCAAGAAGAAGTCGACATTCTTCTGATCGGCGGCGGCATGGCCTGCTGCGGCGCCGCTTACGAAATCCAGCGCTGGGCTGACGCCGCCAAGGCCGAGCACGGCATCGATCTCAAAATCAAGCTGGTCGACAAGGCCGCCATGGACCGTTCCGGCGCCGTGGCCCAGGGTCTGTCCGCCATCAACACCTACATCGGTCCCGAGCAGGATCCCGCCGACTACGCCCGCATGGTCTCCAACGACCTGATGGGCATCACCCGTGACGACCTGGCCTACGATCTGGGCCGCCACGTGGACGAGTCCGTGCACCTGTTCGAAGAGTGGGGCCTGCCCATTTGGAAAACCGACGAAAACGGCGAGCGTCACGACGGCGCCCAAGGCATGACCCCCCTGAAGGACGGCGGCAAGCCCGTGCGTTCCGGTAAGTGGCAGATCATGATCAACGGCGAATCCTACAAGTGGATCGTTGCCGAAGCCGCCAAGAAAGTGCTCGGTTCCGACCGCATCCAGGAGCGCGTGTTCATCGTCAAGCTGGTGAACGACAAGAACGACAAGAACCGCATCGCCGGTGCCGTCGGCTTCTCCACCCGCGAACACAAAGTGTTCGTGTACAAGGCCAAGGCCATCCTGCTGGCCGCCGGTGGCTGCGTGAACCTGTTCCGTCCCCGCTCCGTGGGTGAAGGCCAGGGCCGTGCCTGGTACCCCGTGTGGAACGCCGGTTCCACCTACACCATGGCTGCCGAAGCCGGTGCCGAGCTGACCATGATGGAAAACCGCTTCGTGCCCGCCCGCTTCAAGGACGGCTACGGTCCCGTGGGCGCCTGGTTCCTGCTGTTCAAGGCCCAGGCCACCAACGCCAACGGCGAAGTGTACATGCAGAAGAACAAGGAAATGCTGAACGACTACCCGCCCTATGGCCAGGCCGCCGTTCCTGCTTCCTGCCTGCGTAACCACCTGATGCTGAAGGAAATGAAGGAAGGCCGCGGCCCCATTTACATGGACACCGTGACCGCTCTGGGCAAGCTGAAGGAAACCCTGACCCCCCGCGAAGTGAAGCACCTGGAAGCGGAAGCCTGGGAAGACTTCCTCGACATGTGCGTCGGCCAGTGCGGTATCTGGGTGGGTGAGAACATCGAGCCGGAGAAGAAGAACTCCGAGCTGATGCCCACCGAACCCTACCTCCTCGGTTCCCACTCCGGCTGCTGCGGCATCTGGACCTCCGGTCCGGACGACGTCGGCGCCCCCACCGACGAAGCCGCTCCTGGCGTCCCCGCTCACCTGCCCAGGGGCTGGAACTGGGGCTACCGTGGCATGACCACCGTCAGCGGCCTGTTCACCGCTGGTGACGGCGTTGGCGCCTCCGGTCACAAGTTCTCCTCCGGTTCCCACGCCGAAGGCCGTTTGGCCGCCAAGGCGATGGTGAAGTACTGCGTGGACAACAAGGACCTGAAAGTGGAGCTCGACACCCCCGCCGAGCAGCTGGTGGAAGAGATCTACAAACCGGTCCGCAACTTCCTGGAGCACAAGGACTACACCACCGCCATCGACGTGAACCCCAACTACATCACGCCGAAGATGCTGCAGTTCCGTCTCCAGAAGATCATGGACGAGTACGTTGCCGGTGTTGCCACCTACTACACCACCAACGACAAGATGCTCGCCGTGGCCGAAGAAAAGCTGGGCATGCTCAAGGAAGACGCCCAGAAGATGCGTGCCAAGGACCTGCACGAACTGCTCCGCGCGTGGGAAAACTACCACCGCATCCTGACTGCCGAAGCCCACATGAAGCACATCCAATTCCGCGAAGAGAGCCGCTACCCCGGCTTCTACTACCGGATGGACAAGAACTTCGTGGACGAGCAGAACTGGAAGTGCTTCGTCAACTCCATCTACGACAAGACCACCAAGACCTGGACCTGCTTCAAGCGTGCCCACGTGGATCTGGTGGACAAGTCCAAGCTGTTCAAGCCGGCCGCTCACTAAGCTGCGCAAGCAGTTCAGTAGCACTAAAACCGGGCGCCACGGCGCCCGGTTTTTTTTGACCGCCACGGGGGCAGCGTAAAAGAGTAGAATTATCGGTTCTTCCCTATTGCGGAAAGCCATTCAAGAGGTAGCAAGACCATGCCAGACGCACTTATCGACATCAACGAATCCCCCTTCCAGCGCATGCCGGTGGAACCCGTCCTGCTCGAAGGCAACGCCACCTTCCCGTTCCAGTGCCGCAAGGGTATCTCCTGCTGGAACGCCTGCTGCGGCAACATCGACATTTCCCTCACCCCCTACGACATCCTGCGCCTGAAAAAGCGCCTGGGGATGAATTCCGGCGATTTTCTCAACGCCTACACCCTGCCCTACGAAATGGACAAGGACAGCATCGCCGGCGTAAAACTCAAGCCCGTCGAAGGCGGCACCGCCTGCCAGTTCATGACCCCGGAAGGCTGCTCAGTCTACGAGGACCGCCCCACCGCCTGCCGCTACTATCCCATCGCCCTGCTGTCCATGCGCAAGCAGGACGAATATACCGATACCGCCGCCTACGCCATGGTGAAGGAGGCCCACTGCAAGGGCCACGACGAGCCCCGCCCCATTTCCATCGAGGACTACCGCAGGGAGCAGGGCGTGGACGTGTACGACGAACTGGGTCGCGGCTGGCGCCAACTGGTGTTGAAGAAGAAGTCCTCCGGCCCCACCGTCGGCAAGCCTTCCAAGCGCAGCCTGCAGCTGTTCTTCATGGCCTGCTACGACCAGGACCGCTTCCGCGAATTCGTCTCCAGCGACGCCTTTCACGACGTCTACGAACTGACGGCGGAAGAGAAGCTGGCCATCGTCAACGACGACATCGAGTTGATGCAGTTCGCCTTCCGCTTCCTGCGCCAGGTGATGTTCAACGAGAACACCATCCCCATCCGCGCCGACGCCCTGGAAAAACGCCTGGCGCGCAAGCAGGAGCGCGAGGCCCAGATGGAGGAAATCGTGAAGAAGCTCGGCCCCCTGGACGACATCGTCAAGCCGCTTGAACCGGAAGACAACTACCGCTGCGCCGACTGACCGGCGAACGAGACCGTGGACAGCCAGTCCTTCGCTCCGGAAGAGCATTACATCACGGCGGAGCCCTACTACGAGCCCACCGGCGATGAAATCGCGATCTTCGAGGCGGCCTACCGCAACCGCCTGCCGGTGCTGCTGAAGGGCCCCACCGGCTGCGGCAAGACCCGCTTCATGGAATACATGGCCTGGCGCCTGAAGCGCCCCCTGATCACGGTCTCCTGCCACGACGACCTCACCGCCTCCGACCTGGTGGGACGCTTCCTGGTCAAGGGAGGCGAAACCACCTGGGTGGACGGCCCCCTCACCCGCGCCGTGCGGGCCGGCGCCATCTGCTACCTGGACGAGATCGTCGAGGCGCGCAAGGACACCCTGGTGGTCATCCATCCCCTGGCCGACGACCGGCGGGAACTGCCCATGGAAAAGCTCGGCACCCTGCTGCGGGCCGGCGACGGCTTCTGCCTCGCCGTCTCCTACAACCCCGGCTACCAGAGCGTCCTCAAGGACCTCAAGCAATCCACCCGGCAGCGCTTCGTCGCCCTGGAGTTCGATTACCCCAACCAGGACCTGGAGCGCAAGATCGTCGCCAACGAAGCCAAGGTGGACGCCGGCCTGGCGGACAAGCTGGTGCGCTTCGCACACATGACCCGCAACCTCAAGGGCAGCGGCCTGGAGGAAGGAGCCAGCACCCGCCTCCTGGTCCATGCCGGCAAGCTCATCGCCGCCGGCGTTCCCGCCGTCGCCGCCTGCCAGAGCGCCATTGCCCAGGCCGTCACCGACGACCCGGACATGCTGACGGCGATCCAGGAACTCTCCTCCTCCCTCTTCTAACCCATGGCGGCTGACGAGCCCCTTAGTGCCGACGCCATCCTTGCCTCCCTGGAGCAGTGGCTGGAGGTGGAATTCACCTTCCTCCAGGTGGAGGATCTGGCCGCCGCCATTGCCGCCCTCCCCCGGGACGAACAGGAATTTCTCCTCGGCTGGACGCGCCGCATCGCCTCCAACAACATCCCCATCGCCTACCAGTTCGCCGGCCGCGCCCAGGCCCTGCTGGCCCATATGGACCGCCAGCTTATCGAGGCCTGGGCCCTCCACGCCATGGACACCTACGACAAGGCCGGCCTACGGGAAGCGATGGAAGTGCTCCAAAACGTGGAAGGCTTCGTCCACCAGCGCCACGAACGGGCCGCCGGGGTGGTGCTGGAGCAGATCAGCGGCATCCTGCTCACCTTTCTGCGCGGCCTGTCGGGACGGGAGCTTAAGCTGGAACAGGGGGAAGCGCCCTACACCGACAGCGGCACCCTTTTCCTTCCCGCCGTGGTGGCACAGATGCCGGAGCGGGAGCAGAACTTCACCCTGTGCAAGGCCATGACCGCCCTGCTCTGGGCCCAGACCCGCTTCGGCACCTTCCGCGCCGACCTCCGTTGCCTGGACGCCTACCCCGACCCGCAGCGCGCCCTGCGTGCCTTCCACGCCCTGGAAACCCTGCGCCTGGAGGCCTGCATCGGCCGGGAGCTGCCCGGCCTTCACCGGGAGATGCAGCGCCTCAAGCTGGAGGCCAGCGACACCCTGGCGCCGGAATGGCAAGCCTTCGCCGCGGCGCTGTCCCACTCCGAGGCAACGGTGGAGGACTGCCTCGCCCTTCTTCCCCGCGCCTATGCCGCTTCCCCGCCCGCTCCCTTCTGCTACCAGGGCGAACTGCGCCCGGCGGCCGTGGCCGAGGCCATGGGAGCCCGTCAGGCGCGGGAGAAAATGCTCCTCCGGGTACGCCTCGCCGAGCTGGCCCAGGAACATGCTCCTCCGGGAGAAGTCACCCCCCCGCCCCGTTTCGACGTGCGGGAAGGCGAGGAGCGGGGCGGCTTGCCGCAGCTGGAACTGATCCTCGACGGCAAGCCCCTGCCGCCCCCCGCCGACGTGGCCCGCCTGCTCACCTCCATCCGCCTCGACCTGGACGACATCCCCCCCGACTACCTGGTGCCCGCCGGCCCCGGCGAGTACGACCCGAAGGACTACTGGGAACAGGCCCGGGACCCGGACGAGGTCTGGCAGGGCACCTACCACGAGGAGGGAGCGCTGCTCTACCCGGAGTGGGATTACGGCCGCCAGCATTACCGCAAGAACTGGTGCGTGATGCGCGAGAAGGACGTGCCGCCGGTCCGCGACGGCTTCGTCGCCGACACCCTGGCGCGGCACAGCGGCCTGGTCAAGCACCTGCGCCGCACCTTCGAGGCCCTGCGGGACGAGGACCGGCTGCTGAAGCGCCAGTTCCAGGGGGACGAAGTGGACATCGACGCCCTGGTGGAAGCCCTGGCCGACACCCGGGACGGACGGGAGATGAGCGAGCGCCTGTTCCTCCACATGCACCGGGCGGAACGCGACATCGCGGTCATGTTCCTGGTGGACATGAGCGGCAGCACCCGGGGCTGGATCAACGACGCCCAGCGGGAATCCCTCCTGCTGCTGTGCGGAGCCCTGGAAACTCTGGGGGACCGCTACGCCATCTACGGCTTCTCCGGCATCACCCGCAAGCGCTGCGAGCTCTACCGCATCAAGCGCCTCGACGAACCCTACGGCGAGGAAGTCCGGGCGCGCATCTCGGGCATCCGCCCCCAGGACTACACCCGCATGGGCTTCGCCATCCGCCACCTGACCGCCCTGCTCAAGGACACCGACGCCGCCACCCGGCTCCTTATCACCCTTTCCGACGGCAAGCCGGACGATTACCACGACCAGTACCGGGGCCAGTACGGCATCGAGGACACCCGCCAGGCCCTGGCAGAGGCCCGGCGGGCGGGCATCCACCCCTTCTGCATCACCCTCGACACCGAGGCCCGCGCCTACCTGCCCCACATGTACGGCCCGGCCCGCTACACCATCGTTTCCGAGGTGCGGCAACTGCCCCTCAAGGTGGCCGACATCTACCGCCGGCTGACCTGCTAGACTTGCGCTCGGGAAAAATAAGCATATGATGATGTAATAAATAATAATGCTAACAATACCCTCCATGAGCTACGACCTGCCCGTCGAACGCATTCTGCATCCGCGTCTCTTGAGCTGTCCGCCGGAGACTCCTCTCCGCGAAGCGGCACGATTGATGAGCGATGCCCGCTGCAGTTCCATCCTGGTCACGGAGGGAAGCCAATTGCTGGGCATCTGGACCGAGCGGGACGCCCTCGCCATCGACTTCTCCCTACCCGATGCCCTCGACACGCCGATTTCCCGCGTCATGTCGTCACCGGTGAAGACCCTTCACGGCGGCACTTCCGTCGGCGAAGCGGCCCTGCGCTTCAAATTAGACAGCGTTCGCCATTACGTAGTGGTGAACGACGGTGGCGAACCTCTGGGCATCGTCACCCAGTCGGACGTGGTGCAAAACCAGGGAGTGGAGTATTTCGTTCAGCTGCGCGACGTGAACTCCGTGTTGCGGGAACCGCCCATCTGGGTTCCCGGTACCCTGCCCCTCGGCGAGGCCGCCAAAAGAATGCGCGAGGTGCGACGCGACGCCCTGGTGGTCGAAGGTCCGGATGGCGAGACGGGCATCCTCACCGAACGGGACATCATCCGCCTCATCAGCCGCGAATGCCTCGACGGCCCGATCTGGGACATGGCCAGCAAACCCCTGGTATGCGTAGCGGCGGAAAGCAGCCTCTACCATGCCCGCACCCTGTTCAGCGAAAACCACATCCGCCACCTGGGAGTCACCGGCCCGGCGGGGGAGCTGGTCGGCCTCATCACCTACGGCGACATCCTCGCCAGCATCGAACACGATTACGTGCAGGAACTGCAAAAAGCCCTGCGGGAACGTGAGCAACAACTCTCCATCAGCAACCACCATTTGAAGCTGGCGCAGAAGGTGTTCGATACCTCGGCGGAGGGCATCATGGTCACGGACGAGCATGCCTGCATCGAGTCCGTCAACCCGGCCTTTACCCGCATCACCGGCTATGAAATCGGCGAAGTCCTGGGAGCCAAACCTTCCATTCTCAAGTCCGGCCGCCACAATCCCAACTTTTACCGGGAAATGTGGGCCGCCCTGGAGCTGAGCGGCGCCTGGCAGGGGGAAATCTGGAACCGGCGCAAGAACGGGGAAA
>JBFXHL010000006.1:0-51919 GCA_050177075.1 Sulfuricellaceae bacterium | reverse complement strand
GGTGTCGCCGGCCTTGACCGGGATTTCGATGATCTCGACATCCTTGAAGTTGCCGATGTCGGGGACGCGGATGTCCTTGATGTTCGCCATGTCGTCCCTCCCCTTAGACCGTCAGCGGGTTGGGTTTGTTGACGTCGATGCCGTACTGCTTGATGGCCTCCGCCACCTTGGCGGCGGGGAGCTGTCCCTCGTCGGCCAGGGCCTTGAGGGCGGCCACCGCGACGTAGTGGCGGTCCACCTCGAAGAAGCGGCGCAGGGCTTCCCGGCTGTCGGAGCGGCCGAAGCCGTCGGTGCCCAGGGTGACGTAGCGGCCCGGCACCCATTCGCGGATCTGGTCGGCGTAGGCCTTGATGTAGTCGGTGGAGGCGATGACCGGGCCGGCGCGGCCCTTGAGGCATTTCTCCACGTAGCTTTCCTTGGCCTTGGCGGTGGGGTGGAGCAGGTTGTGGCGGCGCGCGTCGAGGCCGTCGCGGCGCAGCTCGTTGTAGCTGGTGACGCTCCAGACGTCGGCGTCGACGCCGAAGTCGTTCTTCAGCAGGTCGGCGGCGGCCAGCACTTCCCGCAGGATGGTGCCGGAGCCCATCAGCTGCACCTTGAGCTTGGCTTTCGCGTCACCCTTCTTCAGCAGGTACATGCCCTTGAGGATGCCTTCCTCGGCGCCCTTGGGCATGGGGGGGTGGACGTAGTTCTCGTTCATCACCGTGAGGTAGTAGAACACGTCTTCCTGTTCCTCCACCATGCGGCGCAGGCCGTCCTGGATGATGACCGCCAGTTCGTAGGCGTAGGTGGGGTCGTAGGACACGCAGTTGGGGATGGTGGCCGCCATCAGGTGGCTGTGGCCGTCCTCGTGTTGCAGGCCCTCGCCGTTCAGGGTGGTGCGGCCGGCGGTGCCGCCGAGGAGGAAGCCCCGGGCGCGGGAGTCGCCGGCGGCCCAGGCCAGGTCGCCGATGCGCTGGAAGCCGAACATGGAGTAGTAGATGTAGAACGGGATCATCGGCACCCCGTGGGTGCTGTAGCTGGTGGCGGCGGCGAGCCAGGACGCCATGGCGCCGGCTTCGTTGATGCCTTCCTCCAGAATCTGGCCGTTCTGGGATTCCCGGTAGTAGGCCACCTGGTCGGCGTCCTGAGGCACGTAGAGCTGGCCCTGGGAGGAGTAGATGCCGAGCTGGCGGAACATGCCTTCCATGCCGAAGGTGCGGGCCTCGTCGGGGACGATGGGCACCACGTGCTTGCCGATCACCTTATCCTTCACCAGGGTGGAAAGGATGCGGACGAAGGCCATGGTGGTGGAGATTTCCCGTTCGCCGGTGCCGTGGAGTTGGGCGTCGAAGTCGGCCAGCTTGGGCACCGCCAGCTTCGCCGCCTTGGGACGGCGGGCGGGGAGATAGCCGCCCAGAGCCTTGCGGCGCTCCTGGAGGTACTGTATCTCCGGGCTGTCGGGGGCCGGCTTGTAGTAGGGCACGTCGTGGAGCTTGTCGTCGGCCACCGGAATGTTGAAGCGGTCGCGGAAGGCCTTGAGGGCCGCGTCGGACATTTTCTTCGCCTGGTGGGTGGGGTTTTGGGACTCGCCCGATTCGCCCATGCCGTAGCCCTTCACGGTCTTGGCCAGGATTACCGTCGGCTGGCCGGTGTGGCGCATGGCGGCGGCGTAGGCGGCGTAAATCTTGGACGGGTCGTGGCCGCCCCGGTTGAGGCGCCAGATGTCGTCGTCGGACATGTTGGCCACCAGTTCCAGCAGCTCCGGGTACTTGCCGAAGAAGTGCTGGCGCACGTAGGCGCCGTCCTTGGACTTGTAGTTCTGGTAGTCGCCGTCCACGCACTCTTCCATGCGCTGGCGCAGTAGGCCGGTCTTGTCGGCGGCCAGTAGGGGGTCCCAGTAACGGCCCCATATCACCTTGATGACGTTCCAGCCGGCGCCGCGGAACACGCCTTCCAGTTCCTGGATGATCTTGCCGTTGCCCCGCACCGGCCCGTCGAGGCGCTGCAGGTTGCAGTTGATGACGAACACCAGGTTGTCGAGCTTCTCGC
Organism: Sulfuricellaceae bacterium; assembly: GCA_050177075.1. Taxonomy (GTDB): domain Bacteria; phylum Pseudomonadota; class Gammaproteobacteria; order Burkholderiales; family UBA9220; genus UBA2239. The sequence continues at coordinate 49,891 of JBFXHL010000006.1, read as the reverse complement.
GGCCGGCGAGGGAGATGGCACCGAGGGATTCCGGCTCGTCGGTCTCGCCGTCGCCGAGGAAGGCCCACACCTTGCGGTCGCTGTTGTCGGCGATGCCCCGGTCGGTGAGGTACTTCATGAAGCGGGCCTGGTAGATGGCCTGCAGGGGGCCGAGACCCATGGACACCGTGGGGAATTGCCAGAAATCGGGCATCAGCCAGGGGTGCGGATAGGACGAGAGGCCCTTGCCGTCCACTTCCTGGCGGAAGTTTTCCATCTGCTCCTCGGAGATACGGCCTTCGAGGAAGGCGCGGGAATAGATGCCGGGGGCGGAATGGCCCTGGATGTAGAGCAGGTCGCCGCCGCCGGGGTGGGACGCGCCGCGGAAGAAATGGTTGAAACCCACGTCGTACAGGGTGGCGGCGGAGGCGAAGGAGGCGATGTGGCCGCCGACCCCGGGGGCCTTCACGTTGGCGCGCATCACCATGGCGATGGCGTTCCAGCGGATGATGGCGCGGATGCGGCGCTCCATGGCCTGGTCGCCGGGGATGTGCTCTTCCTGGCCCACCGGGATGGTGTTGAGGTAGGCGGTGGTGGCGGTGAACGGCAGGTGGGCGCCGGAACGGCGGGCCTTGTCGATCAGCTTTTCCAGCAGGTAGTGGGCCCGTTCGGCGCCTTCCAGTTCAAGCACCGATTCCAGGGCGTCGAGCCACTCCTGGGTTTCCTGCGGATCCGTGTCCGGGATATTCGACATACGTGTGTTACCTCCGGTAAGCAAGTCTTTCCGAATAACGAAACCTGGCCTTTGCCGTCGCGGGCACGCGAAAGCGGCGCGGAGCCTCTGGGCTGCGCGCGGAGAGCGGGTGTTCGTGTCGTGTCCTGTTTGCGGGCGCCTGTATCGGCGCGCCTGTGCCTAGTGTTTTTCTAGTGCCGGATTCCGTCCAGCAACCTGCTATCATTGACCAACCAAACCGCTTTGGTCAAGTTTTCCCCCATTGAGAGACCCATTCCATGTTGCCTAAAATCACGCAATTACAACCTCTTATGTCCGAGGCTCAGGCCGCCGCCGCGGGCCACGTGCTGTTCCTCCTGCCCAAGTCGAAGGCCCTGCCCGCCGTGCCCTGCAAGGACGTGGCGGCGGCCCGGCTCAAACGCCGGGGCATGAAGGCCGAGGAGCTGGCCAAATCCCCCCTCGCCGCGGACCTGCCCGGCGGCGGGCTGGCGGTGTGGGCAATGGTGGACGAGAAGCAGTCGCCCTTCGAGCGCCACGTTTTGATACGCAAGGCGCTCCAGGCACTGACCGGGGAGCGGCCCCAGGAAATCGCCCTGGCGGTGTTCGGCAGCGAGGCGCAGCGCCGGCAACTGGCGGAAGACGCCGTGCTGGTGGCCCTGCTCAACGCCCCCCTGCTGCCGTTGAGGAAGAGCAAGGACGAGCGCAAGGCCCTGAAGAAAATCGCCCTCCACGGCTGGAAGGCCGGCGATGGCTTCGCTCTTCAGCAGGCCCTGGCCGAGGGCAGCGTCCTGACCCGGGCGCTGACCCTGCTCCCAGCCAATGAGCTGACCCCCAAGGCCTACCGGGAGCAGGTGCGCAAGCTGGCCAAGGACAACGGCTGGGGGGTGGAGGAATTCGACATGAAAAAGCTGCGCAAGCTGGGGGCCGGCGCCTTCGTCGCCGTGGCCCAGGGCAGCGGAGACGAGGAGGCGGCCATCGTGCGCCTGTCCTACCGGCCCAAGGGGGCGAAGAAGACCGTGGCCCTGGTGGGCAAGGGCATCTGCTTCGACACCGGCGGCCACAACCTCAAGCCCGCCCGCTACATGCACGGCATGCACGAGGACATGAACGGCTCGGCGGTGGTCCTGGGGATACTGCTGGCGGCGACGCGGCTGAAGCTGCCGGTGGCCCTGGACGCCTGGCTCGCCTTGGCCCAGAACCATATCAGCCCCGCCGCCTACAAACAGAACGACGTGATCACGGCCCTCAACGGCACCACCATCGAGATCGTCCACACCGACGCCGAGGGACGCATGGTGCTGGCGGACACCCTGGCCCTGGCGGCCAAGGAGAAGCCCGCCGCCATCGTGGATTTCGCCACCCTCACCGGCAGCATGGCGGTGGCCCTGGGGGCGCGCTACTCCGGCGTGCTGTCCAACCAGGAGGAACTGGCCGCGGCGGCGGTGAAGGCGGGCAAGGCGGCCGGCGAGCGGGTGTGCGCCTTTCCCCTGGACGCGGACTACGAGGAGGGCCTGGAGAGCAAGATCGCCGACATCAAGCAATGCACCATGGACTCCGAGGCCGACCATATCCTGGCGGGGCGTTTCCTGCTGCGTTTCGTCGGCGATCTGCCCTGGCTCCATGTGGACCTTTCCGCCAGCCGCTGCGACGGCGGCCTGGGAGCCGTGGCTTCCGACGTGACGGGGTTCGGCGTCGGCCTTGGGGTGGAGTTGCTGCGCTCGTCTATGATTTAAGAGTCAGACAGTTTTCTCCGGGGAGAAAAACATGAGCAACGCCACCGTCCTGGTCGCGGACAGCGATGCCGCCAATCGCGAGGTCATCGTCCGCGTCCTGTCGCAGGAGGGGTACGAAGTGGTGCAGGTAGGGAACGACGTGGAGGCCTTGGCCCAGCTCAAGCGCACCCCCACCCGCTTCGATGCCGTGATCTTGGAAAGGTGCCACGAGGGGGGAACGGATAGCCTGGACGTGCTCAACAAAATCAAGACCCACCCGGTGCTGAAGCTGGTGCCGGTCATCATGCAGGCCCGGGACCACGATCCCCGGGACCTGACCGAGAACCTGCGGGGCGGCGCCCATTACTACCTGACCAAGCCGGTGGAGGAAGAGCTGCTGTTGGCCGTGGTCAAAACGGCGGTGACCGACCACGCCAACTACCGTGCCCTCCAGGTGCAGGTGGAGCAGTGCGAGGGCAAGCTGATCGAAATGCAGGCCGGCCACTTCCAGGTCAAGACCGTGGAGGAGGCGACCGTCCTGGGCAAGCTTCTGGCCAGCGCCTACCCCGACGCCGATCTGGTGGTGGTGGGCATCACCGAACTGCTGATCAACGCCGTCGAGCACGGCAACTTGGAGATCGGCTACAAGACGAAATCGGAACTGATCGAGGAGGGGACATGGCTGGAGGAGATCGAGCGCCGCCAGAAGACTCCGCCCTATTCCCAGCGCTGCGTGGACGTCATGTTCCAGCGTCAGCCGGGAGAAATCCGCCTCAACATCAAGGACCAGGGCCAGGGCTTCGACTGGACCCGCTACCTGGAAATCCAGCCGGACCGGGTGTTCGACACCCATGGCCGGGGCATAGCCATCGCCAAGCAGGTGAGCTTCGACGAAGTGGAATACCTGGGAAACGGCAACGAGGTGGAGGCGGTGAACTACTACCCCGAGCCCGATTTCCCGGATAGCGGCATCAACGAATATTGATCGCCCGGCGGGTCAACCCTCGCCGCGGCGTTTGTCCCAGACGAAGTGGTTGAAGCGGACCCAGCGGCTCTGGGGGTCGGCGCGCGGGTTGTCGCGCCGGCCGAGACGCTTTTTCCGCTCGGCCTCCTTCACCTTGGCGAGCAGTTCCTGGAGGGGATTGGGGGCTTGAGGTTTCATGACGTCAACGCTCTCTTTCGCTTCAATTATAGCCCCCCCTCCGCCGCGCCAGCCATTTCCTGACTTCCTCCGCCGCCAGCATCGCGGCGGCGAAAGGCAGCACGAACAGCCAGGCCTCTGTGTCGAGGGGGGCGGTGCCGAAAAGGGCGTTGCCCCACGGCGTATAGTCGATGACGGCGATCAGGAGCAGCTCGACGGCGACTCCCCACAGGATCAGCCGGTTGCCGAAAAATCCCCGCCCCAGGGCGGGCTCCCGTTCGTGGCGGCAGAGGAAGACGTTCACCACCTGCATGGCGATGATGGCCGACAGGGTGGCCGTGGTGGCCTGCAAGTAGAGGGGCGCATTGGCTGACAGCGGTTCCCCGTAATGCCAGCCGCCGCCATGGAGGACGAAAAAGAACGCCGCCATGGCCGCCGCCGCTTCCAGCACGCCCAGGAACAAATAGGATCTTGCCAATAGCGGTCCGTTGAGCAGGCGCTCTTGGCGCGGGCGCGGCGGCTGCCTCATCACGTCAGAATGAGGCTTCTCCGCCCCCAGCCCCAAGGCCGGCAGCATGTCGGTGCCCAGGTCCACCGCCAGGATTTGCGCCACCGTCAGGGGCAAAGGGATGCGGAACAGGACGAAGGCCAGGTAGGGCACGATTTCCGGGATGTTGGAGGTGAGGATGTAGGTGAGGAATTTGCGGATGTTCTGGTACACCGCCCGTCCTTCCTCCACCGCCGCGACGATGCTGGCGAAGTTGTCGTCCAGCAGCACCATGTCCGCCGCCTCTCGGGCCACGTCGGTGCCCGACAGGCCCATGGCGATGCCGATGTCGGCCCGTTTCAGGGCGGGGGCGTCGTTCACGCCGTCGCCGGTGGCGGCGACGATGTGCCGTTTCTGCTTCAGGGCCGAGACGATGGCCAGCTTCTGGTCGGCGCTGACCCGGGCGAAGAGGATTTCCTCCGCGTCCAGGGCGAGCTGCAATTGGGTGCGGGACAAATGGCGCAGTTGGTCGCCGGTCAGCACGGTGGGATCGGCGGTGCGGAGCAGGCCGATTTCCTTCCCGATGGCGACGGCGGTGCGGGGATGGTCGCCGGTGACCATGATCACCCGGATGCCGGCTTCCCGGCATTTGGCAATCGCCGCCGGCACTTCCAGCCGGGGGGGGTCTTCCAAGCCCACCAGGCCGAGGAGGATGAGCGCGTTCTCCAGTTCCTCCCGCCGCCAGTCCCGCCCGACGGGGCGGTAGGCGAAGGCCAGCACCCGCAGCCCCTGCTCGGCCATGGCCTCCTGGGCATCGAGAAAGCGCTGGCGCCAGGCGTCGTCCAGGGCTTGCCGGCCTGTCGCGGTCAGCACCGAGGCGCAGAGGGGCAGCACCGTCTCCGGCGCTCCCTTGGTGAACACCGCCAGGCCTTCCGGCGTCCGGTGCAGCACCGACAGGCGCTTGCGTTCCGTATCGAAGGGCAGTTCGTCCAGACGCGGCGCCTCGTCTCGATGGGGGGCATGGGGGCGGGCCATTTCCACCAGGGCGATTTCCATGGGGTCCCCCAGCCAGCCCCCGTCCGTTTCCTTGAGGTTGTGGCACAGGCGCGCGGTGGCGAGGAAGGGGGCGAAGGCATGGGCCAGATCGGGGTCGGCGGCGAAGTCGGCGGGGGGGCGCAACTCGCCGGCGACAAATAGGGATTTGGCCGTCATGCGGTTGCAGGTCAGGGTGCCGGTTTTGTCGGTGACGATGACGGTCGCCGACCCCAGGGTTTCCACCGCCGGCAGATGGCGCACCAGGGCGTTGCGCGCCGCCATGCGCTGGGTGGCCATGGCCAAGGCGAGGGTCACGGTGGGCAGCAGGCCCTCCGGCACGTTGGCGACGAGGATGCCGATGGCGAAAAGCGAACTGTCCCAGAAGGACAGGCCGATGGCCTGGCCGATGAGAAAAAAGACGATTCCCAGCAGGGTGGCGAGGGCGGCCACCAGGCGCGAGAGGCGGGCGATCTCCCGCTGTAGCGGAGAGATGTGTCCCCGTGCGGTCTGAGTGAGGTGGGCGATCTTGCCGAATTCCGTGTGGCCGCCGGTGGCGAAGACCACGGCCTTGCCTTCCCCGGAGACGAGAGCGGTACCGGCCAGGAGAATGTTTTTCGCCCGCAGCAGGTCCTCCGCGTCGCTGGGTTGGGCGTCCCGAGCCTTGGGCAGGGATTCGCCGGTGACGGTGGCGTTGTTCACCCGCACGCCGAAGGCCTCGATCAGCCGGCAGTCGGCGGGCACCTCGTCGCCTTCCTGCACTTCCACCACGTCGCCGGGCACCAACTCCTGCACCGGCAGGGGAATGACCGATCCGTCCCGCCACACCTTCGTCTGTCGCGGCAGGAGCTTCTCCAGGGCGGCCAGAGCCTTTTCCGCCCGGTATTCCTGCCAGAAGGAGAAGACGCCGTTGATGCCGATCACGCCCAGGATGGCCCAGCCCAGGGTGGCCATGCCCTGGCCCGGCGCGAGGGCGTCGGCGAAAAAAGCCAGCCCCGTCGCCAGCCACAGGATCAGGGCGAAGAAATGGGTGAACTCCCGCAGGAAGCGCCACGGCAGGGGGACGGGGCGGACGTGCTCGATGCGGTTGAGGCCGTACTCCCGCAGTCGCCGTTCCGCCTCGACTCGGGAAAGGCCCTCGGCGCGGCTGTTGAGGCTGCGCAGGGCGTCGGCGGCGGTGAGGTGGTGGATTTTCATGATTAAGGCGGTTATGGACTTATGTTAGACTTCGGCCTTTGCAATTGCGAGAAAACCCATGTCCGGCAACACCTTCGGCACCCTTTTCACGGTCACTTCCTTCGGCGAATCCCACGGTCCCGCCATCGGCTGCGTGGTGGACGGCTGCCCACCGGGGCTGGAAATCTCCGCGGCGGACATCCAGGCGGAGCTGGACCGGCGCAAGCCCGGCACTTCCCGCCACGTGACCCAGCGCCGGGAGCCGGACGAAGTGGAAATCCTGTCCGGGGTGTTCGAAGGCAAGACCACCGGCACTCCCATCGGGCTGCTGATCCGCAACCAGGACCAGCGCAGCAAGGATTACGGCACCATCGCCGAGACCTTCCGCCCCGGCCACGCCGACTACACCTATTGGCAGAAATACGGCATCCGCGACTACCGCGGCGGCGGCCGCTCCTCCGCCCGGGAGACGGCGGTGCGGGTGGCGGCCGGGGCCATCGCCAAGAAGTGGCTCAAGGAGCGCTACGGGATTGTCGTCCGGGGCTACATGTCCCAGTTGGGCCCCATCGAGGTGCCGTTCCAGGACTGGGGCATGGTGGGGGAGAATCCCTTCTTCGCCGCCAACGCCGCCCTGGTGCCGGAGCTGGAGGCCTACATGGACGCTTTGCGCAAGGAAGGCGACTCCGTTGGCGCCAAGATCACCGTGGTGGCCGAAGGAGTTCCCGTGGGCTGGGGCGAGCCGGTGTACGACCGCCTGGACGCGGACATCGCCCACGCCATGATGGGCATCAACGCGGTGAAGGGGGTGGAGATCGGCGCCGGCTTCGCCAGCATCGCCCAGAAGGGCAGCGAGCACGGCGACGAGCTGACCCCGGAAGGCTTCCTCTCCAACCACGCCGGCGGCGTGCTGGGCGGGATTTCCACCGGCCAGGACATCGTGGTCAACATCGCCATCAAGCCCACTTCCAGCATCCGCATCGCGCGGCGCAGCATCGACAAGGCCGGCAATCCGGCCAGCGTGTCCACCGAGGGCCGCCACGACCCCTGCGTCGGCATCCGCGCCACCCCCATCGCCGAGGCCATGCTGGCCCTGACCCTGATCGACCATGCCCTGCGCCACCGGGCCCAGTGCGGCGATGTGGTGACGGCCACGCCGAAAATTCCGGGTAAGTCACGGGGCGGCTGAGGCCGGCCGGCAGCGTTCGTTCGGCTTGCGATGCACCACTACTGGCGCCTGTCCGGCTTCTATTTCTTCTATTTCGCCTTTGTCGGCGCCATCTCCCCCTATTGGGGCCTGTACCTGAAATCCCTCGATTTCAGCGCCTTCCAGATTGGGGTGCTGATGTCCCTGCTCCAGGTGATGCGCATTTTCGCCCCCAATCTGTGGGGTTGGATGGCGGATCACCTGGGGCGGCGGGTGCTGATCGTGCAGATCGCGGCGGCGGCGAGCCTGGTTTCCTACCTCGGGGTGTTCTTCGGCGCCAGCTTTGCCTGGCTGTTCGCCGTGATGGCCCTGCTGAGTTTTTTCTGGAGCGCTTCGCTGCCCCTGGTGGAGGCCACCACCCTCAGCCACCTGGGGGAACACACCGGCAAATACGGGCGCATCCGTCTCTGGGGCTCGGTGGGCTTCATCGTCGCCGTGGTGGGGCTCGGCTACCTGCTCGATTTTCTGCCCATCCGCGCCCTGCTGTGGGCCATCCTCGGCTTCATGGCGGGGATCGTGCTGTTTTCCCGCTACATTCCCGAGGCCCGGGTGGAGCCCCATCATACCGACCATCTGCCGGTCTGGTCCGTGGTGCGCCGCCCGGAAGTGCTGGCCTTCATCGGGGGCGGTTTTCTCATGGCGGCGGCCCACGGCCCCTATTACACCTTCTACTCCATCTACCTGGTGGACCACGGCTACAGCAAGGGTACCGTGGGCTGGCTGTGGGCGGTGGGGGTGATCTGCGAGATCGGCGTCTTCTTGTGGATGCCGCGCCTGTTCGAGGCCCTGTCCCTGCGGCGGGTGCTGCTGGCGAGCTTTTTCCTCGCCATGATGCGCTTCCTTGCTATCGGCTGGGGGGTGGAATGGTTCGCCCTGGTGCTGGCGGCCCAGGTCCTTCACGCCGCCACCTTCGGCGCCTACCACGCGGCGGCGGTGGCGGTGGTGCACCGCATGTTCCGCGGCCGCCACCAGTCCAAGGGGCAGGCCATCTACAACAGCATTTCCTTCGGTGCAGGCGGCACCCTGGGCGGTCTCTACAGCGGCTACACCTGGGACGCCGTCGGCCCCGCCTGGACCTTTACCCTGGCCGCCGCCTGCGCCCTGGCGGCGCTGCTGCTGGTGGGGGCGAAGCTGCGGCTGCCCGAGGAGCAGGGTTAGCGAGGATTTCTTCCCTGGCGGTGATCAGGACGATATGGGCGTCCTGGCGGTGGGCAAAGCGGGAACGCAGGTCGCCGTCCGTGCTTGCCGCTTCATGGGTTTTGCGGAACTCCAGCTCATTTTGCAGGATGGCGGATGTAACGTCGCATCGAAAGGGAATCGTCTACCACCAAGGCAACACTGTCGGACATGACCTGGGGCTGTCGGATGGAATCCCGCGCTGGAGCGCAGGGGGGGAGGAAGGCAGGGGGAAGGGAACGGGTGGGGTCGGTGCCGGACTTGGCGCCGCTCTGTTCGGTCGTGGGCGATTGTGTAATAATCACCGGTTTATTTTCGGATTTGTTGCGGATCGCTCCATGAGTGCCCAGACCCTTTACGACAAGTTGTGGCAATCCCACGTGGTGCATGAGGAAGCCGACGGTACCGCCCTGTTGTACATCGACCGGCACCTGGTTCACGAGGTGACCAGCCCCCAGGCCTTCGAGGGCCTCAAACTGGCCGGGCGCAAGCCCTGGCGCGTGGCCTCCATCCTGGCGGTGCCCGACCACAACGTGCCCACCCATCACCTCGAACAGGGCATCACCGATCCGGTGTCCCGCGCCCAGGTGGAAACCCTGGACGCCAACTGTGCCGAATTCGGCATCACCGAATTCAGGATGGGCGACCTGCGCCAGGGCATCGTCCACGTCATCGGCCCCGAGCAGGGCGCGACCCTACCCGGCATGACGGTGGTATGCGGCGATTCCCACACCAGCACCCACGGCGCCTTTGCCGCGCTGGCCCACGGCATCGGCACGTCCGAGGTGGAGCACGTGCTCGCCACTCAGTGCCTGTTGCAGAAGAAATCCAAGGCCATGCTGGTGAAGGTGGAGGGTGCCCTGGGCAAGGGCGTTGCCGCCAAGGACATCGCCTTGGCGGTGATCGGCAAGATCGGCACCGCCGGCGGCACCGGCTACGCCATCGAGTTCGCCGGCAGCGCCATCCGCGACCTGTCCATGGAAGGGCGCATGACCCTGTGCAACATGGCCATCGAGGCCGGTGCCCGGGCCGGGATGGTGGCGGTGGACGATGTCACCATCGACTACGTCAAGGGCCGTCCCTTCGCGCCCCAGGGCGAACTGTGGGAGAAGGCCGTGGCCTACTGGCGCACCCTGAAGAGCGACGACGGCGCCAAGTTCGACGCGGTGGTAGAACTGGATGCCGCCGCCATCAAGCCCCACGTGACCTGGGGGACCTCCCCAGAAATGGTGACCACCATCGACGGCGCCGTGCCCGACCCGAAGAAGGAAGCGGACCCGGTGAAGCGAGGCGGCATCGAGCGGGCCCTGGAGTACATGGGGCTGCAGCCCAACATGGCGATCAGCGCCATCAAGGTGGACAAGGTGTTCATCGGCTCCTGCACCAACTCCCGCATCGAGGATTTGCGAGCCGCCGCCGCCGTGGCCAAGGGTCGTCATAAGGCCGACAGCGTCAAGCAGGTGCTGGTGGTGCCGGGTTCCGGCCTGGTGAAGCAGCAGGCCGAGGCCGAAGGCCTGGACAAGATTTTCATCGCCGCCGGCTTCGAGTGGCGGGCGCCGGGCTGTTCCATGTGCCTGGCCATGAACGACGACAGGCTGGAGCCGGGAGAGCGCTGCGCTTCCACCTCCAACCGCAATTTCGAGGGGCGCCAGGGGGCGGGAAGCCGCACCCATCTGGTGAGCCCGGCCATGGCGGCCGCGGCGGCCATCGCCGGGCGCTTCGTGGATGTGCGTGAAATCCTGTGAGGAGAGCGAGCATGAATGCCAAGCAATGGATGTTGACGATTGTTGCCCTGGTGGCGGGTTTGGCCCTGGCCGGGTGCAATACGGTGCAGGGCGTGGGCAAGGACATCAAGAAGGGTGGCGAGGCCATCGAGAAAGCGGCGAAGTGAGGTGGCGATGAGCATGAAAAAGAAACTGATCGCAGTGGTGGTGGTGAAGGTGGCGCTGCTCGCCGCCATCGCCGTCGGCGTGATGCTGTGGATCGACGGCGGCAAGCACGGCGGCAACGTGGCCGTGGCGGCCCAGAAGGCGCAGTGATGGATAAGTTCGTACGTCTGGAAGGCTTGGTGGCGCCCCTCGACCGCGCCAACGTGGACACCGACGCCATCATCCCGAAGCAGTTCCTCAAGTCCATCAAGCGCAGCGGCTTCGGCCCCAACGCCTTCGACGAGTGGCGCTATATGGATCAGGGCGAGCCGGGCATGGACAACAGCAAGCGCCCGTTGAATCCCGATTTCGTCCTCAATCAGCCCCGCTACCAGGGAGCGAGCGTGTTGCTGGCGCGGGAGAATTTCGGCTGCGGTTCGAGCCGCGAGCATGCGCCGTGGGCGCTGCTGGACTACGGTTTCCGGGTGATCATCGCCCCCAGCTTCGCCGATATCTTTTTCAACAACTGTTTCAAGAACGGCATCCTGCCCATCGTCCTGCCCGCCGAGGCGGTGGACCGCCTGTTCAAGGAAACCGAGGCCCAGGAAGGCTACCGCCTGACGGTGGACCTGGAGGCCCAGACGGTGACGACCCCTGCCGGCCAGGGCTTCAATTTCGAGGTGGATCCCTTCCGCAAGGAATGCCTGCTCAACGGTTGGGACGATATCGGCCTGACCCTGCGCCATGCCGACAAGATCAAGGCGTACGAGGAAAAACGCCGCCACGCGGAACCCTGGTTGTTTTAGTAATTGGTGAGGAGTGAAGAGTGAAGAGTGAGGCGCTGCCTTTTCTCCTTGTTCCTCACTTCTCACTCCTCACGGAGAAACTATGAAAATCGCAGTATTGCCCGGTGACGGCATCGGGCCGGAAATCGTCGCCCAGGCGGTGAAAGTGCTGAAAGCCCTGTCCAGCGACGGCCTGAAAGTGGAAATGGAAGAGGCGCCCATCGGCGGCGCCGGCTACGACGCGGCGGGGGACCCGCTGCCCGAGGCCACCCTCAAGCTGGCGAAGGAAGCCGATGCCGTCCTGCTTGGCGCCGTGGGCGGCCCCAAGTACGATACCCTGGACCGTCCCCTGCGCCCCGAGCGCGGCCTGCTGCGCATCCGCAAGGAGCTCAATCTTTTCGCCAACCTGCGCCCGGCCCTGATGTACGCCGAGCTGGCCTCCGCCTCGACCCTCAAGCCCGAAGTGGTGTCCGGCCTGGATATCATGATCGTGCGCGAACTCACCGGCGACATCTACTTCGGTCAGCCCCGGGGCATTGAAACCCGCGGCGGCGAGCGCGTCGGCTTCAACACCATGGTCTATTCCGAGTCGGAAGTGCGCCGGGTGGCGGAAGTGGCCTTCGGCATCGCCATGAAGCGCAACAGGAAGCTGTGCTCGGTGGAGAAGGCCAACGTGCTGGAGTGCTCCGAGCTGTGGAAAGAAATCGTCATCGAGGTGTCGAAGCAATATCCCGAGGTGGAGCTGTCCCACATGTACGTGGACAACGCCGCCATGCAGCTGGTGCGCAATCCCAAGCAGTTCGACGTGATCGTCACCGGCAACATCTTCGGCGACATCCTGTCCGACGAGGCTTCCATGCTCACCGGCTCCATCGGCATGCTGCCTTCCGCCTCCCTGGACCAGAACAACAAGGGCATGTACGAGCCCATCCACGGTTCGGCGCCGGACATCGCCGGCAAGGACGTGGCCAACCCCCTGGCCACCATTCTGTCGGTGTCCATGATGCTGCGCTACACCTTCAATCAGGAGGCGGCGGCCAAGCGCATCGAGAACGCGGTGGAGAAGGTGCTGGCCCAGGGCTACCGTACCGCCGACATATACACCGAGGGCACGCGGAAGGTGTCGTGTTCCGCCATGGGCGACGCCGTGGTGGCGGCCCTTTGACCAATTACTGACGAATCGAGGAAACGAAAATGATGCGCGTGGGTTTGATCGGATGGCGCGGGATGGTGGGTTCCGTGCTGATGCAGCGGATGCGCGAAGAGCGCGATTTTGACGTTATCGAGCCGGTGTTCTTCACCACCTCCAACGTCGGCGGCAAGGGACCGGATGTCGGCAAGGACGTGCCGCCCCTCAAGGACGCCAAGAGCATAGCCGAACTGAAGGCCATGGACGCCATCATTTCCTGCCAGGGCGGCGACTATACCAAGGAGGTCTATGGCGACTTGCGCGCCGCCGGCTGGAACGGTTACTGGATCGACGCCGCCTCCACCCTGCGGATGAAGGACGACGCCATCATCATCCTCGACCCGGTGAACAAGAACGTCATCCGGGACGGCCTGGCCAAGGGCATCAAAACCTACGTCGGCGGCAACTGCACCGTGTCCCTGATGCTGATGGCCATCGGCGGGCTTTTCGACAAGGGTCTGATCGAATGGATCAGCCCCATGACCTACCAGGCCGCCTCCGGCGCCGGTGCCCGCAACATGCGCGAGCTGATCCAGCAGATGGGCGCCGTCAATGGCGAAGTGAAGGCCCTGCTCGACGATCCCGCCTCGGCGATTCTCGAAATCGACAAGAAGGTGGCCGATTTCATCCGCTCCGACCGCTATCCCCTGGATGCCTGGCCCGTGCCCCTCGCCGGTTCGCTGATCCCGTGGATCGACGTCCAGCTCGAATCCGGCCAGAGCAAGGAAGAGTGGAAGGCCCAGGTGGAGTGCAACAAGATTCTCGGCCGCTCCGGCAACCAGATCCCCATCGATGGCCTGTGCGTGCGCATCGGTGCCATGCGCTGCCACAGCCAGGCGTTGACCATCAAGATGACCAAGGACGTTCCCCTGGACGAGATTCACGGCATCATCGCCGCCCACAACAGCTGGGTGAAGGTCGTGCCTAACGACCGTGAAATCACCATGAAGGAGCTCACTCCCGCTGCCGTCACCGGCACCCTGACCGTGCCCGTCGGTCGCATGCGCAAGCTCACCATGGGGCCCCAGTATCTGTCCGCCTTTACCGTCGGCGACCAGCTGCTGTGGGGAGCCGCCGAGCCCCTGCGCCGCATGTTGCGCATCCTGGTGGAAAAATAACAAAAGGGGTTTGACAAAGCCGCCGAATATCTCCATAATCTGCGGCTTTGTTTCGGTGGGGTTCCCGAGCGGTCAAAGGGATCAGACTGTAAATCTGACGGCTCTGCCTTCGAAGGTTCGAATCCTTCCCCCACCACCAAGGTATTTTTGGTTGAAAGACGTAAATTGGCGCATAAGCGCCGAATGAGCTGGGTCTTTAGCCGCGCGGGTGTAGCTCAATGGTAGAGCAGAAGCCTTCCAAGCTTATGACGAGGGTTCGATTCCCTTCACCCGCTCCAGTTTAGTAGTAGCAGTAGCGATTTGAAGCCTATGTAGCTCAGTGGTAGAGCACTCCCTTGGTAAGGGAGAGGTCGGCAGTTCAATCCTGCCCATAGGCACCACCGATTCTTTAGGGAAAGAGGGAAAATCATGGCAAAAGGCAAGTTTGAGCGGACGAAACCGCACGTAAACGTGGGCACGATTGGTCACGTTGACCATGGCAAGACCACTCTGACGGCGGCGATCACGACGATTCTGGCGAAGAAATTCGGTGGCGAGGCCAAGGGCTACGACCAGATCGACAGCGCGCCCGAAGAGAAGGCCCGCGGCATTACCATCAACACCGCCCACGTGGAATACGAAACGGCCACCCGCCACTACGCCCACGTTGACTGCCCGGGTCACGCCGACTACGTCAAGAACATGATCACCGGTGCCGCCCAGATGGACGGCGCCATCCTGGTCGTGTCCGCCGCCGATGGCCCCATGCCCCAGACCCGCGAGCACATCCTCCTGGCCCGTCAGGTGGGCGTGCCTTACATCATCGTCTACATGAACAAGGCCGACATGGTGGACGACCCCGAACTGCTCGAACTGGTCGAAATGGAAGTTCGCGAACTGCTGAGCAAATACGACTTCCCCGGCGACGACACCCCCATCATCATCGGTTCCGCCCTGAAGGCCCTGGAAGGCGACCAGTCCGACATCGGCGAGCCCTCCATCTTCAGGCTGGCCGACGCCCTCGACAGCTACATTCCCGAGCCCGAGCGCGCCGTGGACGGCACCTTCCTCATGCCCGTGGAAGACGTGTTCTCCATCTCTGGCCGCGGCACCGTGGTGACCGGTCGCGTCGAGCGCGGCATCATCAAGGTCGGCGACGAAGTTGAGATCGTCGGCATCCGCCCCACCGTCAAGACCACCTGCACCGGCGTCGAAATGTTCCGCAAGCTGCTGGACCAGGGTCAGGCTGGTGACAACGTCGGCGTGCTGCTGCGCGGCACCAAGCGTGAAGAAGTCGAGCGCGGCCAAGTGCTGGCCAAGCCCGGTTCCATCACCCCCCACACCAAGTTCAACGCCGAGATTTACGTGTTGAGCAAGGACGAAGGCGGTCGTCACACCCCGTTCTTCAACGGCTACCGTCCCCAGTTCTACTTCCGCACCACCGACGTGACCGGGGCGGTGGAGCTGCCTGCCGGCACCGAGATGGTGATGCCTGGCGACAACGTGGCCATCACCGTGAGCCTGATCGCCCCGATCGCCATGGAAGAAGGTCTGCGCTTCGCCATCCGCGAAGGCGGCCGCACCGTCGGCGCCGGCGTGGTGTCCAAGATTATTGAGTAATCAATAAGGCAAAAAGTCGAGAGTGGGGAGCGGGGTCGTCGCCCGAGACTCCCGGCTCTCGACTTGCTTTTGCAGTTTTAGTACAGGCCAATAGCTCAATTGGTAGAGCGTCGGTCTCCAAAACCGAAGGTTGGGGGTTCGAGACCCTCTTGGCCTGCCAGATTCGTGGCCTCGCTTCAGGGCGGGCCAGTGTCGAGACGGAACCGGGGTCGCGAGCCCGGTGGCCGTCCATCAGATAAGAGCTAGATGATTAGCACATCGGACAAGATCAAGCTGACGTTGGCCATCCTGTTGCTGTTGGCGGGGGTGGCCGTTTTCCATTATCTGGCCGACCAGGCTGCCGCCCTGCGTGTGGCGGCGGTTTTGGTGGCGGTGGTGGCGGCTTTTGCCGTGGCTTCCTTTACCGACCTTGGTCGTCAGTTTTCCGGTTTTGCCCGGGACGCGGTGGCTGAAGCGAAGAAGGTCGTCTGGCCAAGCCGCAAGGAAACCATGCAGACTACCGGCGTAGTGGTGGTGTTGGTGCTGGTCATGGCGGTTTTTCTTTGGGTCGTGGATGCGGGTCTTGCCTGGGTGGTGAAAAATTTGATGGGCTGGGGGGTGTGATGTCGAAGCGTTGGTATGTGGTGCATGCCTATTCGGGCTTCGAGAAAAGCGTCATGCGGGCGCTGAAGGAGCGCATCGAGCGCGCCGGCATGCAGGACAAGTTCGGTGAAATTCTGGTGCCCGTGGAAGAAGTGGTCGAGATGAAGAGCGGCCAGAAGAGCATCAGCGAGCGAAAGTTCTTCCCCGGTTACGTGCTGGTCAACATGGAAATGACCGACGAGACTTGGCATCTGGTGAAGAACACTCCCAAGGTGACCGGTTTCGTCGGCGGTTCGGCCAACAAGCCGACTCCCATCACCGACAAGGAGGTGGAGGACATCCTTCATCAAATCCAAGAGGGTGTGGAAAAGCCGCGCCCCAAGGTGTCCTTCGAAACCGGCGAAACGGTCCGTGTTATCGAGGGTCCGTTCAGCGATTTCAACGGCACGGTCGAGGAGGTCAACTACGACAAGAGCAAGCTGCGCGTGTCGGTATTGATTTTCGGTCGTGCTACCCCGGTCGAGCTCGAATTCGGCCAGGTGGAGAAAGTTTAAGGCGTCTGCCTTGAAGGCGCGCTCCGGCGCGTTCGATCAACGGGGAGCCGAAATCCGGTCTAGCCGCCGGGTCAAGGCGTGACTACCCATCAG
Organism: Sulfuricellaceae bacterium; assembly: GCA_050177075.1. Classification (GTDB taxonomy): domain Bacteria; phylum Pseudomonadota; class Gammaproteobacteria; order Burkholderiales; family UBA9220; genus UBA2239. Next base: position 33,463 of record JBFXHL010000006.1, on the reverse strand, counting down.
TGAAGGAGTAATACCGTGGCTAAGAAAGTAATCGGCTATATCAAGCTGCAAATCCCGGCCGGCAAGGCCAACCCCAGCCCTCCCGTGGGTCCGGCCCTCGGTCAGCGCGGCCTCAACATCATGGAATTCTGCAAGGCGTTCAACGCGGCCACCCAGAGCATGGAGCCCGGCCTGCCTATTCCCGTGGTGATCACCGCCTTCGCGGACAAGAGCTTCACCTTCGTGATGAAGACTCCTCCCGCCACCATCCTGATCAAGAAAGCGGCCAAGATCGACAAGGGCAGCTCCCGTCCTCATACCGACAAGGTAGGCAAGATCACCCGCGCCCAGGCGGAAGAAATCGCCAAGACCAAGATGCCCGATCTCACCGCGGCGGACATGGACGCGGCGGTGCGTACCATCGCCGGTAGCGCCCGCAGCATGGGTATTGAAGTGGAGGGTGTGTAAATGGCCAAGATTTCCAAGCGCGTCAAAGCGATCCGCGCCAAAGTTGATCGCACCAAGCTGTATCCCGTCGACGAGGCGCTGGGCCTCGTCAAGGAGACCTGCAACGCCAAGTTCGACGAGTCCGTCGACGTGGCCATCGGTCTCGGCGTCGATGCCCGTAAATCCGACCAGATGGTCCGTGGTTCCGTCGTGTTGCCCCGCGGCACCGGCAAGAGCGTGCGCGTCGCCGTGTTCGCTCAGGGTGCCGCCGCCGAGGCCGCCAAGGCTGCCGGCGCCGACGTGGTGGGTTTCGAGGACCTGGCCGAGGAGGTCAAGGGCGGCCGCATGGACTTCGACGTGGTGGTGGCGGCTCCCGACGCCATGCGCGTGGTGGGCGCCCTGGGCCAGATTCTCGGCCCCCGCGGCCTGATGCCGAACCCCAAGGTCGGTACCGTGACCCCCAACGTCGCCGAAGCCGTGAAAAACGCCAAGGCCGGTCAGGTCCAGTTCCGCATCGACAAGGCGGGCATCGTGCACGGCACCATCGGCCGCGCCTCCTTCGGAGTGGACGCCCTGAAGGAAAACCTGCTGGCGCTGGTGGATGCCTTGCAGAAGGCGAAGCCTGCCTCTGCCAAGGGGGTTTACCTGAAGAAAATTGCCGTCTCCAGCACCATGGGGGCGGGCGTGAAAGTCGATCAAGCCTCCCTGAGCGCTTGATCGGTAGCCGCCGCCACGCTGCGGGCGGCGTAAAGGGCTTTGGGCTGCCGGGGTTCGCCCCGGCTGGCTGTCAAAGACCGTAGGGATCCCCTCCCGGGGTGGATTTAAACGCGAAAGCGCCCTGCGCAGATGGCGTTACCCGAAACAGGCAAGCATTGTGCTCCTGAGTCAGGTCGCCGAAAGGGTGGTGCGCATTCCCGCAGTGCGCACCGTAATTTGGCTTGATAGGAGGAAAGACCTAATGGGTCTCAATCTGGAAGACAAAAAAGCCGTCGTGGCTGAAGTGTCCGAGAAGCTCGCAAACGCCCAGACTCTGGTCGTGGCCGAATACGCTGGCATCGAGGTGGGTGACATCACCGCGTTGCGCGCCAAGGCCCGCCAGTCCGGCGTCTATCTGCGCGTTCTCAAGAACACTCTGGTCCGCCGCGCTGTCGCCGAAACCCAGTTCGCCCCCCTCGCCGCCGAAATGACCGGCCCCTTGATCTACGGTATTTCCGAGGATCCCGTGGCCGCGGCGAAGGTGCTGAACGAGTTCGCGAAGACCAACGATAAGCTGAAGCTGAAGGCTGGCGTCTACGCAGGCAATCTGCTCGACAAAGCGGGTGTGCAGGCCCTGGCCTCCATTCCCGGCCGCGAAGAGTTGCTCGCCAAGCTGCTGGGCGTCATGCAGGCCCCGGTGTCCGGTTTCGCCGGCGCCCTGGCTGCCCTCGCCAAACAGCGCGAAGAAGCCGCCGCTTAATCGTTTCCATCAAAGAATCTAGATTTAGGAGTACAAGAAATGGCTGTTAGCAAAGACGATATCCTCGAAGCCGTTGGCAACATGACCGTGATGGAGCTCAACGACCTGGTCAAGGCCTTTGAAGAGAAATTCGGCGTTTCCGCCGCCGCCCTGGCCGTTGCCGCCCCTGGCGCCGCTGCTGGCGGTGCTGCCGCCGCCGAAGAGAAGACCGAGTTCGACGTGATTCTGGCCTCCGCCGGCGCCAACAAGGTGAACGTCATCAAGGCCGTGCGCGAAGTGACCGGTCTGGGTCTGAAGGAAGCCAAGGACCTGGTGGACGGCGCTCCCAAGGCCGTGAAGGAAGGCGTGTCCAAGGCCGAAGCCGACGACATCCAGAAGAAGCTGACCGAAGCCGGCGCGACCGTCGAAGTCAAGTAATCGTTTCTCGCGAAACGACCGTGAAATGGCCGGCGGGTAACCGCCGGCCTTTCCCGCTTCAGAGAACACAAGACAGCGAACGGGAGCCAACCTTCGGTTTTCTGTCTTTTGTTGTCTGCCGTACCCGGTACAACTCCATGGAGAAACTATGAGCTATTCGTTTACCGAGAGAAAGCGTATCCGCAAGAGCTTCGCCAAGCGTGCCAGCGTCCTGCCGGTGCCGTATTTGCTGGCGACCCAGCTGGATTCCTACAGGACCTTCCTGCAAGCGGATATGGCTCCGGATCTGCGCAAAAACGAAGGCCTGCAAGCGGCGTTTAATTCGATTTTCCCCATTTCCAGCCACTCCGGCAACGCCCGGCTGGATTTCGTCAGCTATGTGCTGGGCGAGCCTCCCTTCAACGTGGCGGAGTGCCAGCAGCGGGGCCTGACCTACGCTTCCCCCCTGCGTGCTCGCGTCCGCCTGACCATCATGGACAAGGAAGCGGCCAAGCCCACCGTCAAGGAAGTGAAAGAACAGGAAGTGTACATGGGCGAGATTCCGCTCATGACCGACACCGGCTCCTTCATCATCAACGGCACCGAGCGGGTCATCGTGTCCCAGCTGCACCGCTCGCCGGGCGTGTTCTTCGAGCACGATCGCGGCAAGACCCACTCCTCCGGCAAGCTGCTGTTCTCCGCCCGCATCATCCCCTACCGCGGTTCCTGGCTGGACTTCGAGTTCGACCCCAAGGACTACCTCTACTTCCGCGTCGACCGCCGCCGCAAAATGCCCGTGTCCATCCTGATGAAGGCACTGGGCTATACGCCGGAGCAGATTCTCGACATGTTCTATGTCAAGGATACCTTCCATCTGACCAAGAAGGGCGTCCAGTTCGAGTTGGTGCCTGAGCGCCTGCGCGGCGAGGTGGCCCGGTTCGACATCGTCGCCAAGGACGGTACCGTCATCGTCGCCAAGGACAAGCGCATTACCGCCAAGCACATCCGTGACATGGACAAGGCGGGCATCAGCAAGATCACCGTGCCCGACGAGTTTCTCATTGGCCGGGTGATCTCCGGCAACATCGTCGACAAGGAAACCGGCGAGGTGGTCGCCAACGCTAATGACGAGATTACCGAGACCCTGCTGGAAAAGCTGCGTCAAGCCGGCGTGGCCAAGTTCAACACCATCTACACCAACGACCTCGACCAGGGCGCCTATATTTCCCAGACCCTGCGCATCGACGAGACCGCCGACCAGTACGCCGCCCGCGTGGCCATCTACCGCATGATGCGTCCCGGCGAGCCGCCTACCGAAGAAGCCGTGCAGGCCCTGTTCGAAGGCCTGTTCTTCTCCGAGGAGCGCTATGACCTGTCCGCCGTGGGCCGGATGAAGTTCAACCGCCGCGCCTATCCGGAGAATGTGGATGATCGCGCCGCCGAATGGTTCAAGAACTTCCTCAAGAAGGTGGGTCCCCAAGGTATCGAAGGCCCCGGCACCCTGTCCGTGGACGACATCATGGCGGTGATCATGATTCTGGTGGAACTGCGCAACGGCCGCGGCGAAATCGACGACATCGACCACCTGGGCAACCGCCGCGTGCGTTCCGTCGGCGAGCTGGCCGAGAACCAGTTCCGCGCCGGCCTGGTGCGCGTGGAGCGCGCCGTGAAGGAGCGCTTGTCCCAGGCCGAGTCCGAGAACCTGATGCCCCACGATCTGATCAACGCCAAGCCCGTCTCCGGCGCGATCAAGGAGTTCTTCGGCTCCAGCCAGTTGTCCCAGTTCATGGACCAGACCAACCCCCTGTCCGAGATCACCCACAAGCGCCGCGTGTCGGCTCTGGGCCCCGGCGGTCTGACCCGCGAGCGCGCCGGCTTCGAAGTGCGCGACGTGCACCCCACCCACTACGGCCGGGTGTGCCCGATCGAGACGCCGGAAGGCCCGAACATCGGCTTGATCAACTCCCTGGCCCTGTACGCCCGCACCAACCAGTACGGCTTCCTGGAAACCCCCTACCGCAAGGTGGTGGACGGCAAGGTGACGGACGAGATCCATTACCTCTCCGCCATCGAGGAAGGCCTCTACGTCATCGCCCAGGCCAACGCCGAGCTCGACAAGAACGGCCGTCTGTGCAGCGAACTGGTGTCCTGCCGCCGCCACAACGAATTCGAGCTGGCGACCCCGGACAAGGTCCAGTACATGGACGTGGCCCCGGCCCAGATCGTGTCCGTGGCCGCTTCGCTGATCCCGTTCCTGGAGCATGACGACGCCAACCGGGCGCTGATGGGTTCCAACATGCAGCGTCAGGCCGTTCCCTGTCTGCGCGCCGAGAAGCCCGTGGTGGGCACCGGCATCGAGCGCATCGCCGCCGTCGATTCCGGCACCGCGGTGCAGGCCCGACGCGGCGGTGTCGTCGACTACGTGGACGCCGGCCGTATCGTGGTCCGGGTCCATGACGAGGAAGCCCGCGCCGGCGAGGTGGGCGTGGACATTTATAACCTCACCAAGTACACCCGTTCCAACCAGAACACCAACATCAACCAGCGCCCCCTGGTGAATGTCGGCGACGTGCTGCAGCGCGGCGACGTGATCGCCGACGGCGCCTCCACCGACATGGGCGAGCTGGCCCTGGGCCAGAACATGCTGGTGGCCTTCATGCCCTGGAACGGCTACAACTTCGAGGACTCCATCCTCATTTCCGAGCGCGTGGTGGCGGACGACCGCTACACCTCGATCCACATCGAGGAATTGACCGTCGTTACCCGCGACACCAAGCTCGGGCCCGAGGAAATCACCCGCGATATCCCCAACCTGTCCGAGCGCATGCTGAACCGCCTGGACGAATCCGGCATCGTCTACATCGGCGCCGAGGTGGAAGCCGGCGACGCCCTGGTGGGCAAGGTGACCCCCAAGGGCGAGACCCAGCTCACGCCGGAAGAGAAGCTGCTGCGCGCCATCTTCGGCGAAAAGGCCTCCGACGTGAAGGACACCTCTCTGCGCGTTCCCTCCGGCATGTCCGGCACGGTGATCGACGTCCAGGTATTCACCCGCGAGGGCATCCAGCGCGACAAGCGCGCCCAGCAGATCATCGACGACGAGTTGATGAACTACAAGAAAGACCTGGCCGACCAGATGCGCATCGTCGAGGACGACGCCTTCGGACGTCTGGAGCGCCTGCTGGAAGGCAAGAAGGCCAACGGCGGTCCGAAGAAGCTGGCCAAGGGCAGTGCCATCAGCAAGGACTACCTGGCGAGCATCGACCGCCACGACTGGTTCGATATCCGCGTCGCCGACGAGGAAGTCAGCCGCCAGCTGGAGCAGATCAAGGAAGGCCTGGCCCAGAAGCGTGTCGAGTTCGATGCCGCCTTCGAACTGAAGAAGAAGAAACTCACCCAGGGCGACGAACTGCCCCCGGGCGTGCTGAAGATGGTCAAGGTCCACGTGGCGGTGAAGCGCCGCGTCCAACCCGGCGACAAGATGGCCGGCCGCCACGGCAACAAGGGCGTTATTTCCAAGATCGTGCCCGTGGAAGACATGCCCTTCATGGCCGACGGCACCCCCATGGACATCGTGCTCAACCCCCTGGGCGTACCCTCCCGGATGAACGTGGGCCAGATTCTCGAAACCCACCTGGGTTGGGCGGCCAAAGGCCTCGGCCTGCGCATCGGGGAGATGCTCAAGGCCCAGGCCAAGGTCAAGGAAGTGCGCAAGTTCCTGGAAAAGATCTACAACTCCAGCGGCAAGAGCGAGGACATCGCCTCCCTCTCCGACGACGAGGTGATGGAACTGGCGAAGAATCTGCAGAACGGCGTTCCCTTTGCCTCTCCGGTGTTCGATGGCGCCACCGAGGCCGAAATCAAGGACATGCTGGAGCTGGCGGGCCTGCCCCGCTCCGGCCAGGTGACTCTGTTCGACGGCCGTACCGGCGACCCCTTCGAGCGTCCGGTCACCGTGGGCTACATGCACGTGCTCAAGCTGCACCACCTGGTGGACGACAAGATGCACGCCCGCTCCACCGGCCCCTACAGCCTGGTGACCCAGCAGCCCCTGGGCGGTAAGGCCCAGTTCGGCGGCCAGCGTTTCGGTGAGATGGAAGTGTGGGCCCTGGAAGCCTACGGCGCCTCCTACACCCTGCAGGAGATGCTGACGGTGAAATCCGACGATGTGTCCGGCCGTACCAAGGTTTACGAGTCCATCGTCAAGGGCGAGCACAAGATCGACGCCGGCATGCCGGAATCCTTCAACGTGTTGGTGAAGGAAATCCGTTCCCTGGCCATCGACATCGACCTGGAACGCTATTGATTGACGAGGCCGGGGCCCTTGGTCCCGGCGTTCGGTGCAAGAACGCACCCCCGCATTGCTAGGAGCAACCCATGAAAGCACTGCTCGATTTGTTTAAACAGGTAACCCAGGAAGAAGAGTTCGACGCGATCAAGATCGCCCTCGCCTCTCCCGAAAAAATCCGTTCCTGGTCCTACGGCGAGGTCAAGAAGCCGGAAACCATCAACTACCGCACCTTCAAGCCGGAGCGGGACGGCCTGTTCTGCGCCAAGATTTTCGGCCCCATCAAGGATTACGAGTGCCTGTGCGGCAAGTACAAGCGCCTCAAGCACCGCGGCGTGATCTGCGAGAAGTGCGGCGTCGAGGTGACCCTGTCCAAGGTGCGTCGCGAGCGCATGGCCCACATCGAGTTGGCCAGCCCCGTGGCCCACATCTGGTTCCTCAAATCCCTGCCGTCCCGCCTGGGCATGGTGCTGGACATGGCTCTGCGCGACATCGAGCGCGTGTTGTATTTCGAGGCCTACGTGGTGGTCGATCCCGGCATGACCCCCCTCAACCGCGCCCAGCTGCTGTCCGAGGACGACTACCTGGCCAAGCTGGAAGAGTACGGCGACGAATTCAAAGCGGTGATGGGCGCCGAGGGTGTGCGCGAACTGCTGCGCTCCCTGGACCTCAACGCCGAGGTGGAGAAACTGCGCAAGGAGCTGTCCGAGACCGGTTCCGACACCAAGATCAAGAAGATCGCCAAGCGCCTCAAGGTGCTGGAGGCTTTCCAGAAATCCGGCATCAAGCCTGAGTGGATGATCCTGGAAGTGCTGCCCGTGCTGCCCCCCGAGCTGCGCCCCCTGGTGCCCCTGGACGGCGGCCGCTTCGCCACTTCCGACCTGAACGATCTCTACCGTCGCGTCATCAACCGCAACAACCGTCTGAAGCGCCTGCTGGAGCTGAAGGCCCCCGAGATCATCGTGCGCAACGAGAAGCGCATGCTGCAGGAAGCCGTGGATTCCCTGCTGGACAACGGCCGCCGCGGCAAGGCCATGACCGGCGCCAACAAGCGTCCCCTGAAGTCCCTGGCCGACATGATCAAGGGCAAGGGCGGCCGCTTCCGTCAGAACCTGCTGGGCAAGCGGGTGGACTATTCCGGCCGTTCCGTGATCGTGGTGGGTCCGCAGCTCAAGCTGCACCAGTGCGGTCTGCCGAAGAAGATGGCCCTGGAGCTGTTCAAGCCCTTCATCTTCCACAAGCTGGAAGTCATGGGCGCCGCCACCACCATCAAGGCCGCCAAGCGCATGGTGGAAATGGAGGAACCCCTGGTGTGGGATATCCTCGAAGACGTGATCCGCGAGCATCCGGTGATGCTGAACCGAGCCCCGACTCTGCACCGCCTCGGCATCCAGGCTTTCGAGCCGGTGCTGATCGAGGGCAAGGCCATCCAGCTTCATCCCCTGGTCTGCGCCGCCTTCAACGCCGACTTCGACGGCGACCAGATGGCCGTTCACGTGCCCCTGTCCCTGGAAGCCCAGATGGAAGCACGCACCCTGATGCTGTCTTCCAACAACGTGCTCTCTCCCGCCAACGGCGAGCCCATCATCGTGCCCTCCCAGGATATCGTGCTGGGCCTGTACTACATGACCCGGGAGAAGATCAACGCCAAGGGCGAAGGCATGATCTTCGCCAACGTCTCCGAAGCCGCCCGCGCCTATGAAACCGGCCAGGCTTCCCTGCACGCCAAGGTGAGCGTCCGTATCAAGGAATACGAAGTCACCAAGGACGGCGAGAAGAAGGAAAAGATCACCCGCTACAACACCACCGTGGGCCGGGCGCTGCTGTCCGAAATCCTGCCTCCGGGGCTGCCCTTCAGTGTCATCGACAAGCCGCTGAAGAAGAAGGAAATCTCCCGTCTGATCAACGCCAGCTTCCGCCGCATCGGCATCCGCGACACCGTCATCATGGCCGACAGGCTGATGTACACCGGTTTCGCCTACGCCGCCCGGGCCGGCATCTCCATCTGCGTCGACGACATGCTGATGCCGAAGCAGAAGGAAGAGCTGATCGCCGCCGCCGAGCACGAGGTGAAGGAGATCGAGACCCAGTACGCCTCCGGTCTGGTGACCCACGGCGAACGCTACAACAAGGTGGTGGATATCTGGGGCCGCTGCGGCGATGTGGTGGCCAAGGCCATGATGGACCAATTGGGTTCCGAGACCGTGGTGAACAGCGAGGGCAAGGAAGTCAAGCAGGAGTCCTTCAACTCCATCTACATGATGGCCGACTCCGGCGCCCGGGGTTCCGCCGCCCAGATTCGCCAGCTGGCCGGCATGCGCGGCCTGATGGCCAAACCGGACGGTTCCATTATCGAAACGCCGATCACCGCGAACTTCCGCGAAGGCCTGAACGTGCTGCAGTACTTCATTTCCACCCACGGTGCCCGTAAAGGCCTGGCCGACACCGCGCTGAAGACCGCGAACTCCGGCTACCTGACCCGCCGCCTGGTGGACGTGACCCAGGATCTGGTGGTGACCGAAGACGATTGCGGCACCAGCGAAGGCGTAGTGATGAAGGCCCTGATCGAGGGTGGCGAGGTGGTGGAAGCCCTGCGCGAGCGCATCCTCGGCCGCACCGCCGCGGTGGACATCATCCACCCCGAAACCCAGGAGACCGTTATCGACGCCGGCAGCCTGCTGGACGAAGATGCCGTGGAGCTGATCGAATCCCTCGGCATCGACGAAGTGAAGGCACGCACGCCGCTGACCTGCGAAACCCGCTACGGCCTGTGCGCCAAGTGCTACGGCCGCGACCTGGGCCGCGGCCAGCTGGTGAACGTGGGCGAAGCGGTGGGCGTGATCGCCGCCCAGTCCATCGGTGAACCGGGTACCCAGCTCACCATGCGGACCTTCCACATCGGTGGCGCGGCTTCCCGCGCGGCAGCGGCCAGCCAGATCGAAATCAAGTCCAACGGCACCGTCCGCTACTCCGCCCTGATGCGCTACGTTACCAACGCCAAGGGCGAGCAGGTGGTCATTTCCCGCAACGGCGAAGCCTTGGTGCTGGACGACAACGGCCGCGAGCGCGAGCGTCATAAGGTGCCCTATGGCGCCACCATGGCGGTGAAGGACGGCGCGACGGTGAAAGCCGGCCAGGTCATCGCCACCTGGGACCCCCATACCCGCCCGATGATCAGCGAATACGCCGGCCGCGCCCGTTTCGAGAACGTGGAGGAGGGGGTCACCGTTGCCAAGCAGATCGACGAGGTCACCGGCCTGTCCACTCTGGTGGTGATCGATCCCAAGCGCCGCGGTACCGCCCAGGCCAAGGGCCTGCGCCCCCAGATCAAGCTGCTGGACGAGAAAGGCAACGAGGTCAAGATTCACAACAGCGAACTGCCCGTGAACATTACTTTCCAGGTGGGCGCCATCATCTCCGTCAAGGACGGCCAGGATGTGAATGTGGGCGACGTGCTGGCGCGTATCCCCCAGGAAACCTCCAAGACCCGCGACATCACCGGTGGCCTGCCCCGGGTGGCGGAACTGTTCGAGGCCCGTTCTCCCAAGGACGCCGGCATGCTGGCGGAAATCACCGGTACCGTTTCCTTCGGCAAGGACACCAAGGGCAAGCAGCGCCTGGTGATCACCGATCTGGACGGCATCTCCCACGAATACCTGATTCCGAAGGAGAAGCATGTCACCGTCCACGACGGCCAGGTGGTGAACAAGGGCGAGATGATCGTCGACGGTCCCGTGGATCCCCACGACATCCTGCGCCTCCTTGGCGTCGAGGCCCTGGCCCGCTACATCACCGACGAGGTGCAGGACGTGTACCGCCTCCAGGGTGTGAAGATCAACGACAAGCACATCGAGGTAATCGTGCGCCAGATGCTGCGCCGCGTGACCATCACCGAAGCCGGCGACACCCGCTTCATCCAGGGCGAACAGGTCGAGCGCGCCGAAGTGCTGACGGAGAACGAGCGTGTCGAGGCGGAAGGCAAGCAGCCCGCCGCATACGAGCATATTCTCCTCGGTATCACCAAGGCTTCTCTGTCCACCGACTCCTTCATTTCCGCGGCCTCCTTCCAGGAGACCACCCGCGTGTTGACCGAGGCGGCGATCATGGGCAAGCGCGACGATCTGCGCGGCCTGAAGGAGAACGTCATCGTCGGCCGTCTGATCCCGGCGGGTACCGGCTTGTCCTACCACAACATCCGCCGTCGCCAGAGCCAGGGCCAAGACCTGGGCGAAGGCCGGGGGCTGGAAGAAGTGGCTGCCGGAGAGTCTCACGAGGAGTTGAACGGTTAGGCTTGACACTGGTGTGGTAAGGAAATAGAATCCACAGTCTTTTTTGCGGGCAGCGTGTGCCCGTCGTAATGGGAATGGAAAGATGCCAACGATTAACCAGTTAGTACGTAAGCCCCGTAAGGCACCGCGGGTCAAGAGCAAGGTGCCTGCGCTGGAAGCGTGCCCGCAAAAGCGTGGCGTGTGCACCCGCGTGTACACCACCACCCCGAAGAAGCCGAACTCCGCGCTGCGTAAGGTTTGTCGTGTGCGCCTGACCAACGGTTTCGAGGTCAGCAGCTACATCGGTGGCGAGGGTCACAACCTGCAGGAGCACTCCGTGGTGCTGATCCGCGGTGGTCGTGTGAAGGACTTGCCGGGTGTGCGTTACCACACCGTTCGCGGCAGCCTGGATACCGCCGGGGTGAAAGACCGTAAACAGGGTCGTTCCAAGTACGGTGCCAAGCGCCCCAAGGCCGCTTAATCAATTACCGCGAAATTTGAGGTAGACGAGTTATGCCAAGACGTAGAGAGGTACCTAAGCGCCATATTCTGCCGGACCCCAAGTTCGGTAACCAGGATGTGACAAAGTTCATGAACGTTCTGATGTTCGACGGCAAGAAGTCCGTTGCGGAAGGGATTCTGTACGGCGCCTTCGAGCAGATCGAAAAGAAGAGCGGCAAGAATCCCCTGGAGGTGTTCATGCAGGCCCTCTCCAATGCCAGCCCGATGGTTGAGGTGAAGAGCCGTCGCGTTGGTGGCGCCAACTACCAGGTGCCGGTTGAGGTTCGTCCCTCCCGCCGCAAGGCTCTGGCGATGCGCTGGCTGCGTGATGCGGCCCGTAACCGTGGCGAGAAATCCATGGGGCAGCGTCTGGCCAATGAGTTGATGGAAGCCGCCGAGGGTCGCGGCTCCGCGATTAAGAAGCGGGAAGACGTGCACCGCATGGCCGAGGCCAACAAGGCGTTTTCCCATTTCCGTTTCTAAGAAGTTATCTTCAATCTTCAAAATCGCAGCCTGTGCTGCGATTTTGATTTTTTTGTTTAGAAGGCATTACCGTGGCACGTAAAACACCTATCGAACGTTACCGCAACATCGGTATTAGCGCCCATATCGACGCCGGCAAGACGACGACGACCGAGCGTATCCTGTTTTACACCGGCGTCTCCCACAAGATCGGTGAGGTGCACGATGGTGCCGCCACCATGGACTGGATGGAGCAGGAGCAGGAGCGTGGCATCACCATTACCTCCGCGGCGACTACCGCCTTCTGGAAGGGTATGGACGGCCGCTTCCCCGAGCACCGCATCAATATCATCGACACCCCGGGGCACGTGGACTTCACCATCGAGGTGGAGCGCTCCATGCGCGTGCTGGACGGTGCCTGCATGGTGTACTGCGCCGTGGGCGGCGTGCAGCCCCAGTCCGAGACCGTGTGGCGTCAGGCCAATAAGTACGGCGTGCCCCGTATCGCCTTTGTGAACAAGATGGATCGCTCCGGCGCCAACTTCTTCCGCGTCCATGATCAGATGCGTGCCCGCCTCAAGGCCAACCCCGTGCCCATCCAGGTGCCTATCGGTGCCGAGGACAGCTTCGTGGGTGTGGTGGACCTTATCCGCATGAAGGCGATTTATTGGGACGAGGCTTCCCAGGGCATGAAGTTCGAGCTCAAGGATATCCCCGCCGAGTTGGAGGCGACCTGCAAGGAGTGGCGCGAAAAGATGGTGGAGAGCGCCGCCGAGGCTTCCGAAGACCTGATGAACAAGTACCTGGAAGAAGGTGACTTGTCCGCCGAAGATATCAAGAAGGGTCTGCGTCAGCGCACCATCGCCTGCGAGATCATTCCCATGTTGTGCGGCTCCGCCTTCAAGAACAAGGGCGTGCAGGCCATGCTGGATGCGGTGATCGAGTTGCTGCCCTCTCCGGTGGATATTCCTCCCGTCAAGGGCGAAACCGAAGGCGGCGAAGCGGATTCCCGCAGGGCCGACGACAACGAGCCTTTCTCCGCCCTGGCTTTCAAGATCATGACCGATCCCTACGTGGGGCAGTTGATCTTTTTCCGTGTCTACTCCGGCGTGGTGAATTCCGGCGATACCGTCTACAACCCGGTGAAGGGCAAGAAGGAGCGTATCGGCCGTATTCTGCAGATGCACGCCAACAACCGGGAAGAGATCAAGGAAGTGCGCGCCGGAGACATCGCCGCTGCCGTGGGTCTGAAGGAAGTGACCACCGGCGATACTCTGTGCGACCCCGACAAGATCGTCATCCTGGAGCGCATGGAATTCCCCGAGCCCGTGATCCATGTGGCCGTTGAGCCCAAGACCAAGGCCGACCAGGAGAAGATGGGCATCGCCCTCAACCGCCTGGCGCAGGAAGACCCTTCCTTCCGCGTTCGTACCGACGAGGAGTCCGGCCAGACCATCATCTCTGGTATGGGTGAATTGCACCTGGAGATCCTGGTGGACCGCATGAAGCGCGAATTCGGCGTGGAAGCCAACGTGGGCGCTCCCCAGGTGGCTTACCGCGAAGCCATCCGCAAGGCCGTGGAAGTGGAAGGCAAGTTCGTCAAGCAGTCCGGTGGTCGCGGTCAGTACGGTCACGTGTGGATCAAGATGGAGCCCAACGAACCCGGCAAGGGCTACGAATTCGTGGATGCCATCAAGGGTGGTACCGTGCCCCGCGAATATATCCCCGCGGTGGACAAGGGGCTGCAGGAAACCTTGCCCAACGGCGTGGTGGCTGGCTTCCCGGTGGTGGACGTGAAGGTCACCCTGTTCGATGGTTCCTACCACGACGTGGACTCCAATGAAAACGCCTTCAAGATGGCGGCATCCATGGCATTCAAGGACGGCATGCGCAAAGCCAATCCCGTGCTGCTCGAGCCGATGATGGCGGTGGAGGTGGAAACCCCGGAAGAGTACATGGGTAACGTGATGGGCGATCTGTCCGGTCGCCGCGGCATGGTGCAGGGCATGGAAGACATCCCCGGCGGCGGCAAGGCCATCAAGGCCGAGGTGCCCCTGTCCGAGATGTTCGGCTATTCCACCGCGCTGCGCTCCCTGTCCCAGGGTCGCGCCACCTACAGCATGGAATTCAAGCACTATTCGGAAGCGCCGAAGCACGTGGCCGACGCGATCGTGAACAAGAAATAATTTTTTGAAATAGGGAAATATCATGGCAAAAGGCAAGTTTGAGCGGACGAAACCGCACGTAAACGTGGGCACGATTGGTCACGTTGACCATGGCAAGACCACTCTGACGGCGGCGATCACGACGATTCTGGCGAAGAAATTCGGTGGCGAGGCCAAGGGCTACGACCAGATCGACAGCGCGCCCGAAGAGAAGGCCCGCGGCATTACCATCAACACCGCCCACGTGGAATACGAAACGGCCACCCGCCACTACGCCCACGTTGACTGCCCGGGTCACGCCGACTACGTCAAGAACATGATCACCGGTGCCGCCCAGATGGACGGCGCCATCCTGGTCGTGTCCGCCGCCGATGGCCCCATGCCCCAGACCCGCGAGCACATCCTCCTGGCCCGTCAGGTGGGCGTGCCTTACATCATCGTCTACATGAACAAGGCCGACATGGTGGACGACCCCGAACTGCTCGAACTGGTCGAAATGGAAGTTCGCGAACTGCTGAGCAAATACGACTTCCCCGGCGACGACACCCCCATCATCATCGGTTCCGCCCTGAAGGCCCTGGAAGGCGACCAGTCCGACATCGGCGAGCCCTCCATCTTCAGGCTGGCCGACGCCCTCGACAGCTACATTCCCGAGCCCGAGCGCGCCGTGGACGGCACCTTCCTCATGCCCGTGGAAGACGTGTTCTCCATCTCTGGCCGCGGCACCGTGGTGACCGGTCGCGTCGAGCGCGGCATCATCAAGGTCGGCGACGAAGTTGAGATCGTCGGCATCCGCCCCACCGTCAAGACCACCTGCACCGGCGTCGAAATGTTCCGCAAGCTGCTGGACCAGGGTCAGGCTGGTGACAACGTCGGCGTGCTGCTGCGCGGCACCAAGCGTGAAGAAGTCGAGCGCGGCCAAGTGCTGGCCAAGCCCGGTTCCATCACCCCCCACACCAAGTTCAACGCCGAGATTTACGTGTTGAGCAAGGACGAAGGCGGTCGTCACACCCCGTTCTTCAACGGCTACCGTCCCCAGTTCTACTTCCGCACCACCGACGTGACCGGGGCGGTGGAGCTGCCTGCCGGCACCGAGATGGTGATGCCTGGCGACAACGTGGCCATCACCGTGAGCCTGATCGCCCCGATCGCCATGGAAGAAGGTCTGCGCTTCGCCATCCGCGAAGGCGGCCGCACCGTCGGCGCCGGCGTGGTGTCCAAGATTATTGAGTAATTGACGTTAACGCGGCGGGGCAACCCGCCGCCTCGCTCTTTGGGAAAAATCATGCAAAGCCAGAAAATTCGTATCCGTCTGAAGGCCTTCGACTATCGTCTGATCGATCAATCCGCCCTGGAAATCGTCGAGACCGCCAAGCGTACCGGCGCCGTGGTTAAAGGCCCCGTGCCTCTTCCCACGCGCATCGAGCGTTTTGATATCCTGCGTTCCCCTCACGTCAACAAGACCTCCCGGGACCAACTGGAAATTCGTACCCACCTGCGCCTGATGGATATCATCGATCCCACCGACAAGACTGTCGATGCCCTGATGAAACTCGATCTGCCGGCAGGGGTAGACGTAGAGATCAAACTGTAATAGAATCTCGCACTTTTCCGAATGGCGGGCCGGGGTTTCGGTCCGCGGTTTGATTTAAACATTGCCGGTCAATCGTAACCGGCCCTGGTAAAAGGAAAGAACGATGAGTATCGGACTTGTCGGTCGCAAGATTGGCATGACCCGCATTTTCACCGAGGACGGCTTGTCCGTGCCGGTGACCGTGCTGGAGATGGCCAACAATCGCGTGGCCCAAATCAAGACCCCCGAGACCGACGGTTATTCCGCCGTCCAGCTCGCCTACGGCACTCGCCGTGCCTCCCGTGTAACCAAATCCCTGGCTGGCCACTTCGCCAAGACTGGCGTTGAAGCCGCTGCCGGTCTCAAGGAATTCCGCGTCGACAACACCGCTGAATATCAGTCCGGTCAGGCTGTCGGCGTGGAGATTTTCCAGGTCGGTCAACTGGTGGATGTCACCGGTACCTCCAAGGGTAAAGGTTTTGCCGGCTCCATCAAGCGTCATAACTTCAGCTCCAACCGCGCCAGCCACGGTAACTCCGTGACGACTCGCGCTCCCGGTTCCATTGGTATGGCCCAGGACCCCGGTCGTGTTTTCCCTGGTAAGCGCATGGCGGGTCATCTGGGCGCTGAAAAGAGCACCATGCAGAACCTGGAAATCGTGCGCATCGATGCCGAGCGTCAGTTGCTTTTGGTCAAGGGGGCTGTTCCCGGTTCCAAGGGCGGTGATGTCGTGATTCGTCCGAGTGTGAAGGCAGGTGCGTGATGGAACTGAAACTGATCAACGATAAAGGCGAGGTCGCTTCCAGCGTGTCGGTGTCCGACACTCTTTTCGGTCGTGAATTCAACGAGGACCTGGTGCATCAGATCGTGACCGCCTACCGTGCCAATGCGCGTAGCGGCAACCGTGCCCAGAAGGACCGTTCCGAAGTTAGCCATACCACCCACAAGCCTTGGCGCCAGAAGGGCACTGGTCGTGCCCGCTCCGGTATGTCCTCCAGTCCTCTGTGGCGTGGTGGTGGCAAGACCTTCCCCAATAGCCCGGAAGAGAACTTCTCCCAGAAAGTGAACAAGAAGATGTTCCGCGCTGGCATGAGTTCCATTCTGTCCGAGCTGGCTCGTCAGGGTCGTCTGGCCGTGGTCGACAACCTGAAGCTGGATGCGCCCAAGACCAAGCAGCTGGCCGAGAAGCTCAAGGGTATGGGCATGAAGGATGTCCTGATCGTTACCGACGAGCTGGACGACAATCTGTATCTCTCTTCGCGCAACCTCGCCAACGTGATGGTTGTGGAGCCGCACTACGCTGATCCCGTCAGCCTGGTTCATTTCTCCAACGTGCTGATGACGCGCGAAGCGGTCAAGAAATTCGAGGAGTGGCTGGCATGACGACTGCGAAATTTAGTGATGAGCGCCTGATGCAGGTGCTGCTTGCCCCGGTGGTGTCCGAGAAGAGCACCATGGTGGCTGACAAGAACGAGCAGATCGCCTTCAAGGTGCTTTCCGATGCCACCAAGCCTGAAGTGAAGGCTGCGGTCGAGCTGATGTTCAAGGTCCAGGTGGACAAAGTGTCCGTGACCAACGTCAAGGGCAAGGTCAAGCGCATGGGTCGTACCATGGGCCGCCGCAGAGACTGGAAAAAGGCCTATGTGTGCCTCAAGCCCGGCCAGGAAATCAACTTCACGGCTGGCGAGTAAGGAGAACGGAAAATGCCTATCGTTAAAGTCAAGCCTACTTCTGCCGGTCGTCGTTCGCTGGTCAAGGTGGTGACGCCCGAGCTGCACAAAGGCGCCCCTTACTCGCCCTTGGTCGAGAAGCAGAGCAAAACCGCCGGTCGTAACGTTCATGGTCGTATCACCACGCGTCACAAGGGCGGTGGCCACAAGCAGCACTATCGCGTGATCGATTTCGCGCGCGCCAAGGACGGCATTCCCGCCAAAGTCGAGCGCCTGGAATACGACCCCAACCGCACCGCGCATATCGCCCTGCTGCTTTACGCAGACGGCGAGCGCCGCTATATCATCGCCCCCAAGGGCGTGAGCGTGGGCATGCAGCTTGTGAGCGGTTCCGAGGCGCCCATCAAGGTCGGCAACGCCCTGCCCCTGCGGAACATTCCGGTGGGTACCACCATTCACTGCGTCGAGATGAAGCCCGGTAAGGGCGCTCAACTGGCCCGCTCCGCCGGAGCTTCTGTCCAGTTGCTGGCTCGCGAGGGCATCTATGCTCAGCTACGTCTGCGCTCCGGCGAGATTCGCAAGGTTCATATCGACTGCCGCGCCACCATCGGCGAAGTCGGTAACACCGAGCACAACCTGCGCTCCATCGGCAAGGCCGGTGCCAACCGCTGGCGCGGTATCCGCCCGACGGTTCGCGGCGTGGCGATGAACCCGGTTGACCACCCCCATGGCGGTGGCGAGGGCAAGACCGCCGCTGGCCGTCATCCTGTGAGTCCGTGGGGTACCCCGACCAAGGGTTACCGCACCCGTCGCAACAAGCGGACTTCGAACATGATCGTTCGTCGTCGTTATGGGAAATAAGAGGTAAGCTATGGCACGTTCCATTAAAAAGGGCCCCTTCGTCGACAGTCACCTGCTGAAGAAGGTTGAGGCTGCCCGCGCCACCAACGACAAGCGTCCGATCAAAACTTGGTCTCGTCGCTCCACTGTTCTGCCCGATTTCGTCGGTCTGACCATTGCCGTGCATAACGGCAAGCAGCACGTGCCTGTGTACGTGAGCGAAAACATGGTTGGTCACAAATTGGGCGAGTTCTCGCTGACGCGTACCTTCAAGGGTCATGCGGCAGACAAGAAAGCCAAGAAATAAGGAGAGTGAAGATGCAAGTGTCTGCTATTTTGCGCGGCGCGCGTCTGTCGGCTCAGAAAGGCCGCTTGGTCGCCGACCAAATCCGCGGTCTGCCCGTGGATAAAGCGCTGAACATTCTGGCTTTCAGCCCCAAGAAGGGTGCTCAGCTCATTCAGAAGTTGCTCAACTCGGCCATCGCCAACGCTGAGCATAACGAAGGCGCCGACATCGACGAGTTGAAGGTGAAGACCATCTACGTTGACGAAGGCGCGGATCTCAAGCGTTTCCGTGCTCGTGCCAAGGGCCGCGGCGCCCGGATTCTGAAACCGACCTGCCACATCACCGTGGTTGTTGGCGACTAAAGGAAGATAACATGGGTCAGAAAATCAATCCGATTGGCTTCCGTCTGGGCGTTCTGCGCAACTGGGCTTCCAAGTGGTACGCCAACAGCAAGAACTTCGCCGGCATGTTGAACGACGACATCAAGGTGCGTGGCTATCTGAAGAAGAAGCTCTCCCATGCGGCCGTCAGCCGCATCGAGATCGAGCGTCCTGCGCGCAACGCGCGTATCACTATCCACAGTGCCCGTCCCGGCATCGTGATCGGCAAAAAGGGCGAAGATATCGAGGTGCTCAAGCGCGACCTGCAGCGGATGATGGGCATTCCTGTCCACGTCAACATCGAGGAAGTGCGCAAGCCCGAGCTGGACGCGACCTTGATTGCCGAAAGCATCGCCAGCCAGCTGGAGAAGAGGGTGATGTTCCGCCGCGCCATGAAGCGCGCCATGCAGAACGCCATGCGCTTGGGCGCCCAGGGCATCAAGATCATGAGTTCCGGCCGTCTGAACGGTATCGAAATCGCCCGTACCGAGTGGTACCGCGAAGGCCGTGTGCCTCTGCACACCCTGCGTGCCGACATCGACTACGGCGTTGCCGAAGCCAAGACTACCTATGGCGTGATCGGTATCAAGGTTTGGGTTTACAAGGGTGACCGCGTGACCAATGCAGAAGTGGTTGCGCCTGAGCCCGAGAAGAAATCGAGGAAATCGGGAGCGAAAAATGCTGCAGCCAGCTAAACTGAAATTCCGTAAGCAGCACAAGGGCCGCAACGTTGGCATCGCCACGCGCGGTACCAAGGTCAACTTCGGTGAATTCGGCCTCAAGGCCACCGGTCGTGGTCGCCTGACTGCCCGCCAGATCGAAGCCGCTCGTCGTGCCATGACCCGTCATATCAAGCGGGGTGGTCGCGTGTGGATTCGCGTGTTCCCGGACAAACCGATTTCCAAGAAGCCCGCTGAAGTTCGTATGGGTAACGGTAAGGGCAACCCCGAGTACTTCGTGGCTGAAATCCAGCCCGGCAAAGTGCTGTACGAAATGGACGGCGTGGCCGAAGGCGTGGCCCGTGAGGCGTTCCGCCTCGCTGCCGCCAAGCTGCCGATTTCCACCATGTTCGTAACCCGTCAGGTAGGAAGCTGAAATGAAAGCCAGTGAATTGAAAGCCAAGTCCCTCGACGAGGTGAAAGGCGAAATTAAAGAGTTGCGCCGCGCCCAGTTTGCGCTGCGGATGCAAATTGCCACCCAGCAGAGCAACAAGGTCGACCAGTTGCGCAAGTTGCGCCGTGATATCGCGCGCGCTAAGACCGTTATCACCGAGAAGGCGAAGTGATCATGAGCGAACAGAAAATCGTGCGTACCTTGACCGGCCGCGTGGTGAGCGACAAGATGAACAAGACCGTTACCGTTCTAGTGGAGCGCAAGGTCAAGCACCCCTTGTACGGCAAGATCATCCGTCTCTCCAAGAAATACCATGCCCATGACGAGAACAACGAGTTCCAAGTAGGCGACGTGGTGGAAATCCAGGAATCGCGTCCGCTCTCCAAGACCAAGAGCTGGAACGTATCTCGTCTGGTTGAAAAGAATCGCGCTGTTTGACTTGTAAGTCGATCTGATTGTCAGTATAATCACCGCTTTTTTACCGAAGGCCGGTTGCCGTCACTAGCTGGCGACGCGGCCAACCCAAAACTGTCCGTCGAGGTGTGGCCGTAATTACGGTAAGGCGGTATAAGTTGGAGAGAACGAATGATTCAAATGCAGTCTGTGCTGGACGTCGCAGACAACACTGGTGCGCGTTCCGTGATGTGCATCAAGGTGTTGGGCGGTTCCAAGCGTCGCTACGCCAACATCGGCGATATCATCAAGGTTAGTATCAAAGACGCCGCTCCCCGCGGCCGGGTCAAGAAGGGTGATGTTTACAATGCCGTGGTGGTGCGTACCGCCAAGGGTGTTCGTCGTCCCGATGGCTCTCTCGTCAAATTCGATGGCAACGCTGCCGTGCTCCTCAACAACAAGCTGGAGCCGATCGGTACCCGTATCTTCGGGCCGGTTACGCGTGAACTGCGTACCGAGCGTTTCATGAAGATCGTTTCCCTCGCGCCCGAAGTTCTGTAAGGAGGCATGATGCGCAAGATCCGCAAAGGCGATGACGTGATCGTTATCGCCGGTAAAGACAAGGGCAAGCGCGGCAATGTGCTGCGTGTCCTGGATGGCGATCAGTTGTTGGTCGAAGGTGTGAATAAAGTCAAGAAGCACCAGAAGCCTAATCCCATGAAGGGTCAGGCGGGTGGCATTATCGAAAAAGAAATGCCGATTCATGTTTCCAACGTCGCCATGTTCAATCCCGCGCTCAAGAAAGCTGATCGCGTTGGGGTGAAGGTGCTGGAGGACGGCCGCAAGGTTCGCGTCTTCAAGTCCAACGGCGAAATGATTGACGCGTAAGAGGTCCGGAATGGCTCGTTTGGAAGAATTCTACAAGACGACCGTGGTCAAGCAGCTGATGGATCAATTCGGCTACAAGTCTGCGATGGAAGTGCCTCGTATCGAAAAAATCACCCTGAATATGGGTGTGGGCGAAGCGGTGGCTGACAAGAAGGTGATGGAGTTCGCCGTGGGCGATATGGAAAAGATCGCTGGCCAGAAGCCGGTGGTGACCAAGTCCCGCAAATCCATTGCCGGTTTTAAAATTCGTGAGGGTTATCCCATCGGCTGCATGGTGACCCTGCGCCGTCAGCGCATGTACGAATTTCTGGATCGCCTGATCAATATTGCCATGCCCCGTGTGCGCGATTTTCGCGGCTTGTCCAACAAGTCCTTCGATGGTCGCGGCAATTACAACATGGGTGTGAAAGAGCAGATCATTTTCCCTGAGATCGAGTACGACAAGATCGACGCGCTGCGCGGTATGAACATTACCATTACCACCAGTGCCAAGACTGACGACGAAGCGCGCGCGCTGCTGGCCGCCTTCAAATTCCCGATTAAGAACTGAGGTTGAAATGGCGAAGACATCCCTGATCAATCGCGAACTGAAGCGCCGCGCCACGGTTAAGAAGTATGCCGCGAAGCGCGCCGAGCTGAAAGCCATCATGAACAACGTCAAGCTGAGCGACGAAGAGCGCATGGCTGCTCGCATCAAGTTTCAGAGTCTGCCCCGCAACGCCAGTCCGGTGCGCCTGCGTAATCGCTGCACCATGACCGGTCGTCCCCGCGGTGTGTTCCGCAAATTCGGCTTGGCACGCGGTAAGCTGCGTCAGCTGGCCATGCACGGTGAGATCCCTGGCGTGATCAAGGCCAGTTGGTAACGGGAGTTAACGACGATGAGTATGAGTGATCCCATCGCAGATATGCTGACGCGCATCCGCAACGCGCATCAGACTGAGAAAGTGTCGGTTGCGATGCCCTCTTCCAACCTGAAGAAGGCTATTGCCACCGTGCTGAAGGATGAAGGTTACATCGAAGATTTCGCTGTGACCGACGAGGCTGGCAAAGCAAAACTCGAGATTAAACTCAAGTACTATGCTGGCCGCCCCGTAATTGAACGACTGGAACGCGTCAGTCGCCCCGGTCTGCGCATCTATAAGGGCAGCAAGGATATGCCCAAGGTGATGAACGGTTTGGGCGTGGCCATTATGTCCACCTCCAAGGGTGTGATGACCGACCGCAATGCGCGCGCTGCCGGTGTCGGTGGCGAAGTGCTGTGCATTGTCGCTTAATGAGGTGAGTCATGTCCCGTATTGCTAAGAATCCAATCAAGTTGCCGGCGGGTGTTGAGGTGACTCTGGGCGACGAAATCGTCGTCAAGGGCCCCCTGGGAACCCTGAAGCAGAAAGCAAGCAAAGACGTCGAAGTGGTGAAGAACGACGGCGAAATCCAGTGCCGTGCCCTCGGCGACAGCATTCAGGCCAAGGCCATGTCCGGTACCATGCGTGCCCTGTTGGCCAACATGGTTGCCGGCGTTTCCAAGGGGTTCGAGCGCAAGCTGACCCTGGTGGGCGTGGGATACCGTGCCCAGGCCCAGGGCGACAAGCTGAACCTGTCCCTCGGCTTCTCGCATCCGGTTGAGCACAAAATGCCCGCGGGCATTAAGGTTGAGACCCCGAGCCAGACAGAAATCGTTCTGAAGGGTATCGATAAACAGGCGGTTGGTCAGGTCGCTGCTGAGATTCGTGCCTATCGCGAACCCGAGCCCTACAAGGGCAAGGGCGTGCGCTATGCCGACGAGGTGGTGATTCTGAAGGAAACCAAGAAGAAATAAGAGGTTGACGAATGGATAAGAATCAAGCTCGTTTGCGCAGGGCACGTAAAACCCGTGCCAAGATTGCGGAGTTGAAAGTTAACCGTCTTACGGTTTTCCGTAGCAACAGCCATATCTATGCGCAGATTATTGATGCTAGCGGTAGCAGGGTCTTGGCTAGCGCTTCTACCGTGGAAAAGGATCTCAAGGCCGAGATCGCCAATGGCGGCAACGTCGCTGCTGCTGCCGCAGTCGGCAAGCGCATCGCTGAAAAGGCGAAGCAGGCCGGCGTTGAGCAAGTGGCTTTCGACCGTGCAGGCTATCGCTACCATGGCCGTATCAAGGCCCTGGCTGAGGCTGCCCGCGAAAACGGCCTCGTGTTCTAAAGATTAGGGACAAAGAGAAATGGCTAAAGTAGAAGTCGAAGAGCGCGGCGACGGTCTGCGCGAAAAGATGATCGCAGTCAACCGTGTCACCAAAGTGGTGAAGGGTGGCCGCATTATGAGTTTCGCCGCTCTCACGGTGGTGGGCGATGGCGAGGGCGGTATCGGCATGGGTAAGGGCAAGGCGCGCGAAGTTCCCGCGGCTGTCCAGAAGGCCATGGACGAGGCCCGTCGCGGTATGGTCAAGGTCCCGCTGAAGAATGGCACGCTGCACCACGCGGTTGTTGGTCAGCACGGCGCTGCCAAAGTGCTGATCCAGCCTGCTTCCGAGGGTACCGGTATTATCGCTGGCGGTCCGATGCGCGCTGTTTTCGAAGTGATGGGCGTGCACAACGTTCTCGCCAAGTGCATCGGTTCTACCAATCCCTACAACGTGGTGCGCGCCACCATCAAGGGCTTGGCCTCCATGAATACGCCGTCCGAAGTGGCGGCCAAGCGTGGCAAGTCCGTTGAAGAGATTATGGGGTAATTGAAATGGCTAAGTCCAAGCAGAAAAAAATGCTCAAGGTGACTCTGGTCAAGAGCCTGATCGGGACCCAGGATTTCCATCGTCTGAGCGTGCGCGGTCTCGGCTTGCGCCGCCTGAACCAGACCGTCGAAGTGGAGGATACTCCCTCCGTTCGCGGCATGATCCAACGGGCGAACTTTCTCCTGAAGTGCGAGGGACTGTAACATGCGTCTGAATACCATCAAGCCCGCCGAGGGCAGCAAGCACGCCAAGCGTCGCGTTGGTCGCGGTATTGGCAGCGGACTTGGAAAAACCGCCGGCCGCGGCCACAAAGGTCAGAAATCCCGCTCAGGCGGCTTCCATAAGGTCGGCTTCGAGGGCGGTCAGATGCCCTTGCAACGTCGTCTGCCCAAGCGCGGCTTTGTTTCCATGAAGCAAGGCATGACTGCCGAAGTCCGGCTCTCCGATTTGGATAAGCTCCCGGTTGATGCGGTCGATTTGCTGGTGCTGAAGCAGGCCGGCTTGATTTCCCAAGCTGCTGCGGCTGCGAAAGTTGTGTTGGCCGGTGAAATCAAGCGCGCTGTCACTCTGCAGGGTATTCGCGCCACCAAGGGTGCGCTGGCTGCTATCGAAGCTGCCGGTGGCAAGATCGCCGAGTAATTAAGGGTTCGTCTTGGCCAATTACGATAGTCTTCTGGGTTCGGCTGGCAAGCTTGGTGACTTGAAGCAGCGTTTGCTCTTCGTCATCGGTGCGCTGGTCGTCTACCGGATCGGGGCGCACATTCCGGTGCCCGGTATCGATCCGGTTGTCTTGGAGTCCATGTTCCGTCAGCATCAGGGCGGCATCCTCGGCATGTTCAACATGTTTTCCGGTGGTGCCCTGTCCCGCTTCACAGTATTTGCCCTGGGTATCATGCCGTACATCTCGGCATCGATTATCCTGCAGCTGCTGACCGTGGTCGTGCCTCAGTTCGAGCAGTTGAAGAAGGAGGGCGAGACCGGACGGAAGAAGATTACTCAGTACACTCGGTATGGGACGGTTGTGCTGGCGCTGTTCCAGGCCCTGGGTATCGCGATTGCCCTGGAGGCCCAGCCCGGACTGGTTCTGGAGCCCGGTATCATGTTCCGCCTGACGGCGGTGACGGCCCTGGTGACCGGGACGATGTTCCTGATGTGGCTGGGGGAACAGATTACCGAGCGCGGCATTGGCAACGGTATTTCGATGATTATTTTTGCCGGTATCGTTGCCGGCATGCCGAGGGCGATCGGTGGCACCCTCGAACTGGTTAGCACGGGTGCTTTTTCGATCCCATTGGTTATCCTGCTGTTCTTGGGGGCCGTGGCTGTCACCGGCGTCGTGGTCTTCGTCGAGCGCGGTTACCGCAAAATTACGGTCAACTACGCCAAGCGCCAGGTGGGCAAGCAGATCGTGGGTGGGCAGACTTCCCATCTGCCGCTGAAGTTGAATATGGCGGGTGTGATTCCCCCCATTTTCGCTTCCAGTATTATTCTGTTTCCCGCTACCCTGGCCGGCTGGTTCGGCAGCAACGAGAAGATGGTGTGGCTGAAAGATTTCAGCGCGATTCTGTCGCCGGGTCAGCCCTTGTATGTGATGCTTTATGCGGCGGCGATCATTTTCTTCTGCTTCTTTTACACGGCCTTGGTGTTCAACCCCAAGGAAACGGCCGAGAACCTGAAGAAGAGCGGTGCCTTCGTGCCTGGTATTCGTCCCGGTAAACAAACGGCTCGGTTCATCGACAAGATCATGACTCGACTGACCTTGGTCGGGGCGTTGTACATCACCCTGGTGTGCTTGTTGCCCGAGTTTCTGATCGTGAAATTTAACGTGCCGTTTTATTTCGGTGGCACCTCCCTGTTGATTATTGTGGTGGTGACGATGGATTTCATGGCGCAGATCCAGTCCTACCTGATGTCGCAACAGTACGAGAGCTTGCTCAAGAAGGCTAACTTCAAGGGCGGTTTCGGTGCGTCGCGCTAGTCGTAGAACCGCGGAATAGCACATGGCGAAAGAAGATACGATCGAGATGCAGGGAGTGGTGTTGGAGTCCCTGCCCAACACCACCTTCCGTATCAAGTTGGAAAACGATCACGTAATACTGGGTTACATTTCCGGCAAGATGCGCATGCACTATATCCGCATCCTGCCGGGCGATAAGGTGACGGTTGAGTTGACGCCTTACGACCTCAGCCGGGGTCGCATCGTCTTCCGGTCGAAGTAGGGTTAGTAAGGCAAGCGCCCCCGGGCGCTGATTGACAAGGAGATAAACATGAGAGTCCGTGCCTCTGTAAAAAAAATTTGCCGCCACTGCAAGATGGTTAAGCGTCGCGGCGTGCTGCGAGTGATTTGCACCGACCCTCGGCACAAGCAGCGCCAGGGTTGATTTAGGCTAAATCAATTGGTAAAATCTTCGACTTTTTCAAGTTGTTGCTGGGAGTAACTGAATGGCCCGCATAGCTGGGGTAAATATCCCGAATCATCAACATGCCGGTATCGCCTTGACCGCGATTTACGGCATTGGACGTTCCCGCGCTCGCCTGATTTGCGCCGCTGCCGGGGTCGAAACCACGACCAAGATGAAGGACATCGATGAGGCGGGTGTCGCCCGTCTGCGCGACGAGGTTGCCAAGTTCACCGTCGAAGGTGACTTGCGCCGCGAAGTGACGATGAACATCAAGCGGTTGATGGACCTTGGCTGCTACCGCGGCTATCGCCATCGCAAAGGCCTGCCGGTGCGCGGCCAGCGCACCCGTACCAATGCTCGTACCCGTAAGGGTCCGCGCAAGGGCGCCAAATAAAGGAAGCTGACTCATGGCCAAGACCAACGTCCGTGTACGTAAGAAGGTTAAAAAGAATGTGGCTGATGGCATCGCCCACGTTCATGCCTCCTTCAATAACACCATCATCACCATTACCGACCGCCAGGGTAACGCTCTGGCCTGGTCCACCAGCGGTGCTCAGGGCTTTAAGGGCTCCCGTAAGAGCACTCCCTTTGCGGCGCAGGTGGCTGCGGAGCATGCCGGCAAGGCAGCTCAGGAATACGGTGTGAAGAACCTCGAGGTTCGCATCAAGGGCCCCGGCCCCGGCCGCGAATCCGCTGTCCGTGCTTTGAACGCGATCGGTTACAAGATCACGAGCATTGCGGATGTGACCCCGGTTCCGCACAACGGCTGCCGTCCGCCTAAGAAACGCCGCATCTAAAGTTTGCAGGAGAACTACCTTGGCTCGTAACCTCGATCCCAAATGCCGTCAGTGCCGTCGCGAAGGCGAGAAGCTGTTTCTGAAGGGCGAAAAGTGCTTTTCCGACAAGTGCTCCATCGAGCGCCGCAGCTACGCTCCCGGCCAGCATGGCCAAAAGCGTAACACCCGCTTGTCCGATTATGGCGTGCAGTTGCGTGAGAAGCAGAAGTTGCGCCGCGTTTATGGCGTCCTGGAGCGTCAGTTCCGCAAGTACTACACCGAAGCGGACCGTCGCAAGGGCGTGACCGGCGAAAATCTTCTTCAGTTGCTGGAGTCCCGTCTTGACACCGTGGTTTATCGCATGGGTTTTGGCGCTTCTCGCAACGAAGCTCGCCAGGTGGTTCGCCACAACTCCATTCGAGTCAACGGCAAGCGCGTCAACATCCCGTCCTATCTGGTGCGTCCCGGCGACGTGATCGAGTTGACCGACAAAGCCAAGCAGCACCTGCGTGTCAAAGCGGCTGCCGAGGCCGCCGAACAGCGTGGCTTCCCCGAGTGGATCGAAGTCGATGTCAAGGCGCTCAAGGGTACGTACAAGGCTCTGCCCCAGCGTTCCGAGTTGCCGCAAAACATCAACGAGCACCTCGTGGTCGAATTGTATTCGAAGTAATCCCCGCAATTTCAAGGATAAACCATGCAAAGCATTTCCGGAGAATTGCTGAAGCCGCGTATGGTAGAGGTTGAAAACCTCTCCCCGTCCCGTGCGCGAGTTACGATGGAACCGTTCGAGCGCGGCTACGGCCATACGCTTGGGAATGCGCTGCGTCGCATTCTGTTGTCCTCCATGCCCGGTTACGCCATTACGGCGGTGAAGATCGACGGCGTGGTGCACGAATATTCCACCCTCGAAGGCGTACAGGAAGACGTGGTGGATATTCTCCTGAACCTGAAGGGCGTGGCCCTGAAGCTGCACAACCGCACCGAGGCGACCCTGAGCCTGTCCAAGAATGCCGAGGGAGTCGTGACGGCCGGGGATTTCGAGGTCGGCCACGACGGCGAGATCGTCAATCCCGACCATGTGATTGCCCACGTCACCAAGGGCGGCAAGCTGCAGATGGAAGTGAAGGTGGAGCAGGGCCGGGGTTATGTCCCCGCCACGGCGCGCCGTTCCCCCGACGCTGAGCAGATCGTCGGCAATATTCTGATCGACGCTTCTTTCAGCCCCGTGCGCCGTGTCAGCTATTCCGTCGAAAGCGCCCGCGTTGAGCAGCGCACCGACTTGGACAAGCTGGTGATGGATATCGAGACCAACGGCGTGATCGACCCCGAAGAGGCCATTCGCTACGCTGCCCGCATCCTGGTGGACCAGTTGTCCGTGTTTGCCGATCTCAAGGGCACCCCGGCTTCCGTGGAGGCGCCGAAAGCTCCTCAGGTCGACCCGATCCTTCTGCGTCCCGTGGACGATCTGGAGCTGACGGTTCGCTCCGCCAACTGCCTGAAGGCCGAAAACATTTATTACATCGGTGACTTGATCCAACGCACCGAGACCGAGCTGCTGAAGACCCCGAACCTGGGCCGCAAGTCGCTCAACGAAATCAAGGATGTCCTGGCGTCCAAAGGCCTGACTCTGGGAATGAAACTGGAGAACTGGCCGCCCGCGGGTCTGGAAAAGCCCTGATCGGTCATAGAGAATAATTAGGAAGGAATCATCATGCGTCACCGTTGTGGTTACCGTAAACTGAACCGTACCAGCAGCCATCGCGCCGCCATGTTCCGTAACATGGCCAGCGCTCTGCTGCGCCACGAGGCGATTCGTACCACCCTGCCCAAGGCCAAAGAACTGCGCCGAGTGGTGGAGCCCTTGATCACCCTGGGCAAGAACCCCACCCTGGCCAACCGTCGCCTGGCTTTTGCCCGTCTGCGCGATCGCGACATGGTGGTGAAGCTCTTCGACGAGATCGCTCCGCGCTTCAAGGCTCGCAACGGCGGTTACACCCGTATCATGAAGTTCGGTTTCCGTATCGGTGACAACGCTCCCATGGCGCTTATCGAGCTGGTGGACCGCGCCGAAGGCGGCGAGGCCCCCGAGGTGGAAGGCGCCAGCGCGTAAGCGTTCCGACTCTCTCATGCAAAAGAGCCGGCAAGTCCGGCTCTTTTGTTTTTACGGGGTATCATCCAGAATGTGCGCATGTTAGTGCTCTTCACCGATTTCTCCTTGGATGATCCCTACGTGGGGCAAATGAAGGCTGTTTTGCATGCCCACGCGCCCCAGGTTCCAGTTATCGACCTCTTGCATCGCGTTCCGGATTACGATGCCAGCGCCGGGGCGCATCTGCTGCACGCCTTGGCGGGTTCGTTTCCTCCGGGGAGCATTTTTTTATGCGTCGTCGATGCGGGCGTGGGAAGCAGCCGCCCTGCCGTGGTCATTGAGGCGGACGGAAAATGGTACGTGGGCCCCGACAACGGGCTATTGTCCGTGGTGGCTGGTCGTGCGCAGCAGGTGGCGCACTGGCGCATCGTTTGGCGTCCTGAGGCATTATCCGCCAGTTTCCATGGGCGGGATTTGTTTGCCCCTGTCGCGGCACGATTGGCGATGGCAGATATGCCTCATGGCTGGCTGACGCCGACGAATGGATTGGTCCACGAACTGGGTGCGGATGACCTGTTTCAGGTGATATACATCGACCACTACGGCAATGCCATGACGGGGCTACGCGGAGCGTCACTGGGGACTGCTGCGCGGATTTCGGTGGCGGGAAGGGAGCTCGCCTACGGCAGAGTGTTTTCCGAGGTGGCCCGCGGCGAAGCATTCTGGTACGTGAACAGCTGCGGTCTGGTGGAAGTCGCCGTCAGTTGCGGCCACGCGGCACGGTCGCTCGGCCTGCGGACCGGCATGCCAGTGGCCGTCGCGCAATAAAAAAGGGACCGTAGTCCTTTTTTATTGCGAACGCGCTTACTGGGAAAAGAACTCTTTCACCTTGTCCATCCAGGATTTTGCCCGGGGGTGGTGGGTGGATTGGTTTTGCAGGCTGATGGCTTCGAATTCGGCCAGGAGTTCCCTCTGACGCTCGGTAAGGTTGACGGGCGTTTCCACCACCACGTGGCACATCAGGTCACCGAAGGTATTGCTGCGGACCCCCTTGATGCCCTTGCCGCGCAGGCGGAAAGCGCGGCCGGTCTGGGTTTCTGCCGGGATCTTGATCTTGGCGGTGCCGTCCAGGGTGGGAATCTCGATTTCTCCGCCCAGGGCGGCGGTGGCGAAACTGATGGGCATTTCGCAGTGGAGGTCGTTGTGATCCCGTTTGAACACCGCATGGGGCTTGATGTGGATGACGACGTACAGGTCGCCGGGCGGGCCGCCGTTGACCCCCGCCTCGCCCTCGCCGGAGAGGCGGATGCGGTCGCCCTCATCCACGCCGGCGGGAATCTTTACCGCCAGGGTTTTCTGTTTCTTGATTCGCCCCGTGCCGGAACAGCTGCCGCAAGGGTTGGCAATCATCTTTCCGGTGCCGTTGCAGCGGGGGCAGGTTTGCTGGATGGAGAAGAATCCCTGCTGCATCCGCACTTGGCCGTGGCCGCCGCAGGTTGAGCAAGTGGTGGGCTGGGTGCCTGGCTTGGCGCCGCTGCCATGACAGGCGTCGCATTCCTCCAGGGTGGGGATGCGGATTTTCGGCTCCGTGCCGTGAGCGGCCTCTTCGAGGCTGATTTCCAGGTTGTAGCGCAGGTCGGCGCCGCGATAGACGTTGGAGTTGCGGCGGCCGCCGCCCCCGAAGATGTCGCCGAAGATGTCGCCGAAGGCGTCGGCGAAGCCCTGGCCACCGAATCCCCCGAAGCCGCCCCCGCCGAAACCGCCCCCGCCGGCGCTGGGGTCCACCCCGGCATGGCCGAATTGGTCGTAGGCGCGGCGCTTGCTGGCGTCGGACAGGATCTCGTAGGCCTCCTTGGCTTCCTTGAATTTCTCCTCGGCGGCCTTGTCGCCCGGGTTGCGGTCCGGGTGGTGCTTCATCGCCAGGCGGCGGTAAGCTTTCTTGATGTCCTCTTCGGACGCGTCCCGGCTGACGCCGAGCACTTCGTAATAATCGCGTTTTGACATGGCCTTATTTTAACGCAGAAGCGCGAAGCCGGCCTTGGAAAACCGAGCTTCGCGCTTTTTTCAGGGGGGGGCTCTTACTTCTTGTCGTCCTTTACTTCCTCGAACTCGGCGTCCACGACGTCGTCGCCGCCAGCCTTGTGAGCGCCTTCGTGGGATGTATCTGACTCGGCCTGTCCCTGGCCGGCGGCGTACATCTGCTCCGCCAGCTTGTGGGAGGCCTCGGCCAGGGCCTGGGCTTTGGCTTCAATGGCGTCCTTGTCATTGCCCTTGATGGCCTCTTCGGCAGCCTTCACCGCCGCCTCGATCTTGGCCTTGTCGTCGGCGCTGATCTTGTCGCCGTAATCCCTGAGGGATTTGTTCACCGAGTGGATCAGGCTGTCGCATTGGTTGCGGGCGTTGGCCAGCTCGAAGGCCTTGTGGTCCTCGGCGGCGTGGGCTTCGGCGTCCTTCACCATCTTTTCGATCTCGGCGTCGGACAAGCCGGAGTTGGCCTTGATGGTGATCTTGTTCTCCTTGCCGGTGGCCTTGTCCTTGGCGGACACGTGCAGGATGCCGTTGGCGTCGATGTCGAAGGTGACCTCGATCTGGGGCATGCCGCGGGGAGCAGGCGGAATGTCGGACAGGTTGAACTGGCCCAGGCTCTTGTTGCCAGAGGCCATTTCCCGCTCGCCCTGGAGCACGTGGATGGTGACGGCGGACTGGTTGTCCTCGGCGGTGGAGAACACCTGGCTGGCCTTGGTGGGAATGGTGGTGTTTTTCTGGATCAGTTTGGTCATCACGCCGCCGAGGGTCTCGATGCCCAGGGACAGGGGGGTCACGTCCAGCAGCAGCACATCCTTCACGTCGCCCTTCAGCACGCCGCCCTGGATGGCGGCGCCCACGGCCACGGCCTCGTCGGGGTTCACGTCCTTGCGGGGTTCCTTGCCGAAAAATTCCTTCACCTTTTCCTGCACCTTGGGCATGCGGGTCATGCCGCCCACCAGGATCACGTCCTCCACGTCGGAGACCTTCAGGCCGGCGTCCTTGATGGCGATCTTGCAGGGCTCGATGGTGCGCTCGATGAGATCTTCCACCAGGCTTTCGAACTTGGCGCGGGTGATCTTCATCGCCAAGTGCTTGGGTCCGCTGGCGTCGGCGGTGATGTAGGGCAGGTTGATTTCGGTCTGCTGGCTGGAGGACAACTCGATCTTGGCCTTTTCGGCGGCTTCCTTCAGGCGCTGCAGGGCCAGCACATCGTTTTTCAGGTCCACGCCCTGTTCACGCTTGAACTCGGTGACCACGTAGTCGATCAGGCGCTGGTCGAAGTCCTCGCCGCCGAGGAAGGTGTCGCCGTTGGTGGACAACACTTCGAACTGGTGCTCGCCCTCGATCTCGGCGATTTCGATGATGGAGATGTCGAAGGTGCCGCCGCCCAGGTCGAACACCGCGATCTTGCGGTCGCCTTCTTTCTTGTCCATGCCGAAGGCCAGGGCCGCGGCGGTGGGCTCGTTGATGATGCGCTTCACCTCCAGGCCGGCGATCTTGCCGGCGTCCTTGGTGGCCTGGCGCTGGGAGTCGTTGAAATAGGCAGGCACGGTGATGACGGCTTCGGTCACTTCCTCGCCTAGGTAATCCTCGGCGGTCTTCTTCATCTTGCGCAGCACCTGGGCGGAAACCTCGGGCGGGGCCATTTTCTTGTCTCGCACTTCCACCCAGGCATCGCCGTTGTCGGCCTTGACGATCTTGAAGGGCATCAGGTCGATGTCCTTCTGTACTTCCTTTTCCTGGAAGCGGCGGCCGATGAGGCGCTTCACCGCGAACAGGGTGTTCTTCGGGTTGGTCACCGCCTGGCGTTTGGCGGGGGCCCCCACCAGAATTTCGCCGTCCTCGGTGTAGGCGACGATGGACGGAGTGGTGCGGGCGCCTTCGGCGTTCTCGATTACCTTGGGCTGGCCGTTTTCCATCACGGCCACGCAGGAGTTGGTGGTGCCCAGGTCAATACCGATGATTTTTCCCATGTCTGTATCCTTTGCGAAATGTTTCGAATTTCTGAAAACTGGTTTTAATTTGGGGACGTCGCCCCGGCTTTCAAGGGGGTCAGGCGTCCTTGCCCTTGGCTACCATCACCAGGGCCGGTCGCAGCACGCGGTCGTGGAGCTGGTAGCCCTTCTGCATCACGCCCACCACGGTGTTGGGCTCGGCGTCCGCCTCCACCATGCTCATGGCTTGGTGTTTGTGGGGATCGAATTTTTCCCCCATGGGATTCATTTCGGTGACGTTGAATTTCTGGAAGGCCGCGTTCAGCTGCTTCAGGGTCAATTCGACGCCGCTTTTCATGTTCTCGATGGTGGCGTTTTCCGTCGCCAGGGCCGCTTCCAAGCTGTCCTTCACCGCCAGCAGCTCG
>JBFXHL010000005.1:0-51946 GCA_050177075.1 Sulfuricellaceae bacterium | reverse complement strand
CAGGGAGGCAAAGTTCTACTTCACTTTTCGGCCACGATGGTGGTCCATGAAGAGAAGACGCATCCCCCAAAACCTTGCCAACTCGCAAGGAAGCCATGCCAGAGGCTCCACCGACGGCACGGGCAATACGGGAGAGACTGCGGAAAGCGGTCTCTCCCGTGTTTATTCTCACCATACTTAATTCATGGACAACTATTTCCAGGACGAAGAAAAAAAGCGGCAGTTCGAGTCCCTTTTTCCAGATCCCCGCCTCTACGCAAATCAGACTGCCTATAACAACGCCTGTCGCGCACACTACCGCAAATTCGGCGTCCCGTTCGACATGGACGCCACTTATCGGGCTTACGCCCTCTGGCTTGACGCGCGCCATTCATAAACATGAGACACTTTCCCGCAGAACCTAACGCCTTCATCCCATAGCTGCCTCGCATTCAGGTGAACTCACCTTTCAAGGCAGCCTTGAGACGTCGCCAGGATTGTGCCAGCAGCTTTACCGCTGGCGCACCCGCAAGGGCGCACGCTAGTTGTGCAGTGGTCCTGGCCTCATTCGTGACTACGCAGGCCATGCCGCCACCGAGTTCAGGGGGCAGGGTTTCATGGCCGGATTCCGGCCCCATGCTGTCCGATTGGTTGCGCCGGGCCGACCCCGGCGCGAGGACAGGGGGACCGGTCCGGTTTCTCGGTTGACATTTTGTTGACAGCAGAAAAGACAAAGGGCTTATCTTTTACGATCAGCCCTTGTATTTATGGTGGGTCCGCAGGGACTCGAACCCTGGACCAAGGGATTATGAGTCCCCTGCTCTAACCGACTGAGCTACAGACCCGGTGGTAGGCTCAGCCCCCTTCGCTATCGAGGAAGCTGCGCAGCCGCTCGGAACGGGAAGGATGGCGCAGCTTACGCAATGCCTTGGCCTCGATCTGGCGAATACGCTCTCGGGTCACATCGAACTGTTTGCCCACTTCTTCCAGCGTATGGTCGGTATTCATCTCGATACCGAAGCGCATCCGCAGCACCTTGGCTTCGCGAGGAGTCAACGTTTCCAGAACCTCTCGCGTTGCGTCCTTGAGACTGCCGTAGACGGCGGCCTCTACCGGCGCCATGGTGGTGGCGTCCTCGATGAAATCCCCCAGATGAGAATCCTCATCATCCCCGATGGGAGTTTCCATGGAAATGGGTTCCTTGGAAATCTTCAATATCTTGCGGATTTTCTCCTCCGGCATATCCATGCGCGCCGCCAGTTCTGCGGGATCCGGCTCGAGGCCCGTTTCCTGCAGTATCTGCCGGGAAATCCGATTCATCTTGTTGATGGTCTCGATCATATGCACCGGAATACGGATGGTACGCGCCTGGTCGGCGATGGAACGGGTAATGGCCTGGCGAATCCACCAGGTGGCATAGGTGGAAAACTTGTAGCCGCGGCGATATTCAAATTTATCCACCGCTTTCATCAGGCCGATGTTACCCTCCTGGATCAAGTCGAGGAACTGTAGACCGCGATTGGTGTACTTCTTGGCGATGGAGATCACCAGCCGCAGGTTCGCCTCGATCATCTCACGCTTGGCCCGGCGGGCTTTGGCTTCGCCTGTGGACATTTGCTTGTTGATGTCCTTCAGGTCCTTGACCGGAATCTGCACCGCCTTCTGGATATCCAGCAGGAGTTGCTGCAGCTCGATAATGGCATGCTGGTAGCGGGCCAAAGAGCCGCTGTATTTATGGCCGGCGTTGATCTCGTTGACCACCCAGTCCAGGTTCCCTTCGTTGCCGGGAAACTCTTTGATGAAGTATTGGCGCGGCATGCCAGCTTTGGTGACGCACATCTCCATGATCTCGCGCTCGTAGCCTCGCACTTCATCCACCAAGCTGCGCAGGCTGTCGCAAAGACGCTCGACCTGACGGGCGGTGAAACGGATGCCCATCAATTCGTTGGAGATGCTTTCCTGGAGTTCCTTGTAGGCCTTGGACTTGGCCCCGCCCTTCTTGTTCAGGGCCTGCTGCATCTTGGCGAAGGAATCTCGAATGACACTGAAGCGCGCCAGGGCGTCCGCCTTCAACTGGGCCAGATTGGCGGCAGCAACAGCCCCCTCCGCGCCCTCCTCCTCGCTTTCCTCCTCGGAAATCAGCTCGTCCTCGCTTTCTTCGGACATTGCCATTTCCTCTTCGCCACCCTCGGCATTGGGGTCGATCAGACCATCGATCAGCTCATCGATGCGCATCTCGTCCTTTTCCACCCGTTCCACCAGTTCGAGAATCTCGGCAATGGTGGTCGGACAAGAGGAAATCGCCTGGATCATATGCTTGAGGCCGTCCTCGATGCGCTTGGCGATCTCGATTTCCCCTTCGCGGGTCAGCAGTTCGACCGAGCCCATTTCGCGCATGTACATGCGCACCGGGTCCGTGGTGCGGCCGAATTCGGAATCAACGGTAGACAGGGCCGCCTCGGCTTCCTCGACCGCATCCTCGTCCGCAACGGCGGGAGGCGCCTCGGACATCAGCAAGGCTTCCGCGTCAGGGGCTTCGTCGTAGACCGAAATGCCCATGTCGTTGATCATGCTGATGACGCTCTCGATTTGCTCCGCGTCCAGCATTTCGTCCGGCAAGTGGTCATTGATCTCGGCATACGTCAGATAGCCGCGTTCCTTGCCCAACGCAATCAGATTCTTGAGCCGCATGCGCCGTACTTCGGCGTCGTTCAAGCGTGACTCGTTCTTTTCGTTCTCTGCTGCCATGATCCCGTTCCAAAAAACAGGCTAAAAGCTGGTAATTATACCACCTTAGCCCTACAGTTGAATGACATTCGACTTATTGCGCCATCGTGCCGCCAAGCCGCAAGCTTTGCCGATACAACTCCCGTTCTTCCGGCGTCAGGTCCCGCAAATTTTTTTGTTGCAGTTTTTCCAGCGCCCGGTTCCGTTCGCCAATCATTTTTTCCCGGCGCAGCTTCTCGGCCGCACCGGCAAACTCCTGCAGCAATTCTTCCTCGCTGAAGCCATCCCACCGTCCGCTTCGTGCCGCCGCTGCCACATAGCGGGCATGGGGGGTGTCCGCAAAGCGATGGACGATGGCCGCCGCCGAAACCTTATCCCGAACCCCGTCCAGAAATTCCAGGACCGCCGCCAAAGCCGCTATCTCTCCCACCCCCGCGGGCGCCGCAATTTTTTGCCGGGCCGCCAGCGCCGGGCAAGCCAGAAGCAACTCCAACAGCAGCGCCGCAGGTGACGGCGGCAAGGTCCGCGACGATCGTTTCGCCACGGGAGTAAAGGACTTAACGGGAACCGCCCCCAGCAGACCGACGGCCTCTTCCCGCTCCAACCCCGCCATTTCCGCTGCCCGTTTGCGCAGAAGCACTCCCAGCGCCGGGGCGGGAATTCTTTCCAGCAGCGGCTTGGCCGCTTTCAAGAAGCCGGCCCGCCCCTCCTCGGTGCGCATGTCCACGCGGGACGCCAGTTCTCGCAAGAGAAATTCCGACAACGGCACCGCCTCGCCGACCTGCCGCTCAAACGCCTCTTTGCCGTAACGCCGCACATACGTATCCGGGTCTTCGTCCTGAGGCAGGAACAGAAAACCGAAGCGCTTGTCATCAGCCACCAGCTCGAGGCTGTTTTCCAGGGCCCGCCAAGCCGCCTTGCGGCCCGCCGCATCGCCATCGAAGCAAAACACCACTTCGTCCGCTTGGCGCAGCAGTTTCTGCACGTGCACCGGCGTCGTCGCCGTCCCCAGGGTGGCCACCGCATAGCCGACGCCATGCTGCGCCAGGGCCACCACGTCCATGTAGCCCTCCACCACCAGCACCCGGCCCGCCTCGCGGATCGCTGGCCGCGCCTGCGCCAGGCCGTACAGCTCCCGCCCCTTCTCAAACAAGGGGGTTTCGGGGGAATTCAGGTACTTGGGCTCCCCCTGGTTCAACACGCGGCCACCGAAACCGATCACCCCCCCCTTCTGGTCCAGAATAGGGAACATGATCCGGTCACGAAAGCGGTCGTAGCGCCGCCCTTTCTCGTTGTCGATCACCAAGCCAGCCAGTGCCAGGGATTTGGAAGTCGCATAATCGTCAAACGCCGCCGCCAGGTTTTGCCATCCTTCCGGGGCGTAACCAATGCCGAACCGGGCGGCGATCTCCCCCGTCAAGCCGCGCTGCTTGAGGTAGGCAATCGCCTGGGGCGCGCTCTTCAGCGCCTCGCGGTAGAATCTAGCAGCCCGCTGCATCACGTCCACCAGGCTTTCCGTCTGGGCCTTGCGCTCACGGTCAAATCCCGTTTCCGGCCGCTCGTCGGGAACCGTCATGCCCACGCTCTGGGCCAATTCCTTCACCGCGTCGACAAACCCCACCCCCTGGTATTCCATGAGGAAGGAAATCGCCGTGCCATGGGCGCCGCAACCGAAACAGTGATAGAACTGTTTAGCCGGGCTCACCGAAAAGGAAGGGGTCTTCTCGTTGTGGAACGGGCAGCACGCCACGTAATTAGCGCCCGCCCTTCGCAAGGGAACGTAGCGCTCTACGACGCCAACGATATCCAGGCGACTCAACAGGTCCTGGATGAAGGATTGCGGAATCATGTTTTAGTGTATGACGTCGGCCACCAAACTGCAAAAACCCCGCTAACCCTTGTCCTTCGCAGGGTTAGAGAAAAAAACAGTCGCGGCGCCCCTCGCGCCGCGACCCTTTCGTTTACCGCCCCAGCCGAAGCCGGCTACACCGTTACCCTGCCAGCCTGGCCTTCACCGCCGCGGAGACTTTTCCCATGTCCGCCCGACCGGAAAGGGCGGATTTCAACAAACCCATCACCTTCCCCATGTCCTTGGCGCCGGCCGCGCCGCTATCGGCAACCACCTTTGCCACTGCCGCTTCGATCTCGGCATCGGACATCTGCTGCGGCATGTAGTCCTGCAGCAAGGCCAGCTCGAACTTCTCGGCATCGGCCAAATCCTGCCGTCCGGCGGCTTCGTATTGGCTGATGGAGTCCCGACGCTGCTTGACCATTTTCTCGATCACCGCCAGCACCTGGGCGTCATCCAGCTCGATGCGCTCGTCCACCTCGCGCTGCTTGATCGCCGCCCGCAACAACCGGATGGCCGACAGGCGCGGCGCATCCTTGGCCCGCATGGCGGCCTTCATATCCTCGGTGATACGGGCCTTGAGGGACACGAACGGCAGTCTTAGTACTTCTTGGCGGGCAGCATCTGGCTACGCAGACGCTTGTAGTGACGCTTAATGGCGGCGGCCAGCTTGCGTTTGCGCTCGGCCGTGGGCTTCTCGTAGAACTCACGGGCACGCAGTTCGGTCAGCAGACCGGTCTTTTCCACCGCGCGCTTGAAACGGCGGAGGGCCACTTCAAACGGCTCGTTTTCCTTGACGCGAATGTTCGGCATTGAAAATCCCTATCCTTTGCGGGTTCTGAAAACCTGTTATTTTAACCGGATTTATCCATTTTTTCCAAGAGCCAAATTCCCCCCGTCGATAAAGGGCGTTATCATTACGCTTATGCTGGCACTGGGAATCGAGACCTCTTGCGACGAAACCGGCGTCGCCCTTTTCGACGCCGACGACGGGCTGCTGGCCCACGCATTGCACTCGCAGGTCGCCATGCACGCCGAGTACGGCGGCGTGGTGCCCGAACTCGCTTCCCGGGACCATATTCGCCGCACCTTGCCCCTGCTGCGTCAGGTCTTGACCCAATCCGGCAAAACCCTGGAGGATATCGACGCCATCGGCTACACCCAGGGGCCCGGACTGGCGGGCGCCCTACTGGTGGGCGCCAGCATCGGCGCCGCCCTCGGCTACGCCTTGAAGGTGCCGGTAATCGGCCTCCACCACTTGGAAGGCCACCTGCTGTCACCCCTGCTCGAACCCAATCCGCCCGCCTTCCCCTTTGTCGCCCTGCTGGTGTCGGGGGGGCACACCCAATTGATGGAGGTTCGCGGCGTCGGCCAGTACCACCTGCTGGGCGAAACCCTGGACGACGCCGCCGGCGAGGCCTTCGACAAGACCGCCAAGCTGCTGGGCCTGGGCTATCCCGGCGGGCCCGCCTTGTCCCGCCTGGCCCAGGAAGGTCGCCCGGGAAAATTCAAACTGCCGCGGCCCATGCTCCACAGCGGCGACCTCAACTTTAGCTTCAGCGGCCTCAAGACCGCCGTTCTCACCCTGGTCCGCAATCAGCCCGACGACCCTCAGACCTTGGCCGATATCGCCTGCGCTTTTCAGGAAGCCATCGTGGAAGTATTGGTCAGCAAGGCCATCGACGCCATCAAGCAATCCGGCTTCGAGCGCCTAGTGGTGGCGGGAGGCGTGGGCGCCAACCGGCTGCTGCGGGAAAAGCTCACCGCCAGGGCGGTGAAACGTGGGGTGGAAGTGTTCTACCCGAAGCTGGAATTCTGCACCGACAACGGCGCCATGATCGCTTTCGCCGCCGCCCAGCGACTCAAACAGGGGACCGCCGCCGTGGACGGCTTCACCGTCCGCCCCCGCTGGGATCTGGACGACCTGGAACCCGCCGCCTAGCGCGCTCCGCCGCGGAGGCGGAGCGCCCACTCCGCCAGCCAGGGACTGCCCGTCCAATGGGCGAAGGTCTCGGGAAGCATCAGCAGGATGAATATCGCCAGCAGAAAAGTCAGCACCAGCACTTGACCGAAAACGCTTTCCGGCCGCAGCACCCCCCAGTAGCGCATGGCGAGAAATACCGCGTCCTTGCGGTGCTCGGACATACGCAGATAGCGCCGCGCCAGGTTCACCAGCAGCCACGCGCCGTAACCGCCGGTCAGGGAGAGGAAAACGATGCGGAACAGGCCGTAGAGGTCCAGACTCCCCGCCACCAGCCGGTGGTACATGAGCGAAAAAGCCGCCACGCCCACCGACGCCGCCACGGCGATCAGAATATTGATCACCAGCCGCCGCCGCTCCCGGGCCAGGTCTTGTTGGCGTTGAACGAAGAAATCGTCCACCTCGCCCTTGAGGTACTCCACTTTCTGCTGCACCAGGTCGGTGATTTCCTCCTTCATCACCCTCACCCGGTCATCGATGGTGGCGCCCAAACGCTCCGCCGCGTAGTCCACCAGCTCCCGCACGTCGTCCTTGGTGAACTGGCGCTGGTTGTGGAGCTCGGCGGAAATCTTGTCCAGCTTGGCGTCCACCTCCCGGCTGGCGCCGGTGACCACTTCCCGCAATTCGGCACCGGCCTCGGCGATGCCCTCCTTGACCACGCCATTGAGCTTGTCGGCGGCCACTTCCACCGCCCGTTCCAGACGCTGCCCGGCGTAATCCATTTCGCTCTTGAACCAGGTCATGGACGGCTCCTTGGGGCGGGCTTATTGGGGAGGCGCATCCCCCGGGCCGCCGGGAGGCTGGCCGATGCGGCCTTCCTTGCCGGCGAGAAGGTTGCGGATGTTGGACTTGTGGCGATAGACCAGCAAGGCCGCGAGCAGCACCGTAGAAGCGAAGAAATAACCGCCGATCACCCCCCGGTCGAACATCATGCCCGCATACAAGGGCGCGAAGGAAGCGGCGATCAAGGCCGAGAGGGAGGAAGTGCGCCACATGTAGGCCGCCAGCAGCCAAGTGGCCAGGGTAATCGCGCCCAGCCAGGGATGAATGGCCAACAGCACGCCAAGGGCCGTAGCCACCCCCTTGCCGCCTTGGAAGCGGAAAAACACCGGATAAAGGTGGCCGATGAATACGGCCACCGCCGCCAAGGCAACGCCGGATTCCGCCACCCCGTAGGTAGCCGCCAAGGCCTTGGCCAGGGCCACGGCAACATACCCCTTGGCCGCATCCCCCAACAGGGTCAGGACGGCGGCCAGCTTCTTGCCGGTGCGCAGGACATTGGTGGCGCCGGGGTTCTTGGAGCCGAAGGAACGGGGATCGGGCAGGCCGAACAGTTTGCTGACGATCACGGCAAAGGACAGGGAGCCGATCAGATAAGCCAAAAGGATAAAAATTAGGGTCGCCATGGGAAAATATTTTACAATTTGCGGCTTTTGATTTTACGGCATCGGCGCCCTTTGGCGAAGCCGCCCATCATGGACTCTATATTTCTTCGCGAATTCAAGCTCGATCTGGTCATCGGCGTATACGAGTGGGAACGCCAAGTTCCCCAGACCATCCAACTGGACCTTGAAATCGCCCTCCCCCACAGCCGAGCCTGCGAAACCGATCGGGTGGAGGACACCATCGACTATGGCCTGGTGGTGGAGCGCATCCGCCAGGACCTGACCGAAAAGCGCTACGCCCTCGTCGAAGCGGCCGCCGAGCACATCGCCCGTCTGCTGATGAACGAATTCGGTTCTCCCTGGGTCCGGGTCAGCGTCACCAAGCTGGGGCTGATCCGGGGCGTGAAACACCTCGGCGTCACCATCGAGCGCGGCACCCGCCCATGACCCCCGAAACCTGGGGCTGGCTGGCCGCCATCCTCCTTTTCGCCTATTTCGTTCGCGGCATCACGGGCTTCGGCTCGGGCCTCATCGCCGTCCCCCTCCTGGCCCACTTCCTGCCCCTGCAATTCGTCGTCCCCTTCGTGCTGGTGATGGACTTCACCGCCTCCGTCACCCTCGGCGGCGCGGACCGCAAGCGAATCGCCTGGAATGAATTGAAACCTCTACTGCCCGCCAGCGCCGTCGGCGTCGTTCTCGGCGTGCTGCTCCTGATCAAACTGCCCCGGGAATCCCTGCTCCTGGGCTTGGGCGTGTTCGTGATGATCTTCGGTCTGCGCAACATCCTCAACCTCCACGGCGACAAGCCCATCTCCCGCTGGTGGGCGCTGCCCGCCGGCCTCACGGGCGGCACGGTGGGGGCCCTGTTCGGCACCGGCGGCCCCCCTTACGTCATCTACCTGTCCCACCGCCTAAAGGACAAGGGGCGCTTGCGGGCCACCTTCTCCGGCCTGTTCATCCTCGACGGCGGCTTCCGTATCGTGGTGTTCATCGCCACCGGCCTGCTCCTGCAACAGGGAATGTTCACCGCTCTCCTGGTGGGCTGGCCCCTCATGGCGGTAGGCCTGTACTTGGGACACAAGGTTCACCTGGGCATTTCCAACCCCCAGATGCTGCGCCTGATCGGCATCCTTCTTCTGCTCTCCGGCGGCTCCCTGGTCTGGCGCGCTGTCGCCTGAAGGTTTCCTATAGTAAGGGCTGAGCCCTTGCTGCCCATTTATTTCATGAAACCGTTTTTACTCGGCCTGTTGCTCGTGCTTGCCACGACCACGGCCTCCGCCACCATCTGGACCGACCGGGATACCGCGGGAGAAACCCGCGTCCACCTCTATTTCTTCTGGTCCGCCGGCTGTCCCCACTGCCTGGAGGCAAAACCCTTCGTGGACGACCTCCCGGGCCGCCACCCCTGGCTGGTATTGCACAGCCACGAGGTCGGCGGCAGCGCCGTCAATGCCGCCCTGTATCAGGCGATGGCGAACGAAATCGGGCAACGGGCGGAAAGCGTCCCCGGTTTCCTCTTCTGCGGCCAGCTCTGGACCGGCTACCGCTCCGCCACCACCACCGGCGCCGCCCTGGAGCAGGCCCTGGAATCTTGCCGCCGCCAGGGAGCCGCCCAAGCTTCCCGCGTCTCCGCCGCTCCCGCCATCGAGCTCCCCCTCCTCGGCCGGCTGGACACCGAGGTTGCTTCCCTGCCCCTGCTGACGGTGGTCCTGGCGGGCCTGGACGCCTTCAACCCCTGCGCCTTCTTCGTCCTCCTGTTCCTCCTCAGCCTTTTGGTCCACGAACCCAGCCGGGGCCGCATGGCCTTGGTGGGAACGGTGTTCGTGTTTTTTTCCGGCCTGGCCTACTTCGTTTTCATGGCCGCCTGGCTCAACATCTTTCTCCTCCTCGGCGAACTCCGTCTCGCCACCCTGGCCGCTGGCGCCGTGGCCCTGGCGGTGGCCGCCGCCAACATCAAGGATTTCTTCCTGCCCGGCCGGGGGCCGTCCTTCAGCATTCCTGACGGGGCCAAGCCCCGTCTCTACCAGCGCATGCGCAGCCTGCTGGCGGTTCAGGGCACCTTGCCCTTGTTGGCCGGCGCCGCGCTCCTCGCCGTCGTCGCCAACACCTACGAGCTGCTCTGCACCGCGGGTTTTCCCATGGTCTACACCCGCGCGCTTACCCTCCACCCCCTGTCCCCCGCCGGCTATTACGCCTATCTCGTCTTTTACAACCTGGTTTATGTCATCCCCCTCGTCCTCATCGTGGCGGCCTTCGTCCTGGCGC
Organism: Sulfuricellaceae bacterium; assembly: GCA_050177075.1. Lineage (GTDB taxonomy): Bacteria > Pseudomonadota > Gammaproteobacteria > Burkholderiales > UBA9220 > UBA2239. The sequence goes on along the minus strand of JBFXHL010000005.1, from coordinate 41,760 downwards.
GGAAATCCCGCAAGCTCGGCGAAGAGGAAGGCCGCCGGCTGAAACTGCTGTCGGGGCTGATGATGCTGGGACTGGGCCTGCTGCTGCTCCTGGCGCCCCAATGGCTGTCCAGCCCGGCCACGGCCGCGGGCCTGGTTGGGGTTGCCGTGGGAATCACCGCCCTGCTGGGGCGGCGCAGAAATCAGGCGAAGAAGGAAACCAGGTAATCCGCCGCCTCGGCGGCGCCGCTGGGCACGGGCGGATGGGGCCGGGGCTGACGCCACAGGGCCTCCAGCAGATCGCCCACCTCCCCCGTCTCCAACCGCTGCCGCTCCACCTCCAGACAGGTTCCGTACTGCCGTAGCCAGGCGGCCAGATGGGGTTCCTCCGGCCAATCCCAGCGGGCGGCATAGAGCACCGGCACGCCGGCGCAGGCCGCCTCGGCGAAGGTGCCGTAGCCGGGCTTGGTCAGAACGGCGTCGCAGGACGCCAATAGGTCGCCGAAGGGCAGCCCCGCCGCCTCCCACGGGGAAACGTCCTCCCGCGCCACATTCCAGGACGCCGGCACCAGCCAGCGGACGCCCGGCAAACGGGGCCAGGCTTCCATGGGCAGGCGGAACTCCATTCCCCCCATGGCCACCAGTACCCGTTTCTCCGCCGACCCCAGGGCGGCGGCCAGTTCCTCCCGGCAGCGGCGCCCCGGCCGCACGACGGGCCCGATTTCGCGGCCGTTGGCCAAGTCCGCCATGGGCAGGGCGGGACGTATCTTGAGGAAGGCGGCGGCGCTGTTGTAGGCCGCCAGCATCTGACCCCGGATTTCCGCCCAGCCCGGCTCAGCGCCGCAATAGGGCGTGGCGATGTCGGCCCAGTTGAGGGAACACAGTCCCACCGCCGGCACCTCGGCGAGCTTGGCCGCCGCCAGGGAAAGGTAGGGCACGTTGGCCAGCAGCAGGTCCGGCTGCAGCAAGGCCACGGCCAAGGCCTCCCGCTCCACCCGCTGCTCCCAACCGGCATGGAAGGCACGGTAGGCGGCGGCGCTCTCCGCTGCCTTCACGTCCACGGCATTGGCCATCACCAGGCCGAAATCCAGGGACAGGGGAAGGTGGGCGAACGGGCACTCGAAGCGCTGGGCCAGAAAAGCCTCCTGCACGGCGCAGCGCACGGTCACCCGCAAATCGGGAACGCGGCGGCAGAGTTCGTTGACCACCGGCGCGGTCTGGGCCACGTGACCGAAGCCGTGGGAGGAAATATCCACCAGCAGATGGGGCATGCTTATCCAGGTTAGGGAGCCAGCGACGATTATAGCCAACCCTTTGCCGGTCCTTGAAAGTGGCGCATCCGACCTCAAGATGTTAAGGTAATGCTTATCGCCGAAAGGTTTTGGGCGCTTCTTCCTGCCGCGCAGTCAGTCCCCGTCCCTCTCTCTTTCACCCCCGAATCGCGCCCCGGCGCACAACCCAAGGAGCCGCCATGGCAACCGTAGATTTGAACAAGGACAATTTCGAACAGACCATCGTCGGCAACGACATGGTGATCGTGGACTTCTGGGCCCCCTGGTGCGGCCCCTGCAAATCCTTCGCCCCCACCTACGAAGCCATTTCCGAGAAATACCCCGACGTGGTCTTCGCCAAGGTCAACACCGAAGAAGAGCAGGAACTGGCCGGCGCCTTCGGCATCCGTTCCATCCCCACCCTGATGATCTTCCGCGAGAAGGTCATCCTCTTCTCCCAGCCCGGCGCCCTGCCCGGCAGCGCCCTGGAGGAAATCATCGGCAAGGCCAAGGAACTGGACATGGCCGAGGTTCACCGCCAGATCGCCGAAGAGCAAGTCAACCAGGAAAACGAACAGTAATTTGCTGTTCCCCTCCCCCCTGCTGGAAGGCCGCCTGCTGAAGCGCTACCAGCGCTTCCTGGCGGATGTGGCGCTGGCGGACGGCTCCACCGTCACCGCCCACTGTCCCAACACCGGCTCCATGCTCGGCTGCAAGGAGCCGGGCAGCCGTGTGTGGCTGTCCCGGTCCGCCAACTCCCAGCGCAAGCTCCCCTTTACCTGGGAAATCGTCGAGGCCCTGCCGGAGGTGCTGGTGGGGGTCAACACCGGCCTCGCCAACCGGCTGGTGGAAGAAGCCATCGCCAACGGCGCCATTGCCGAACTGCAAGGCTACTCGCGCATCCGCCGCGAAGTGCGCTTCGGCGCCGAGAACAGCCGCGTCGATCTGCTGCTGGAAGGCGACGGCCCGTCCTGCTACGTGGAAGTCAAGAACGTCACCGCCGCCGTGGAAAATGGCGTCGCCATCTTCCCCGACGCGGTGAGCGGGCGGGGCGCCAAGCACCTGCGGGAACTGGCCGCCATGGCCGAGGCCGGCCACCGGGCCGTGCTGTGCTTCTGCGTCCAGCGAAGGGACGTGGCGGAAGTGCGCCCCGCCGACGCCATCGACCCCGTTTACGGCCGCACCCTGCGGGAGGCCATGAACCGGGGAATGGAAGCCATCGCCTACCGGGCCGAGATCAGCCCCGCCGGCATCGAGCTGCGCCATCCCCTGCCGGTGGCTTGCCCTTTGCTCCCCATGGTAAGCTAACGCCCTCTTTTCATGTCATGACCTCTTGACCATGGAACTCGCCAAGCTTTTCACCGATGCCGACCTGGAAAGCATCATCACCGAGGCGATGATCTACTAATGCGCCTGCCCGGCCCAAGTGGCCGAACAGGTTCTGCGCCTGCGCCGCCTCCACGCCTACCAGAGTGAATGCATTGACAGCCAACCCGGCAACGACACCATCCACCGCCTGATCGCCGACACCGCCCGGGACACCCATCAGCGCATGGAGCAGTGCCTCGATACCCTGTTGGACATCGAGGGCTGGAATCGGCAGAACTGGAAAATGCCCGCCGGCCTACGCGCCCTGCGGGATGACCAGGTCTAGATGAAAGCCCCCACCGCCTATACCTGGCACCACATCGCCGATATCGTCCTGGAACACCGCCGGGAGCTGATCGCCGCCCATCTGTTGGCCGTCCTCGCCGCCCTGGTGAGCGTCCCCATTCCCCTGCTGATGCCCCTGCTGGTGGACGAAGTGCTGCTGCACAAGCCCGGTCCCATGGTGGGCATGATCGACCGCCTGTTCCCCACCTCCTGGCACGGCCCGGTGCTCTACGTCGCCATGGTGCTCGTCGCCACCCTGGTGATGCGGGTCACCGCCGCCCTGCTGGGGGTGTGGCAAAGCCGCAACTTCACCCTGATCTCCAAGGACGTCGCCTACCGCCTGCGCGCCGCCCTGCTCCAGCGCCTCAACCGCATCGCCCTATCCGAGTACGAAACCCTGGGCAGCGGCGCCGTCACCTCCCACTTCGTCACCGACCTCAACGCGGTGGACGACTTCATCGGCGTCACCACCAGCAAGTTCCTGGTGGCGGTGCTGTCCATCGTCGGCACCGCCGTGGTGCTGCTGTGGATGCACTGGCAGTTGGCCCTGTTCATCCTCCTCATGAACCCGGTGGTGATCTACTTCACCACCGTCCTCGGCAAGAAGGTGAAGGAGCTGAAAAAGCGCGAGAACAGCGCCTTCGAGCTGTTCCAGCAGGCGCTGACGGAGACCCTGGACGCCATCCAGCAGATTCGCGCCGTCAACCGGGAGCGCCACTATCTGGCCCGGGTCGCCGACGCCGCGAAGGGCATCCAGACCCATGCCGCCGCCTTCTCCTGGAAGAGCGACGCCGCCGGGCGCCTCTCCTTCATGGTGTTCCTGCTGGGTTTCGACGTCTTCCGCGCCATCAGCATGCTGATGGTGGTCTATTCCAATCTCAGCGTCGGCGAGATGATGGCCGTCTTTGGCTACCTGTGGTTCATGATGCAGCCAGTGCAGGAAATCCTCGGCATCCAGTACGCCTATTACGGCGCCAAGGCCGCCCTGGGGCGCATCAACCGCCTCCTGGGGCTGAAGGAGGAGCCCCACTATCCCCACCTGAAGAACCCCTTCGCCGGCAAGACCACCGTCGGGGTGAAGGTGGATGGGGTCTCCTTCCGCTACGGCGACGGTCCCCGGGTCCTCAACGGTGTCGACCTGGACATCGCCCCCGGCGAGAAAGTGGCCCTGGTAGGCGCCTCCGGCGGCGGAAAGTCCACCCTGGTGCAGGTCATCCTCGGCCTCTACCCCGTGACGGACGGGCAGCTTTACTTCGACGGCGTGCCGGTGACGGACATCGGCCTCGAAGTGGTGCGGGAGAACGTCGCCACCGTTCTCCAGCACCCCGCCATCTTCAACGACACGGTGCGCAACAACCTCACCCTGGGACGGGAATTCCCCGACGACGCCCTGTGGCGGGCCCTGGAAGTGGCCCAGTTGAAGGACGCCATCGCCGAACAGCCTGACGGCCTTGATGCCCTGGTGGGCCGCCAGGGGGTGCGCCTCTCCGGCGGCCAGCGCCAGCGGCTGGCCGTGGCGCGGATGGTGCTCTCGGACCCCAAGGTGGTCATCCTCGACGAAGCCACCTCGGCCCTGGACGCCGAAACCGAAGCCCGGCTCCACGACGCTTTGCGGGAATTCCTCAAGGACCGCACCACCCTCATCATCGCCCACCGCCTCTCGGCGGTGAAACAGGCCGACCGGGTGTACGTCTTCGAGGACGGCCACATCGTCGAGGAGGGCGCCCACGAGGACCTCATCCAGGCCAAAGGGCTATACAGCAAGCTCTACGGCACTCTCCAGCACTGATGCAGCGTGCCCTCGCCGCGCTGCTCCTCGCCCCTCTCCACGGCCTCATCCGCCTCGGCTTCCGCCCGCCGCGCGTGAAAGAGCGAGGGACCCCCGCCGATTTCGGCTTGGCTTTCGATGAAGTTTCGATCCCTACGGCCAACGGCAAGCGCCTCTTCGCTTGGTTCATTCCTCCCCCCTCGAACCCCGCTCCCGCCGTCGTGCTGCTCCACGGATGGGGCGGCAACGCCGAAATGATGCTGCCCCTCGCTCCCCGCCTGCACCGGACCGGCTACGGCGTGCTGCTGTTCGACGCCCGCTGCCACGGCCGCAGCGACCACGACACCTTCGCCTCCCTGCCCCGCTTCGCCGAGGATCTGGAGCACGCCCTGGACTGGCTGGCCCGCCACCCCGCCGTGGACCCGAGCCGCCTCGCCGTCCTGGGCCACTCCGTGGGCGCCGGGGCGGCCCTCCTGGCCGCTTCCCGTTGCGACAGAGTAGCCGCCGTGGTCAGCGTCGCCGCCTTCGCCCATCCGGAAAGCATGATGCGCCGCTTCCTCGCCAGCCGGAAAATCCCCCACCACCCCCTGGGCCGCTATATCCTGCGCCACGTGGAAAAAACCATCGGCGTCCCCTTCGACGCCATCGCCCCCCTCCACACCATCCGCCGGGTGAAGTGCCCCGTGCTGCTGGTGCACGGCGAGGAGGACGAAACGGTGCCGGTGGGGGAAGCCCTCGCCCTGCGGGAGGCGGGGGAAAACGCCACCCTCTACCTGTTGCCGGGCGGCGGCCACGACCCGGCGGGGGAGATCGACTCCCACGGCGCGGCGGTAACGGAATTCCTGGAGAAAGCGATGGCCCCCGGCAACTGGGAATCGGGCGCGGAGGGAGAAACGGCGGACTAGAAGGCCCGCCGTCCCGTTCAGGGCTGGATCTGGATGAAACCCTGCTGTTCCAACTGGATGAGCCGGGCCACGGCGCCGCCGTTCACCTTCACCCCCGGCAGCAGGTCGGCGTTGACCCAGTGGTTGTTCTTCATGGAGTTGACGCATTCCTCGATCTGCACCCCCTCCTATTGCAGCTGCCGGATCAGGCCCTTGTAGGGATTGCCCGTGGTCACGCCCCGGTGGGCGTTGTACGCCGCGTCGTTGAGGGTCATGTAGGCCCCGTCGCCGTGGAAGATGGCGATGATGCGGCCCTTGGTCCCGTGCGTCTTCATCCGCTCCGCCTGCAGGTGCATGTAGTTGATTCCCACGGGCATGTCTCCCGCGAAGGCCAAGTGGTCCATGTTGAAGACAACGTCCTCCTTCTCCAGCGCCACCGGAATATCCACGTGGGGAACGGTTTCGGCGGCCAGGACGACAACGCTCCAGGCGAAAAGAAAACAGGCGGCGAACAAACCGGTCATGACGGTTCCTCGGTATTAGGAAAAAGTTGGGTCGGCGCCGGCGCCGACCCAACGCCAAGGGTAGCAGAATCTTGGCTTATGGGAGCCCGATGTGCGGCATGGCGGGGGAAGCAGCCCCTTCAAAAAAGCGATCAGGCCTCCGCCAGCACATGGTTGTGGCGTACCGCCAAGTGGTAAATCTGCAGCAAATCCTCCTCGCTGACGTCGATAAACGAATCGATTTCCGTCAGGGCGTAAACCAAGTCGCTGTGGGCGATCATGCACTTTTCAGCCGCCGCGCCCGTCTCCTCTTTCGGCACGGCCAGCCACTGGGGGTAGCGGCGCCAGGGGAAAAGATAGTTCGCCGCCACCGCCACCAGGAGAATGATCGTTACATTGGCCAACACGGGCGTCACCAGGAATCCGAACCCCAGGGCACGCACCGGCTCCCCGCCGAGCACGGCCACCAGCGCCGTCGCCCCGCCAGGCGGGTGGAGGCAGCGGAGGTAGTGCATCGCGCCGATGGAGAGCGCCACCGCCAGGGCCCCTGCATAAAAGGGGTTGGGCAGGAACCGTGCGCAGGCGACGCCGATGGCGGCGGAAATCAAGTGCCCGCCGAGGAGCGACCAGGGCTGGGACAGTGCGCTGTGAGGCGTGGCGAACAGCAGTACCGCCGAGGCCCCCATGGACGCCACGACCAGGGTGGCGCCATGAAAGTCCAGGACCCGGCCGCTGACTAGCAGAACCAGTAAAATCCCGGCGAAGCCCCCCACTGCCGAAATCAATTTTTCCCTGTGGCTGGCCGGATGGGGGTCCTGGTGAGGGAGCAAGGTCCGCAAGAGGCGCGTTGCTGTGGGCCGAGTCATGCTTCAGTCCTTCCTGTGACGACGATGATGGGAGGATAGGGCCGGGCAAAACTATTTGACAAACGATATTTTTAGGTTGTTTATATCGGTTTTTTCGATATAAAACTTATGGACATCGAATTCGCACGCACTTTTCTCGCCGTCGCCGCGGCGGGCAATTTTGTCGGGGCGGCCCAGCGCCTGTACGTCACCCAATCGACGGTCAGCGCCCGCATCCAGGCCCTGGAACTGCAACTGGGCGCCACGCTATTCCGGCGGGGCCGCGGCGGCGCGGAACTGACACCGGCGGGGCGCCGCTTTCTGCGCCACGCCAAGACGCTGGTGCAGACCCTGGAGCAGGCCAAGCACGACGTCGGCCTTCCCGCCGGCTTCCAGGGCAGCCTTACCCTGAGCGGCCGCATCGCCCTGTGGGATGGTTTCCTGCCCCGGTGGGTGGCGCAAATGCGGCAGGCCCACCCCGACATTTCCCTCCGCCTCGAGGTGGGGTTCGAGGAGGGCATCATGCAGGGCCTGATCCAGGGAACGGTGGACGTGGGCGTCATGTACACCCCGGAGAGCCGCCCCGGCCTGGGCATCGAGCGGCTCTTCGAGGAGGTGCTGGTGCTGGTGTCGTCGGAACCCGACCGCCCTTGGCCGGACCCTGGCTACATCCACATGGACTGGGGGACGGAATTCCATGCCCAGTTCAGCACCAGTTTCCCGGAAATGCCCCCCTCCGCCATCACGGCCAACATCGGCTGGCTGGTGATGCAGCAGATACTGCACTGCGGCGGCTCGGGCTACTTTCCCCGGCGCATGACGCGGGAACTGATCGCGGAAGGGCAGCTGTGGGCGGTAAAACACGCGCCGTCCTTCACGCTGCCGGCCTACATGGTCTATCCCCTGGACCGGCAGGAGGGCATTCTCATCAGCGCCCTGGAGGCGCTGCGCAATCTTGCCGCCGAAGAGCGGACTCCCGCGGCGTAAGCCGCCCGCCGCGCCGCGCCGCGCCGCGCCGCCAGCAACCCTACTCTTTTCGCGGTTTACTAACCCCTTGACGCCCTCTATCATGACCCCGCATAAATATTACTTTTCATTCAACAAGTTAATAAAGCCATAAGAAATTTTAGAGGGAAAAATCATGTCATCCGGCCCGAGAGAGATCGTCACCCCCTTCCGCCCCATTCCCCTGGACGTGCCGGAGGGAATGAAGCCCAACGAGTTTTTCAACAGCACCGAGAACCTCAACGACCTGGTGCACAACAACGGCCTGCTGCAAAACCCGGAAGGGCTGCTGCTGTACCGCAAGGCCCTGGGCCACAGCAACGAGTTCGACACCTCCATCATCTACAACACCTCCCAATCCATCCTCGACCCCCTGGGCCGACCGGTGCGACGCACCCAGGTGCCGGAACAGGTGAAGCACGTGTGGAACCGGATGAACCAGATCATCGTGGACTACATGCTGGAGCGCTATCCGGACCCGGACCGGCACTTGGTTCTGGCCGGCGAAGCCAGCCTGGACGCCACCTGGCCCCTGACCTCGCCGGGGGTGCCGAGCATCCGCATGCTGCACAACCACTTCATCGTCTTCGACAAGGAGGCGCTGAAGAACGCCCCCCTCGCCGACGCCGACAACCCCAACCTCACCGACGGCGGCCAGCATTCCCTCTTCCAGGCCCACATGCGGGACGTCTACCGGGCCTTCTTCGACGAGCTGGACCTGGAAATCCTCCAGCCCTGCCAAGCAGGCTCGTGCAAGATCGCCCTCACCGGCTACCCCCAGGGCCTGCCGAGCTGGGAAGTCCGGGGCGGCGCGGCGGCGCTGAAGGAAGTGCGCTTCTGGAAGGAGTACGACATCATCCTCAAGGGCTTCCTCGACTTCTACCGCACCTTCTTCGGCCAGGTCTCCACCCGCAACTCCCCCATGCCCAAGGACGTGTTCTTCCCCGAACTGGTGGAGGAAAAACTGCTGTTCGACAACGACTTCCTCAAGGCGGCGAAGATGGTGCGGGACCGCTGCATCAAGGACGCAAAATACGCCAACTCCATCCGCTGGCAGCCGGCCTTCAAGCAGCTGATCTACCGCAACGACGCCGGCAAGCTGATCGTCACCATCAGCCAGAACTCCATCGGCAACGCCATCACCGAGCTCCTGGGGGTGGTGGTGAAGCGCATCCCGGACGCCGATGCCTACGGCGCCGCCGAACCGGCCCTGATCGAGAAACTGCTGGAAGTGCGCCGCCGTCTTGTGGAAGCGGATTTGGGAACGGGGATCGCCACGCCCTACTGGGGCGCAGCGTAAAGCCTCACCGCCAACCCGAATACATCCCCCTCCGCTATCGGGGAGGGGGCATTCAGCAGGTGACGTGAAAGACGGCGATCACCTTGCCCTTGGCGGCGTTCCATTTCTCCACCGCCTCGGGCGTGGTGTAGCGCTTAACCTTGCAGCCTTTCCGCTGGAAGTAGGCCGCGGCCTCCGGCGACAGCTCCACGCGGCCTTCCTGGCCGGCACCGACGATCAGCGTCTCGGCGCCGGGGTCGTAGATGTGCTCGGCCTCGGCCAGGGAAATAACGTGGGAAGTGCCGTAAACCGCCTTGGAGAGCTTCTTCTTGCGCTTCTTCACCGCGCCGTCGAGACGCAGGACCACGTCGTGTTCCAAGCGCTCGCCGGCGATGGTGATGCTGCCGAAGTCAGTGCCGTCGATATGGGGTTTCATGGCGGGCCTCCGGAAAATGCGTTCCCTTGAGCATAGCCCGCCGGGAGATAATCAGGCGGCCGGCCCGGTGTCCAGCGCCTCGTAGCGCACCTCGAGGATTTCCAGCTCGTCCGTCCCCGCCGGGGTGCGCAGGACGACGGCATCCCCCTCCCGCGCCTTGAGCAGGGTCCGGGCCAGGGGGGAAATCCAGCTGATGAGGCCACGGCCGGGGTCAGCCTCGTCCAGGCCGACGATGCTGTAGGTGCGCTCCGCGCCGTCGCCGTGCAGCACGGTCACCGTGGCGCCGAAGAACACCTGGTCGCATTCTCCCCGCTCGGCAGGGTCCACCACTACGGCGTTGTCCATGCGCTTGGAAAGGAAGCGGATGCGGCGGTCGATCTCCCGCAGGCGCTTCTTGCCGTAGATGTAGTCCCCGTTCTCCGAGCGGTCGCCGTTGGACGCGGCCCAGGCGATGGTCTGGACCAACTGGGGGCGCTCCACTTTCCACAGCTGGTCGAACTCCTCCTTCAGCCGCCGGTAGCCTGCCGGGGTGACGTAGTTCTTGGTCCCCGCGGGCAGAGGGGCGGTCTCGGGACCGTCGTCTTCCTCGTGGTCGTCGGTTTCGCGGGTAAACGCTTTGCTCATGGTGAATAGCCGAGTTGCGAAGTCTCCTAATTCTAGCAAAATTGCGGATTTACCCCCTATACTGATACCCATGCCGAAGCCTAGGATACAACCATGAAGGATGTGTTGACCGCGCTCCAGCGTGCCTTGTCCAGCCTGTTCCACCCCCGGATGCTGCTCCTGATGATCTGGCCCATGGCGGCGGCGATGCTGCTGTGGGGGAGTCTCTCCCTGGTGTTCTGGGGCGACTGGGTCGCCTTTCTGTCCCAGTGGCTGGCCGGCAGCAGCGTCGGCCCCTACCTGGACGGCGGCGCTTCCTGGCTGGCGGGTTCGGCGGTGGTGTTGCTCCTGCTGCTGACCTTGGTTCCCCTCACCTACGCCACCGCCCTCCTCCTCACCGCTCTTTTCGCCATGCCTTCCATGGTGCGCCACGTGGCGGGCCGGGATTATCCCGAACTGGAGCAAAAGCACGGTGGCAGCAACCTGGGCAGCGCCTGGAACGGCCTGGTGGCGATGGTGGTGTACCTCGGCTTATGGCTGATCACCCTGCCCGTTTGGCTGGTCAGCCCCCTCGCCCCGGCCTTGCCCCTGCTTCTCGGCGCCTACCTCAACCAGCGCCTGTTCCGCTACGACGCCCTCGCCGAGCACGCCAGCGGCGAAGAGTTCGACGATTTGATGGAGCGCGCCGCCGGCCGCCTTTACCTCCTAGGCGCCTTGCTGGCCCTGGTGCAGTTCGTGCCGGTGCTCAATTTCTTCGCCCCGGTATACATCGGGCTGGCCTTCACCCACCTGTGCCTGGCGGAACTGGCCAAGCTGCGCCAGGAAAAATCGGCATGACGACTCCCTGCCCCTGCGGCTCCGGCAAGGCCTTCGAGGCCTGCTGCGGGCCCTACCTGGCAGGCGCGCCAGCCCCCACCCCGGAAGCACTGATGCGTTCCCGTTACACCGCCTATACCCTGGGTGACAAAGACTATCTGGAACGGACCTGGCATCCCTCCACCCGCCCCGCCGACCTGGAACTGGAGAAGGACGTGAAATGGCTAGGACTGAAGGTCGTCGAAGCGCGGGGCGGGGAACAGGACGAGACGGGAACGGTGCGCTTCGTCGCCCGCTTCAAGGTCGGCGGCCGCGGCCACCGCATGGAGGAAACCAGCCGCTTCGTCCGGGAGGCCGGGCGCTGGTTTTATTTGGACGGCGACGTGTCCTGAGCCGGCCCCCGGGCGGCAAGGAGGAAATTCTCCGCCATGGTTTTATACAGGGCCCGGTCGCACACCAGGCGGGACGAGACGTGGCCGATGAAGGCGGTGGCCATCAGCGGCAGCACCATCTCGTGGTTGTCGGTCATTTCCATGACGATGACGAAGGCGGTGATGGGCGCCTGCACCACGCCGGCGAAATAACCCACCATCCCCAGCACCACCACGGCGCTCGCCGGCGCGTAGGGCATCAGGGCGGCGATGTTCTGGCCGAAGCCGGCGCCCACGGCCAGGGACGGGGCGAAAATCCCCCCCGGAATGCCGCTCAGATAGGACACCACCGTCGCCAGGAGCTTCAAGATGCCGTAGTCCCAGGGCATCCGCGCGGACCCCTCGACGATGGCCCGCGCCTCGTTGTAGCCGGTGCCGTAGGTCAAACCGCCGGAAAGAAGGCCGATCAGGGCCAGGGCGAAGCCGCAAGCCGCGGCAAGGGCGATGGGCCGGGTCTTCATCAGCGCCCCCACGCGTCCGGGCCAGCCCATTGCCGCCGTAATCAGCGCCCGGCTGAAAAGCCCGCCCAGAAGGCCGCCCGCCATGCCGCACATCACCACCGCCAGCCAGGCCTTGTCCAGGGGCAGCGTCGCCCCGGTGTGGCCGAAGTGGGTGTAGTTGCCCAGTAGGGCCAGGGACACCAATCCGGCCACCACCACCCCGGTGAGGATGGTGCCGCTGGTGCGCTGCTCGAAGGAGCGGCTCATTTCCTCGATGGCAAAAACGATGCCCGCCAGGGGGGTGTTGAAGGCCGCCGCCACCCCCGCCGCGCCGCCGGCCAGAATCAGTCCGCGCTCCAGTTCGTAGCGGGGAAAACGGGCCCATCCACCGAAGGCGTGCATCAGGGAGGCTCCGATCTGCACCGTCGGCCCTTCCCGTCCCACCGACGCGCCGCTCAACAGGGCCACCAAGGTAAGACCGATCTTGCCGAAAGCGATGCGCAGGGAAAGCACCTTGCCGCGCTGCTCGGGCGCCTGCAACTGGAGCGCCGCCATGGTCTGGGGAATGCCGCTCCCCTGGGAACCGGGAAAAAACCGCCGCGTGGCGTAGGCCACCAGGGCGAAGCCGAGGGGGGTGACGATCAGGGGGAGGAAAGGCGAGATCAGCAGCAGGCGGTGGAACAGGTCGTGGGCCTTATCGCTGCCGACGGCGAACACCACCGCCGCCGCGCCCACCGCCACGCCCCCGCCCCAGAACACCAGACGGCGCCGCCAGCGCCTCGGCGAGAGCCAGAAGGAATGATGTTTACGGAGCGTTCGAAGGGGCATGGCCTGTTTAACCCGCAGCCCCCGGCGCTGTTTCGTCCAGGACCTCGGCGGCGATTTCGCGCACCTCGGGGTCCGGGTCGTCCAGACAGGCACGCATGAACGGCAGAATACCCGCCCCGCCGATGAGGGACAAGAAATGGCAGGCATCGGCCCGCACCAACCGGTCGTCGTGGCGGGTCAGTTCCCCCAGGCCGGGGATGAGGATATCCGTCACCCCCGTTCCCTGGAACTCCTCCATCACCGCGCCGATACCGAGGCGCACCGCCATGCTGGAGTGGGGGTCCCGCAACAGTTCGAGGAGCGCCAGCAGGCGCTCGGGCCGTTCCCACGCCAGGGCTTCCACCTTGACCCGGCGGCCGGTTTTCAGCAGCTCGAGAAAATAATCCGCCAGCCCCGCGATGCTTTCCCCCGCCTGGGCCCGGCGCCGCAACTCGTCCAGGGTAATGGCCCCTTCCAGTTCGTAGGGACCGAGGCGCACCCAGGGCACCCCCTTCACTCCCAGCTCCTCGGCCCGCTCCGGGTAAACCGCCACGTTCACCGCCTCCAGGCGGCCGATCACCCCCTCCTTGAGCAGGCGGGACAGTCCCTCCAGCACGCCAGGACAATGGGGACAGCCGGGGGCGATGAGGATCAGGGCGTCGGGAGGATTCATGATTTCAACGGGCGGCGATGAATTATGAACAGGATGGACAGGATCGGCGGGATTGACAAGTAAAACCGCAACGGACCTGCTCGAATCCTGGCATGGGTTTTATATCTTTACGGGTTGTCCCTGAGCAATTGGCGCAGCAGGGGCACCGTCACCGAGCGCTTATGCTCCAGGGAATAGCGGTCGAGGGCGTCCAGGGCCGCCAGGAGGGAGGGCAGGTCCCGCCGCCAGTGCCGCAGGAGGTAATCGGCCGCCTCGTCCGGCAGGTCGAAGCCCCGCTGCTTGGCATGGCCCTTGAGGGCTTCGCTTTTTTCAGCGTCGGTGAGCCCTTGCACCTGATAGACCAGTCCCCAGCCGAGACGGGTGACCACGTCCGGGCGCAAATCGAGCCGCGCCGGGGCGCAGGGCCCGGCCACCAGCAACCGACCGTTGCCTTCCTTGATGCGGTTGTAGAGCCCGAAAAGGGCGATTTGCCCCTCCCTGTCGAGGCTGTCCACGTCGTCCACGGCAACCAGATCGCAGTCCGCCAACTCGGGGGCAAGGCCCTTGCCGCCGGCCAGATAGACCGCGGACTGGCCCTTTCCCCGCGCCGCCGTCACGCAGGCCCGCAGGAGATGGCTCTTGCCGCCGCTCTCCTCGCCCCACAGATAGACGAAACGCTCCACGCCCGCCACCAGGTTGCGCAGGGCATGGAGCATTTCGCCGTTGCCGCCGGGAACGAAATTATCCAGGGTGGGCTCGGTCTCCAGGGAAATCGCCAGGGCCAGTTGTTTCATGGGCCGTAATTAAACCGCCCCATGGCCGGAAAAGCAAACGGCCCCGTTGTCCGGCGAGCGGTTTTATGCCATAAAGCGCCCATGACAAACCCATAAGGACTCCCCATGAAGAAGGAGCTCCCTCTCCTCCTGGCCCTCGGCGTTGCCTCGCCCCTGGCGGCGGCCATCGACCTGCCCATCTCCATCCAGATCGGCGCTCCCCAATCCGGCCGGCCGGTATTTTCCGACCGCGACCGGCAACTGATCGGGGACTACTACGCCGGCCGGCAAAGCGACCTCCCCCCCGGACTGGCGAAGAAAAAGCACTTGCCCCCCGGCCTGGAAAAACGCTCCTTGCCTTCCGACCTGGACCGCCGCCTGTCCCGCCTCCCCGGTGGCTACGGACGGGTGATCGTGGGCCGGGACGTGCTGATCATCAACACCTCCACCGACGAGATTCTGGACATCCTGCGGGACATCGTGAACTAGGCCGCCCAGGAGAGGGGGCCTGAGCGCTTTCGGCCTGTTTGGGGTAAAATACTGCTTTTGTTAGCCCCGCCCAAAGAAAGCGAGCAGTCCCTTGAGCCAGACCGACAAAACCTCCCTCAGTTACCGCGACGCCGGCGTGGACATCGACGCTGGCGACCAGCTGGTCGAGAACATCAAGCCCTTCGCCAAACGCACCCTGCGCCCCGAGGTTCTCGGCGGCCTGGGCGGCTTCGGCGCCCTGTTCGAGATTTCGAAGAAATACCAAAACCCGGTGCTGGTGTCCGGCACCGACGGCGTCGGCACCAAGCTCAAGCTCGCCTTCACCCTCGACAAGCACGACACCGTGGGCATCGACCTGGTGGCCATGAGCGTCAACGACATCCTGGTCCAGGGCGCCGAACCCCTGTTCTTCCTCGATTACTTCGCCTGCGGCAAGCTGGACGTGGCCACCGCCACCGACGTCATCAAGGGCATCGCGGCCGGCTGCGAGCAGGCCGGCTGCGCCCTGATCGGCGGTGAAACCGCCGAGATGCCCGGCATGTACCCGACCGGGGAGTACGACCTGGCGGGCTTCGCCGTGGGCGCGGTGGAAAAGGACAAGATCATCACCGGCCAGACCATCCAGGCCGGCGACGTGGTGCTGGGCCTGGCTTCCAGCGGCGCCCACTCCAACGGCTACTCCCTGATCCGCAAGATCATGGAGCGCTCCGCCATCGACCCGGCCTCCGACTTCCACGGCCGCCCCTTCGCCGACGTGGTGATGGCGCCCACCCGCATCTACGTCAAACCCCTGCTGTCCCTGATGGAAAAGCTCCCGGTGAAGGGCATGGCCCACATCACCGGCGGCGGCCTGCTGGAGAACGTGCCCCGGGTCCTGCCCGAGAGCCTCAGCGCCGTCCTCAGCAAGGACGCCTGGCCCCTGCCGCCCCTGTTCGCCTGGTTGCAAAAGGAAGGCAACGTGGCAGAGAAGGAAATGCACCGCACCTTCAACTGCGGCATCGGCATGGTGGTGATTGTGGCGAAGGAAAACGCCGACGCCGCCCTGGCCCACCTCCAGGCCGCCGGCGAGACGGTTTACCGCCTCGGCACCATCGAGCAACGCGCCGACGGGCAGCCCCAGACCGTCGTCCAGTGAAGCGTATCGTCATCCTCATTTCCGGGCGCGGCAGCAATATGCAGGCCGTCCTGGAGGCGGACCTGCCGGTGCGGGTGGCCGCCGTCATCAGCAACAAGGCGGACGCCCCCGGCCTGGAAACCGCCCGCCGCCACGGGGTGGAAACCCTCGTGGTGGACCACCGCGACCACGACGGCCGGGAAGCCTTCGACGCCGCCCTGGCGCAGCAGATCGACCGCCATGCCCCGGACCTGGTGGTGTTGGCGGGCTTCATGCGCATCCTCACCCCCGGCTTCGTCGAGCACTACGCCGGCCGGCTGATCAATATTCACCCCTCCCTGCTGCCCGCCTTCACCGGCCTCGACACCCACGCCCGGGCTCTGGCGGAGGGCGTGAAGCTCCACGGCTGCACGGTGCATTTCGTCACCAACGAGCTGGATCGCGGCCCCATCGTCGCCCAGGCGGCGGTACCGGTGCTGCCCGACGACACGCCGGAAACCCTCGCCGCCCGGGTCCTGGCCCAGGAGCACCGGCTCTACCCCCAAGCCATCCGCTGGTTCGCCGAGGACAAGCTGGCGCTGACCCCCGCCGGCACGGTCCGTTTCCTCGGCGCCAGCGATGCCGATTCCGTCTTGATTTCACCCCGGGAGAAACCGTGAACACCCTTCGACTGCTTTCCACTCTCCTCCTCCTGACGGCCTCTGCCGCCGCCCAGGCCGCCGGCAACATCACCGCCACCTACGCCATGTTCCAGAACGGCCAGCACGTGGGGGACGTGACCGAGAAATTCACCCGCAAGGGCAAGACCTACCGCATCGAAAGCGTCACCGAGGCGCAAGGCGTCTTCGCCCTCTTTGCCAAGGGCGCCATCCGCATGGTGAGCAGCGGCGAAATCGACAAAAACGGCCTCAAGCCCCTGCACTTCGAGTACCACCGCGGCAACGACGCCACCAAAGTGGCCTCCGCCGACTTCGACTGGAAGGCCAATACCCTGACCCTGAAGTCCGACGGCAAGACCGAGACCCTGCCCCTGGAACCCGGCACCCAGGACCGCATCAGCCAGAACTACCAGTTCATGTTCGTGCCCCAGCCGGCCCTGAACATCACCTTCCCCGTCACCGACGGCCGTTCCGTGGACCCTCAGCAGTACCAGCTGCTGGGGGAGGAGGCCACCGAAACCTCCGACGGCAAGCTCAAGGCCCTGCGCTACAGCCGCGTGCACCAGCCCAACGAACGGGCCGTGGACGTCTGGTTGGCCTCCCAGCGCGGCTACTTCCCGGTGCGCATCACCATCCTGGAGGGCGAAAAGAGCAAGCAGGAGCAGGTGCTCACCAAGTTCGCCAGCCACTAGAGAGCGGCGAACCGCCGCGCCACCCTTGAACCCTGCCCCGGCCCTTCGCCACCCCGTGCGCCGGCCCTTTCTCTGGGCCCTGGGGTTGTCCGTGCTGGCTCACCTGGCGGCGGTATTCGGCCCCCACCTGCAGCTGCCCCGCGACATCCCCCCGCCGGAACCGATCCAGGCAAGACTGGAGCTCCCCCCGCCGCCGCCCAAGCCGGCCAAGCCCGCGCCGAAGCCCCACCCCAAGCCCCGCCCCAAACCGGTGGCCATGCCCGCCAAGACCGAGGGCCCGGCCGAGCCGGACAAAACCCCGGCCGCCGCGACCCCGCCGGCAGCCGAAGCGGAGCCGACCAAGCCCCCCTTCGACCCGACCCAATACCTGCCCCGCAAGGCGGAAATCCGCTACACCCTGTACAAGGGTGGCAACGGCCTGGCAGTGGGACGGACCGAACACACCCTGGAGCTCACCGGCGAGCGCTATTCCGTCAGCAGCATCACCGAGGCCTCGGGTCTGTTCTCCATTTTCGTCTCCGGCAAACTGGTGCAGATCAGCCAGGGAAAAATCACCGACACTGGCCTGAAGCCCGATTCCTTCTGGGTGCAACGGGGCCAGAAGGCCGAAACCACCGAATCCGCCCAGTTCGACTGGGACAATATGCAGCTCACCCTCAACAGCAGCGACGGCAGCCGCACCGTCAACCTTCAGCCGGGCACCCAGGACCTGCTGAGCTTTCTCTACCAGTTCGCCTTCGACCCGCCCACGGGCAAGAAGGAGGTAAAACTGATCCTCACCAACGGGCGCAAAATCGACCGCTACGGCTACGACGTGGTCGGCGAGGAAACCCTCGACCTGCCCTCCGGCAGCGTCAAGGCCCTGCACCTGTCCAAGCAGCACGGTCCCAACGAGGACGGCACCGAAATCTGGCTCAATCTCGACAACCACTACCTGCCGGTTAAAATTCGCCAACTGGACAAGAGCGGCGACGTCGCCGCCGAGCAAATCGTCACCGGCATCACCATCAAAAAATGAAAACTTCCCTCCCCATCAGCCACGCCATCCACGTCCTGGCCGACGTTCTCACCTTCCAGCGCCCGGCGGACGCCGTGCTGTCCTATTTCTTCCGCCACCATCATGAAGTGGGCGCCCGGGACCGGGATTTCATCGCCGAAACGGTGTATGCCATCCTGCGCCGCAAGCGCCTGCTGGACCACGTCGCCCCCGGCGCTACACCGCGCAAGCTGGCCCTGGCGGCCTTGGTAAAGCTCCAGGGGGTCAGCCTGCGGGAACTGGAACCCTTGTTGAAGGGCAGCGAGGACGAGTGGTTGAAGGCGATGAAAGCCGTCCCCACCGACGACCTCACCCCGGCGGAACAAGCCGACCTGCCGGACTGGTTGTGGCAGCGCCTGGCCGCCGAACAGGGGGAGGAGCGGGCGCTGGCCCTGGGCCGCGCCATGCAGCAGCCCGCTCCGCTGGATTTGCGGGTCAACACCCTGCTCGCCAGCCGGGACGAGGTGCTGGCCGCCTTCCGCGGCGAAGGCATCGAGGCCGAGGCCACGCCCTATTCGCCCGTGGGCATCCGGCTGAAGAAAAAAACCGCCCTCAACCGCCACCCCCTTTTCCTGGCCGGCAAGGTGGAAGTGCAGGACGAAGGCAGCCAGCTTCTCGCCCTGCTGCTGGCGCCGAAGCGCCGCGACATGGTGGTGGATTTCTGCGCCGGGGCCGGCGGCAAGACCCTGCTACTAGGTGCCCTGATGGCCTCCCAGGGGAGGCTCTACGCCTTCGACATCTCCGACAAGCGCCTCAACCAACTGAAGCCGCGCCTCAAGCGCTCCGGCCTGTCCAACGTCCACCCACAGCTCATCAGCGGCGAGAACGACGCCCGCATCAAGCGCCTCGCCGGCAAGGCCGACCGGGTGCTGGTGGACGCCCCCTGCAGCGGGCTGGGCACCCTGCGCCGCAACCCGGACCTGAAATGGCGCCAAACGCCGGAATCGGTGACGGAGCTCACCGCCAAGCAGGCCGCCATCCTCGCCTCCGCCGCCCGCCTGGTGAAGAACGGCGGCCGCCTGGTTTACGCCACCTGTAGCCTGCTGCGAGAGGAAAACGAGGGCATCGTCGAAGCCTTCCTCGCCGCCCATCCCGACTTCCGCCTGGCAAGCGCCGCCCAGGCCCTGGCCGAGGCGCGGGTAGCCCTCGATACCGGCGACTACCTCAAGCTCCAGCCCCAGACCCACGGCACCGACGGCTTCTTCGCCGCCGTCATGGAGCGGGCCGACTGAGCCCTGAAAGGCAAGGCGGGCCATCCGGCCCGCCTTATTCCTCCTGCAACCGCCTTGCATCTTGAACCGCGTCACAACCTAACCGTTTAGCCCGAACCATGACAATTTCATTACACCGATGAGGGCTATTGCCGGCCACCGCTCTCCAGCAAATGCGCGAATTTCTGCTTGAACTTCATCACCTTCGGCCCGATCACCCATTCGCAATAGGGCTGGCCGGGATGGCGCCGGAAATACGCCTCGTGATACTCCTCCGCCGGATAGAACACGCCCAGGGGGGCCACTTCGGTGACGATGGGATCGGGAAACGTCCCGTCGGCCGTCAAGCGGGCAATCACCGCCTCCGCCTGCGCCTTCTGTTCCGGCGTCTGGAAATAAATCGCCGAACGGTACTGGGTTCCCCGGTCATTGCCCTGGCGGTTGAGGGTCGTGGGGTCGTGAATGGCGAAGAAAACTTCCAGCAACTCCCCATAGGAAATCACCCTGGGGTCGTAGGTCACCTGCACCACCTCGGCATGGCCGGTGACGCCGCCGCACACCTGCTCGTAGGTGGGCTGGGGCAGGTTGCCGCCGGCGTAGCCGGACTGCACCTTCACCACCCCTTTCAGTAGCTCGAACACGGCTTCCAGGCACCAGAAGCAGCCGCCGCCGAAGGTGGCGGTTTCAAGATGAGGAGACGACACCGCTTCCATGAAAATCCTTTCTTCTTTTTTTCGCGCTAATATCGCGCTTTCATTTAAGACCAATTGTCCCGTTCCGAGTTGCGGGGACATCGATTCAGGAGTTTCGATACCATGAAGGGCCTCTGGTTCCGCCTCGCTCCATTTCTTCTTTGCTCCCTGCTGCTGGGCAGCGCCCAGGCCTTCGAGCCGCCCTCTTTCGCCAAGCCCAAGACCCTGCCAGCCACGGGCACTCTCCAGCTGGCCTTTACGCCGGAAGATGACGCCACCGGAATGATCGTGAAGGCCCTGAATGAAGCGCGCAAGCAGGTGCTGGTACAGGCATTCAGCTTTACCAGCAGGGAAATTTCCGCCGCCCTGATCGCCGCCAAGGAGAGGGGAGTAGACGTGCAGCTGATTGCCGACGAGGAACAGACGCAGAAAATCGAACGCAACCGGATCGGCGACATCGCCGCCGCCGGCATCCCGGTGTACATCGACTCCCGGCACGTGGCCGCCCACAACAAGGTGATGGTGATCGACGCCGGCACTCCCAACAATGCGGTCGTCACCGGCAGTTTCAACTTCACCTACGGCGCCCAGCACAACAACGCCGAAAACGTGCTCATCCTTCGCGACAACGAGGCGCTGAGCAACGCCTACCTGGCCAACTGGAAGCGTCATCGCGGACATTCCCGCCCCTATCGGCGCTAATGCTAGAATGAGCGGCAACGCTTACCCGCTCCCGCCATGAAGAATTCCATCGCCGCTCTCTTCGACGACCTCGACAGTCCCTTCCTCCTCTGGCAAGCCGGCATTCTGGCGGTGAGCCTGCTGGCCGCCTTTCTGGCCCGCGGCCTGCTCCGGGGCCGCATTCGCGAATCCGAAGGGGCATGGAAGCTGGGCGTGGGCGGCGCCAACCGGCTGCTTTTCCCCCTCGTGGCCCTCGCCATGCTGGTCATCGGCAGCGTCGCGCTCAAGCAACTGGCAGGAAACGCTCATCATCAGGCGCTTCTGCACCTGGCCATGTCCCTCCTGCTCTCCCTGGCCCTGGTCCGCATCACCGTTTATATCCTGCGCCATGTCTTCGGCCCAAAAAGCTGGCTCTCCGCCTGGGAACGCTCCATCGCGGCGGTGATCTGGGTCGGGCTGGCCCTGCACCTGTCCGGCCTGCTGCCGGGTATCATCGACGGGCTGGACGATTTCAGCATCCACCTCGGCAAGCAGCGGGTTTCCCTGCTGATGTTCCTGGAAGCCATTCTGACCATCGCCGTCAGCCTGGTGGTCTCCCTCTGGCTGGGCGGCGAAGCGGAACGGCGCATCATGAAGGCCGACAAGCTGGACATGAACCTGCGGGTGGTGATGGCCAAGTTCATTCGCGCGCTGCTGATTTTCGTCGGCGTGATGATCGCCCTCTCCGCCGCGGGCATCGACCTCACCCTGCTGTCGGTCTTCGGCGGCGCCCTGGGGGTGGGCCTCGGCTTCGGCCTGCAAAAAATCGCCAGCAACTACGTTTCCGGCTTCATCATCCTCCTCGACCGCTCCATTCGCATCGGCGACCTGGTGACGGTGGACAACCGCTACGGCAGCATCACTGCCATCACGGCCCGCTACGTGGTGGTCAAAAGCATGGACGGGACGGAAGCCATCATCCCCAACGAAGCCCTTATCACCTCCACGGTCCTCAACCACTCCTACACCAGCCATGAAATCCGCGTCAACATCCCGGTACAGGTCAGTTACGATTCCCCGGTGGAAGAAGCGATGCGCCTGATGGAAGAAGCGGCCGGCAACCATCAGCGGGTCCTCAAGGACCCCGCCCCCCGTGCCTATCTCAAAAGCTTCGGCGACAACGGCATCGATCTGGAATTAGGCCTGTGGATCAACGACCCGGAAGAAGGCCAGCTCAATCTACGCTCCGAAATCAACCTCGCCATCTGGCGCAGCTTCCAGCAGGCCGGCATCGAAATCCCCTTCCCCCAGCGGGACGTCCGCATCGTCGGCCCGATCCCCGAGGAAGTGGCCATCCTCGGCGAACAGAACTTCCCGAGCGAAGACGCCCAGTAATCCGGCGGCGCGAACAGCGCTTGCCGGCGGCGGATAATAGCGTACAATTTTAGTCCGGTATTCTGAAAGGACCCCCTATGTTCGCCGGACTGATCGCACTTCCCTGGTGGGGCTATCCGCTCGCCGCCCTGGCCCTGACCCACGTCACCATCGCCGCCGTCACCATCTTCCTCCACCGGCACCAGGCCCACCGGGCGCTGGAACTGCACCCGCTGGTGAGCCATTTCTTCCGCTTCTGGCTATGGCTCACCACCGGCATGGTGACCCGCGAGTGGGTGGCGGTGCACCGCAAGCACCACGCCAAGTGCGAGACCGCCGCCGATCCCCACAGCCCGCAGGTAGCCGGCATCCATCGCGTGCTGTGGGGCGGGGTGGGATTGTACCGGCGGGAAGCGGCCCGGGAAGACACCCTGGAGAAGTACGGCAAGCGCACGCCGAACGACTGGCTGGAGCGCCATCTCTACACCCCCCACAACGGTCTCGGCCTGGTGCTGATGGCCGCTGCGGACATGGTCCTGTTCGGCCCCGTCCCCGGCCTCATCATATTCGCCGTGCAGGTCGCCTGGATTCCCTTCTGGGCGGCCGGCGTCATCAACGGCCTGGGGCACTGGTGGGGCTACCGCAATTTCGCCTGCGAGGACGCCAGCACCAACCTTGTCCCCTGGGGCTTGCTGATCGGCGGCGAGGAGCTGCACAACAACCACCATGCCTTCGCCAGTTCGGCCAAACTCTCTCACCGCTGGTACGAATTCGACATCGGCTGGGCCTACATCCGCCTCATGGAATGGGTTGGGCTGGCCAAGGTGAAGAAAGTGGCGCCGAAATTGCGCCGGGACCCAGTAAAAAATCATATCGACCTCGCCACGCTGCAGGCGGTGATTACCCACCGCTACGAGGTCCTGGCGAAATTCGCCCATTCCGCCAAAAACGCCTATATCGCCGAATGGCTTAAGCTGCGTCGCCAGGGTATGGCCGTGGAGTCCCCGGCCGGCCTGCGCCGGCTCTTGAAGCGCAACCCCGCCCACCTCCGCCGCCCGGAACGGGAACGGCTGGCGGCCCTGGTGGCCGGCAGTCCCGTATTGCGTACCTTGATGGCCATGAAGGAAGAACTGAATAGCCTGTGGGAACGCTCCACCGCCTCCCGCGAACAATTGCTGGTTCAGCTTGAGGATTGGTGCCGCCGGGCAGAGGCCAGCAATATCGAAGCCCTGCAGCGTTTTTCCCGCCAGTTGCGCTCCTTCGCCTGACTTCATTCCTCCGCCCATGGTGTTAGAATCCGCTTAGAGCCGCCAGCGAGGCTGGCCGACAATAACGATTCCACCGGAGGAAACAATGCATCCCTTTGCCCGTCTGAAAATCCGGACCAAGCTCAACCTGCTCGTCGCCTTCGCCTGCCTGCTCCTGGCCGGCGCCGGCGCCATCGGTCTGGCCGCGATCAATTCGTCCAAGAATGCCCTTTACCATGTGTACAACGATCATCTGATCGCCATCAACCAGCTCAACGAAATCCGCAACCACCAGATGCAGATCCGCCTGGAGCTGTTCGCGGCCCGCCTGGAAACCGACGCCTTCGAGGTGCTGGCCCATGCCGACAAGGTGCGCAGCCATATCTTCCAGATCGACAACCTGCTCCAGGCCTATACCTCCCGGCCCCTGGCACCGAAGGAAAAGGAACTCTACGACGCCTTCATGGCCGCCCGGATGAATTTCGGCACCACCGGCGTGCTGCCGATGATCGATTTGCTGCAGGCCGAGAACTACGCCGAGGCCGACAAGCTGCGCACGGAAACCCTGGCGCCAGCCTACGCCAAGGCCTCCCAAGCCATCGACGAGCTGATCAACTACCAGGTGGACCAGGCCAAGGAAGCCTATGAGCATATCGCGGCCTTCTCCCGCAACATCATGATCGCCACCGTCGGCGGCATCCTGGCCGCCATCGTCCTGATGGCCCTGTCCGGCACCTTCCTCACTCGTTCCATCGCCCGGGGCGTCGGCGCCCTGAGAGAGGCCACCGCCCGCCTCGCCGACGGCGATCTCACCGCCCGCGCCCGGGTCGGCCAGCAGGATGAAATCGGCGAGGTGGCCGCCTCCTTCAACCGCATGGCGGAGGACTTCACCCAACTCATCGGCCAGATGCGGCAATCGGCGGACCAGGTCTCCGCCGCCTGCGGCACGGTCACCACCATGACGGAAAGGGTTTCCCAAGGCTCCAGCGCCCAGACCGACCAAGCCTCCATCGCCGCCGAATCGGTGGAACAGCTGAACGATTCGCTCCAGGAAGTGGCCCGCAACAGCGACAAGGCGGTCTCCGCCGCCAGCGCCGCGGGCGAACTGTCCGCCCAGGGCAAGCAAGTGGTCAGCCAGGCCGTCGGCGGCATTCAGCAGGTTGCCGCGACGGTGGCGGAGGCGGCCCGGGCCATCGAAGTCCTGGGCCAGCGATCGGACGAAATCGGCCGCATCGTCCAGGTCATCAACGACATCGCCGAGCAGACCAACCTTCTGGCCCTCAACGCTGCCATCGAGGCCGCCCGGGCCGGGGAGCAGGGCCGCGGTTTCGCCGTGGTGGCCGACGAAGTGCGGAAACTGGCCGAGCGCACCTCCTCCGCCACGACCGAGATTTCTTCCATGATCCAGGCCATCCAGGTGGAAACCGCCACGGCGGTCTCCAGCATGGAGCGGGGCGCCGACCAGGTGCAGGAGGGAGTGGACCGCGCCAATCAGGCGGGGGAAGCCCTCAACCAGATTTACGGCAGCGTGACGAACGTGGCGGATCTCATCCGCCAGATCGCCGACGCCATGAACGTGCAGAAATCGGCCAGCGAGGAAATCAGCCAGCGGGTGGAGCAGATCGCCGCCAGCGCACGGGACAGCGGCGCCGCCATCGACGAAGCGAACGCCGCCTTCCACCAGATGCACGGGCTATCCAGCCACCTCCAGGAAACCGTGGGGCGGTTCAAGCTGTCCTGAGGCCGGGGAACGGCGCCGCCGCTTCGACAGGAAAGCCGGCGCCCGTCACGGGCAATAAAAAAGGGGCCGACGGCCCCTTTTTTATTATCGGAAGACCCCGCTTATTTCAGCTTGGTTTCCTTGTATTCCACGTGCTTGCGCGCAACCGGGTCGAACTTCTTGATCGCCATCTTTTCAGGCATGGTGCGCTTGTTCTTGGTGGTGGTGTAGAAATGGCCGGTACCGGCGGTGGATTCGAGCTTGATCTTTTCGCGCATGACTCAGTTCCTTAAATCTTGTCGCCGTTGGCGCGCATCTCGGCCAGCACCACATCGATACCCTTCTTGTCGATGGTACGCAGACCGGCGTTGGAAACGCGCAGGCTCACCCAGCGGTTTTCGCTTTCCACCCAGAACCGGCGGTACTGCAGGTTGGGCAGGAAACGGCGCTTGGTCTTGTTGTTGGCGTGGGAAACGTTGTTCCCAACCATCGGCTTTTTGCCGGTGACTTGGCATTGACGTGCCATGATTCGCTGCTCCGGAAATCGAAAACTCGAATTTATATCACAACCCAGCCGGAAATCTCAAGCGGTTTTTCACTCCGTCCATGGCCGTTTTCCGGCCTAAGCCCCTAGGCACAAAGCGTTTCCCGTTTTACTCCGCCTCGCTGCTGTGGGAAAATTCACCTCCATGACCGACATCGCCCAACTGATTAGCCGGGCGGAGCGGCTTCTGCTCCGCCTCGAACACCTGCTCCCCGCCCCGCCCCCGGAGCCGGAATGGGGCGAATCCGTCGCCTTCCGCTGGCGCAAGCGCAGCGGCAGCGGCCTGCTCGAGCCGGTCAAGCACCCCCATCGCATCCGCCTGCGGGAGTTGCGGGGGGTCGACGAGCAGAAAAAAACCATCGACCGCAACACCCGCCAGTTCGTCGCCGGCCAACCGGCCAACAACGTGCTTCTCACCGGCGCTCGGGGCACCGGCAAATCCTCCCTGGTCAAGGCCATGCTGGACAAATACGCCGCCAAGGGCCTGCGCCTGATCGAAGTGGAAAAGCACGACCTCATCGATCTGCCGGACATCGTCGACCGGCTTCACGGCCGTCCGGAACGCTTCATCCTGTTCTGCGACGATCTTTCCTTCGAATCCGGCGAGCCGGGCTACAAGGCCCTGAAGGCCGCCCTCGACGGCTCCGTCGCCGCCCCGCCGGAGAATGTCCTGATTTACGCCACCTCCAACCGCCGCCACCTGATGCCCGAATACCTGGAGGAAAACCTCGGCGCCCAGCACGTGGGCACCGAAGTCCACGAAGCAGAAGCCGTGGAGGAAAAAATTTCCCTCTCCGAGCGCTTCGGCATCTGGCTGTCCTTCTACCCCTTCGACCAGGACGCCTACCTGGCCATCGTGGAAAGCTGGCTGTCCGCCCTCGGCGCACCGGTACCGGATGCGCAAGCGATGCGCCGCGCCGCCCTGCAATGGGCTCTGGGCCGAGGCTCCCGCAGCGGCCGCACCGCCTGGCAGTTCGCCCGCGACTGGGCCGGAAAGGCAAGGATGAAGACGGAGGGATAAAGGATGAAGAAGCCCCCCGATCCTTCCCTGCCCCCTACCTCCCCCATTCTTCACTCCTCGATTTTGGACGTCGCCGCCGCCGTGATCCAGCGGCCGGACGGCAGCTTTCTTCTGGCAGAGCGCCCCGAGGGGAAACCCTATGCCGGCTGGTGGGAGTTTCCCGGCGGAAAGATCGAAGCCAATGAAGACGCCCGCGCCGCCCTGGTGCGCGAACTCCACGAGGAACTCGGCATCGACGTGAAGCGCGCCTACCCCTGGCTTAGCCGCGTCTACCGCTATCCCCACGCCACGGTGCGCCTGCATTTTTTCCGCGTCACCGCCTGGAACGGCGAGCCCCACGGCAAGGAAAACCAGCGATTCGACTGGCAATTCCCCGGCCATGTCGCAGTCGCCCCCCTCCTGCCGGCCAACGGCCCCATTCTCAAGGCCCTGGAACTTCCCTCGCAGCTCGCCATCACCTGCGCCACGGAGATGGGCACGGACCTGTTCCTGCAGCGCCTGGACCAGGCCCTTGCCCACGGCCTGCGCCTGATACAGGTCAGGGAAAAAACCCTTGCCGAAGACGAACTCGCGTCTCTTGCCGCCGAGATCGTGCGCCGGGCCACGCCCCACGGCGCCAAGGTACTGATCAACGGCAGCAGCGCCGTGGCGAAAAGTTGCGGCGCCGACGGCATCCATTTGAGCTCCGCCCAACTGATGACCTTGCCGCAACGCCCCGATTTTCCATGGTGCGGCGCCTCCTGCCACAACCGCGAGGAACTGGAGCGCGCCGCCGAACTGGAACTGGACTACGCCGTCCTGTCACCGGTAAAGGCCACCTTGACCCACCCGGACGCCCCACCCCTCGGATGGGAGGTCTTCGCCGACCTCGTGCAGGATCTCCCCCTCCCTATCTACGCCCTCGGCGGCATGAACGTCGACGACATGGAAACCGCCTGGCGCAGCGGGGCGCATGGCATCGCCATGCTGCGGAACGCTTGGCGAGCGATGTAACTTCATGAATAATTGAAACATCGAAAACATCACTAACACATGCCGTCTCTTATATAAGACACAAGAGATATAGACCAATAAACAAAGATATGCTATTAAGTTAAGGACACGCTATGACCACCCTGCACGGCTCGCCGACGTTTCGGCCCCTGTACGAACAAATCAAGATCCTGATCACCCAGAGCCTGGTGTCGGGAGAGTGGAAGCCGGGCGAAATCATCCCGAGCGAAATCGATCTGGCGAAACGCTACAAAGTCAGCCAAGGCACGGTGCGCAAGGCCATCGACGAACTGGCGGCGGAGAACATCCTGGTGCGCCGCCAGGGAAAAGGCACGTTCGTCGCCACCCATACGGAGGAAAAGCGCAAGTATTACTACCTGCGGCTGTTCAACGAAAGCGGCGAAAAGGAAGAACCCGTCAGCGAACTGCTGACCTGGAACAAGATCAAGGCCGACGCCAAGATGGCGCATGTTCTCGGCGTGCGGAAAGGCTCCCCGCTGATCGAACTGACCCGCGTCCTGCGCATGAACGGCAAGCCGATCATCTATGACGAAATCCGCCTTTCCCCAACCCTCTTCAAAGGGCTGACGGCGGCGAAAATCAATGAATTCCAGGGAACCATCTACAGTTTGTATGAAACACTCTACGGCCTGCGCATCGTCCAGGCCGAAGAACGGCTGAAGGCTGTTCCCGCCTCCCCCAAGGTGGCCGGACACCTGGGGCTGAAGGCCGGCGAGCCCATCCTCAGCATCGAGCGCGTGGCCCTGACCTACGGCGACAAGCCGGTGGAATGGCGGGTCAGCCTGTGCAACACAGAAAACCATTACTACCTGAACGAAATCGGCTGACCGGTTGAGGCCGGAGCCGAACGGGTAACAAGCGTCCCTCGTCTTCCCCCGAGGAAACGAGGCTACTGAAAGCGAGGCCATGCAACCCAAGCGCCCCAAGCATCTCAACCTGATGCAGATCCGGCTGCCCCTGCCCGGCGTCGTCTCGATCCTGCACCGGATCAGCGGCGCCCTGCTGTTTCTCGCCCTGCCGCTCCTGCTGAGCCTGCTTCAGCGCTCCCTTGCCACCCCCGAGGCCTTCGTGGCCCTGCGGGAGTGCCTTTCCTCCCCGGCCGCGAAACTGGCCCTGCTGGGGCTGCTGTGGGCCTACCTGCACCATTTCTGCGCCGGCTTGCGCTTCCTCGCCCTCGACTTGCACTGGGGCATCGACCTGCCTCGGGCCCGAGCCACCAGCTGGGCGGTGCTGGCCGCCAGCCTGGGGCTCACCGCCCTCCTGGGGGGGCTTCTATGGTGAAGCGCAACGTGGTGGGGGCCGGCTACGGCCTGCGTGACTGGCTGATGCAGCGCATCACCGCCGTGGTGATGGCCGCCTACAGCCTGGTTTTCGCTTTCCTTCTCCTCACCCGCCCCGTCCATGACTTCGCCGCCTGGCGCGCCCTGTTCGCGCCGGAGTGGATGAAACTGGCCAGCCTGTTGTTCGCCCTGTCCCTCATGCTCCATGCCTGGGTAGGGGTGCGGGACATCCTGATGGACTACGTCAAGCCAGCCGGCCTGCGCCTATCGTTGCAGTCCGCCACCATTCTCGTCCTGGTGTCCTACGCCGCCTGGACGGTGCAAATTCTCTGGAGCCTCTGAATGGCCGTCGCGAAGCGAACTTTCGATGCAGTGATCATAGGGGGCGGCGGTGCCGGCCTCCGCGCCGCTCTGCAGCTGGCCAAGTCCGACCTCAAGGTGGCCCTGGTGTCCAAGGTCTTCCCCACCCGCTCCCACACGGTCTCCGCCCAGGGCGGCATCGCCGCCGCCCTCGGCAACGTCAAGGAGGACAGCTGGCACTGGCACATGTACGACACGGTGAAGGGCTCGGATTATTTGGGCGACCAGGACGCCATCGAGTTCATGTGCCGCCAGGCCAACGAGGCGGTCATCGAACTGGAGCACTTCGGCATGCCCTTCGACCGACTGCCGGACGGCAAGATCTACCAGCGGCCCTTCGGCGGCATGACCCAGAATTACGGCGGCGACCCGGCCATCCGCACCTGCGCCGTGGCCGACCGCACCGGCCACGCCATGCTCCACACCCTTTACCAGCGCAACGTGGCGGCCAAAACCCATTTCTTCGAGGAATACTTCGCCGTGGACCTGGTCAGCGACCACCACGGCTATACCCTGGGGGTGGTGATTCTCAACCTCCAGACCGGCGAGCCCCTGTTCATCGAGGCCCGCGCCACCATCCTCGCCACCGGCGGGGCGGGGCGCATCTTCGCCGCCACCACCAACGCCCTCATCAATACCGGCGACGGTCTGGGCATGGTGCTGCGCGCGGGGCTCCCCCTGGAGGACATGGAATTCTGGCAGTTCCATCCCACCGGCATCCACGGCGCCGGCGTGCTGGTCACCGAAGGCGTGCGCGGCGAAGGCGGCTACCTGGTGAACAAGGACGGCGAGCGTTTCATGGAACGCTACGCCCCCAACGCCAAGGACCTCGCCTCCCGGGACGTGGTTTCCCGGGCCATCGCGGTGGAGATTCACGAAGGCCGCGGCTGCGGCCCCAAGGGCGACCACGTCTACCTCAAGCTGGATCACCTGGGCCCCGAGGTGGTGAAATCCAAGCTGCCGGGCATCCGCGAGCTGTCCCTCAAATTCGCCCATGTGGACCCCATCGAAGCGCCGATTCCGGTCGTGCCGACGGTGCACTACATGATGGGCGGCATCCCCACCAATCTGCACGGCCAGGTGGTCGCCCCCACCCGCACCGGCCCCGAGGAAGCGATTCCCGGCCTCTACGCCATCGGCGAATGCGCCTGCGTCTCGGTGCACGGCGCCAACCGCCTGGGCTCCAACTCCCTCCTGGACCTGATCGTCTTCGGCCGCGCCGCGGGCAACCAGGTGATCGAACACCTGAAGGAAAATCCCTTTCCCCGCCCGGTGCCGGTGGACGCCCTGGACCCGGCCCTGTCGCGCCTGGCCCGCTGGGACAGGAAAGGCGGCGACGAATCGGTGTCCGCCATCCGCGAGGACCTGCGCCAAACCATGCAGCGCCACTGCGGCGTGTTCCGCACGGCGGAAGTGCTCAAGGAAGGGGCGGCCAAGGTGAAGGCGATCGCCGAGCGCCTGCCCCACGCCGCCCTCACCGACCACAGCAAGACCTTCAACACCGCCCGCATCGAGGCCCTGGAACTGGAAAACCTGATGGGGGTGGCCCTGGCCACCATCGTGTCGGCGGAAGCCCGTACCGAGAGCCGCGGCGCCCACGCCCGGGACGACCATCCCCAGCGGGACGACAGGAACTGGCTCAAGCACAGTCTCTACTACGCCCAGGACCACCGCCTGGATTACAAGCCGGTGCGCCTCAAGCCCCTGACGGTGGAGTCCTTCGAGCCCAAGGCGAGGAGTTATTGATGCGCTTCTCCATCTACCGCTACAACCCGGACACCGACGCCAAGCCGCGGATGCAGGACTACGAACTGGCCATCGAGGCCGGCGACATGATGCTGCTGGACGCCCTGCTGCGGCTCAAGGACCAGGACGACAGCCTGAGCTTCCGCCGCTCCTGCCGGGAGGGGGTGTGCGGCTCCGACGCCATGAACATCAACGGCTTCAACGGCTTGGCCTGCGTCACCCCCCTCTCCAGCCTGAAGCAGCCCATCACCCTGCGCCCCCTGCCCGGGCTGCCGGTGATCCGCGACCTGATCGTCGACATGGAGCAGTTCTACCACCAGTACCGCTCCATCAAGCCCTACCTGATCAACGAGGAACCCGAGCCGGAAATCGAACGCCTCCAGTCCCCGGAAGACCGGGCCGAACTGGACGGCCTCTACGAGTGCATCCTGTGCGCCTGCTGCTCCACCTCCTGCCCCTCCTTCTGGTGGAACCCGGACAAGTTCGTCGGCCCCGCCGGCCTGCTCCAGGCCTACCGCTTCATCGCCGACAGCCGGGACAAGGCCACCCGGGAGCGCCTGGACGACCTGGAAGACCCCTACCGCCTGTTCCGCTGCCACAGCATCATGAACTGCGTCGCCGCCTGCCCCAAGGGCCTCAACCCGACCCTGGCCATCGGCAGGATCAAGGAACTGCTGACCAAGCGCACCGTATGACGGCAACCGACGAACTGGACAAGGCCGTGCGCTGGCAATGCCGGCGCGGCATGCTTGAATTGGATCTGGTGCTGGCGGAATTCCTCGACCGGCACCTGGCCCGTCTCAGCGCCGCGGACAAGAAGTCCCTGCTGGCGCTAC
Source organism: Sulfuricellaceae bacterium (assembly GCA_050177075.1). Taxonomy (GTDB): domain Bacteria; phylum Pseudomonadota; class Gammaproteobacteria; order Burkholderiales; family UBA9220; genus UBA2239. Next base: position 9,921 of record JBFXHL010000005.1, on the reverse strand, counting down.
TGGAATGGCCGGACAACGATTTGTGGGATTTGATTCTGGGCCGTACCCAAAGCGATAATAGGCAGTTCGAGACTGTCGTGGCCCTGCTGCGGGCGACGTAGGCAACCGAAAACCCGCTGCGAAAGGAGAAAATGGCATGACCCAGGAACGCAAGGCAATCCTGACTTTCAACGACGGCACGCCACCCATCGAGCTGCCGGTGCTGTCGGGCACCCTCGGGCCGGACGTGATCGATATCCGGGCCCTGAGCAAGCACGGCTTTTTCACCTACGACCCCGGCTTCCAGTCCACCGGCAGCTGCCGCTCCAGCATCACCTACATCGACGGCGACGCCGGCCAGCTGTTCTACCGCGGCTATCCCATCGAACAGCTGGCGGAGCACTCCGACTTCCTCGAGGTGTGCTACCTGCTGCTCTACGGCGAGCTGCCCACGGGACCGCAGAAATTCGAGTTCGACTCCATGGTGAAACAGCACACCATGGTCCACGACCAGATCAACAACTTCTTCCGCGGCTTCCGCCGCGACGCCCATCCCATGGCCAGCATGGTGGGGGTGGTGGGGGCTCTGTCGGCCTTCTACCACGACTCTCTCGACATCTCCAACCCCCACCACCGGGAAGTCTCGGCCTTCCGCCTCCTGGCCAAGGTGCCCACCATCGCCGCCATGTGCTACAAGTACAACGTGGGCGAGCCCTTCATGTACCCCCAGAACCGGCTGGACTACGTGGGCAACTTCCTCTACATGATGTTCGCCACTCCTTGCGGCGCCTACGAACCCAACCCGGTTCTGGTGCGGGCCCTGGAACGGATCATGATCCTCCACGCCGACCACGAGCAGAACGCCTCCACCTCCACCGTGCGACTGGCGGGCTCCTCCGGCTCCAACCCCTTCGCCTGCATCGCCTCCGGCATCGCCTGTCTCTGGGGACCGGCCCACGGCGGCGCCAACGAGGCGGTGCTGAGCATGCTGGAGGAAATCGGCGACGAATCCCGCATCGGCCAGTACATCGAACGGGCCAAGACCAAGGGCGACTCCTTCCGCCTCATGGGTTTCGGCCACCGGGTGTACAAGAACATGGACCCCCGGGCCGAGATCATGCGCCGCACCTGCCACGAGGTGCTTGACGAACTGGGCCTCAACGACGACCCCCTGTTCAAGCTGGCCCTCAAGCTGGAGAAAATCGCCCTGGAGGACGACTACTTCATCGAGAAGAAGCTCTATCCCAACGTGGACTTCTACTCCGGCATCGTGCTGCGGGCCATGGGCATCCCCACCAACATGTTCACGGTGATTTTCGCCCTCTCCCGCACCATCGGCTGGGTCGCCCAGTGGCACGAAATGATCGGCGACCCGGAGAACAAGATCGGCCGCCCGCGCCAGCTCTACCAGGGCGCGCGGCAGCGGGATTACGTGCCCCTCGACAAACGCTGAACAACACATCATAACGACGACATGGGACGCACCTTCACTTCATGCATTTCCTTACAACGGGGCGTCCCATGCAGGCGCTCCTGGCCGCCAAGGAGACGGAATGATGAGCAGCGAAGAACCCCCTAGCAGTCCCTACCGGGTAGCCGAGGCCAACTCCTACCTGTCCGGCGGCAACGCCGCCTTTATCGAAGCGCTTTACGAGCAATACCTGGAAAACCCCGCCCTGGTGTCGGAGGAGTGGCGGCGCCATTTCGACCAGCTCCAGCAGGCCGCCGGCGCCTCCGCCCGGGACGTGGCCCACGGACCGGTGGTCGAGTCCTTCGTCGCCCTGGCGAAGCAGAAGACCGTCGCCAACCCCACCCTGGCGTGCAACCCCCTGCTGTCGGCGGAAAAGAAACAGGTCCAGGTGCTGCAGCTGATCAATGCCTACCGCTTCCTCGGCGTCCGCCACGCCAACCTGGACCCCCTGCAGCGCCAGGAACGGCCCTACGTCCACGAACTGGACCCGGACCACTACGGCCTCGGCCAGTCGGACATGGCCCAGGAGTTCTCCCCCGGCTCCCTGGTCCTGGGCAAGCCCAAGGCCAGCCTGCACGAAATCCTCCAGGTCCTGAAACAGACCTACTGCGGCAACCTGGGCGTGGAATACATGTACATCAGCGATACCGCCCAGAAGCGCTGGCTCCAGGAGCGTCTCGAGCGCCCCCGCGCCACCCCTTCCTTCGACGCCGAGGCCAAGCGCCGCATCCTGGAACGCCTCACCGCCGCCGAAACCCTGGAAAAATACCTCCACACCAAGTACGTCGGCCAGAAGCGCTTTTCCCTCGAGGGCGGGGAAAGCCTCATCCCCCTCCTCGACCACCTGATCCAGAAGGCGGGGGAGGGCGGCATCCAGGAAATCGTCATCGGCATGGCCCACCGGGGCCGCCTCAACGTCCTGGTGAACATCCTCGGCAAGCTGCCCAAGGACCTGTTCCTGGAATTCGAGGGCATCCCCGGGGAAAAGGCCAACCGTCTCGCCGCCGGCGACGTGAAGTACCACCAGGGCTTCTCCTCCGACGTCGCCACCCCCGGCGGCCCGGTGCACCTGGCCCTGGCCTTCAACCCCTCCCATCTGGAAATCGTCAACCCGGTGGTGGAGGGTTCGGTCCGCGCCCGCCAGCAGCGCCACCACGACCGGGGAGCGATGCAGGTGATGCCGCTGCTGATCCACGGCGACGCCGCCTTCTCCGGCCAGGGAGTGGTGATGGAAACCCTCAACATGTCCCAGACCCGGGGCTTCCGCACCGGCGGCACGGTGCACATCGTGGTCAACAACCAGATCGGCTTCACCACCTCCGACCCCCGGGACACCCGCTCCAGCCTCTACTGCACCGACGTGGCGAAAATGATCGAGGCGCCGGTGTTCCACGTCAACGCCGACGACCCGGAGGCCCTGCTGTTCGCCGCCGCCATCGCCCTCGAATACCGCCATGCCTTCCACAAGGACGTGGTGATCGACATGGTGTGCTTCCGCCGCCTGGGCCACAACGAACAGGACGAACCCCTGGTCACCCAGCCCCTGATGTACCGCAAGATCGCCCAGCACCCCGGCACCCGCAAGCTGTACGCCGACAGGCTGGCCGCCGAGGGCATCGTCCGGGCCGGGGAGGCGGAGGCCATGGTCGCCGCCTACCGGTCCCTGCTGGATGGTGGCGGCCCCATCGTCCAGCCGGTGCTGTCCAACTACAAGGTTTCCTTTTCCACCGACTGGAGTCCCTTCAGGGGCACCGCCTGGGAAACCCCCGTCGACACCGCCGTGCCGGTGCATGACTTGCAGCGCCTGGCGGAGCGCCTTACCACCGTGCCGGAAAACTTCAGGCTCCACCCCCGGGTGGAGAAAGTGATGGAAGACCGGCGCCGCATGGGCGCCGGGGATCTGCCCCTGGACTGGGGCATGGCGGAGAACCTGGCCTACGCCTCCCTCCTGGAGAACGGCTACGCCGTGCGCATCTCCGGCCAGGACTCGGGGCGGGGCACCTTCTCCCACCGCCACGCCGTGCTCCACGACCAGAACCGGGAAAAATGGGACGGCGGCGCCCACATCCCGCTGCAGTTCATCTCCCCCACCCAGCCCAACTTCCTGGTGATCGACTCCCTTCTCTCCGAGGAAGCGGTGCTGGGCTTCGAGTACGGCTACAGCACCGCCCTGCCCAACGAGCTGGTGGTCTGGGAAGCCCAGTTCGGCGACTTCGCCAACGGCGCCCAGGTGGTCATCGACCAGTTCATCGTCGCTGGTGAGGCCAAGTGGGGCCGCCTGTGCGGCCTGACCCTATTCCTCCCCCACGGCTACGAAGGACAGGGGCCGGAGCATTCCTCCGCCCGCCTGGAGCGCTACCTCCAGCTGTGCGCCGAGGACAACATCCAGGTCTGCGTGCCCAGTTCCCCGGCGCAGATTTTCCATCTCCTGCGGCGGCAGATGCTGCGGCCCTACCGCAAGCCCCTGATCGTGATGACGCCGAAAAGCCTCCTGCGCCACAAGGAGTGCGTCTCCGCCCTGGATGAGCTGGCGTCCGGGGCGTTCCGCAACATCATCGGCGACGCGGAAGCAGACCCGAAGAAGGTGAAACGCCTGGTGGCCTGTTCCGGCAAGGTCTACTACGACCTCGTCGCCGCCCGCCGGGAGCGCGGGCTGGAAGAAGTGGCCATCATCCGTTTCGAACAGCTCTACCCCTTCCCGGCGGAGGAATTTTTACGGGAGCTGCGGCGCCATCCCAAGGCGGAGATCGTCTGGGCCCAGGAAGAGCCCCGCAACCAGGGCGCCTGGTACTACATCCACCCCCACATCCGGGAACACCTCAAGGGCGGCCGCAAGCTCGCCTACGCCGGACGCCCGCCGTCGGCCTCGCCGGCGGTTGGCTATACCTTCAAACATGTGGCCCAGCAAAAAGCCCTGGTGGAAGAGGCCCTGGGAATCGACTGAGGCCGGAACAATAACGGAGACAACAACAATGCTCGTGGAAATCAAAGTCCCTCCCCTGTCCGAATCGGTATCCGAAGCCACCCTGCTGAGCTGGCACCGCAAGGAGGGGGAGTTCGTCAAACGGGACGAGAACCTGATCGACATCGAAACCGACAAGGTGGTGCTGGAACTCCCCGCCCCCCAGGCGGGCAAGCTGGCCAAGGTCGTGATGACGGATGGCGCCACGGTGAAGGCCGGCGACGTCATCGCCCTGCTGGACACCGAGGCCCAGGCCGAGGAAACGCCCGTTCCGACCGCCGCCGTGGCGGCGGAGAAGCCCGCCGAACCCGTCCTCAGCCCCGCCGCCCGCAAGCTGGCGGAAGAAGGGGGCGTCAATCCCGCCGAGCTCGCCGGCAGCGGCCGGGGCGGACGCATCACCAAGGAGGACGTGGCCGCCAAGCTGGAAAATCGCCCGACCGCCGCCGAAGCGCGCGCTCCCGCCCCCCCCGTGGACATGAGCGCCCTCCTCGGCGACCGCCCGGAGCAGCGGGTGCCCATGACCCGCCTGCGCCAGCGGGTGGCGGAGCGTTTGGTGCAGGCCCAGCAGAACGCCGCTATCCTCACTACCTTCAACGAAGTGAACATGCAGCCGGTGATGGAGCTGCGCGCCAAGTACAAGGACAAGTTCGAGAAGGAGCACGGGGTCAAGCTGGGTTTCATGTCCTTCTTCGTCAAGGCGGCGGTGAAGGCCCTGAAGCAGTTCCCCGTGGTCAACGCCTCGGTGGACGGCAACGACATTATCTACCACGGCTACTACGATATCGGCATCGCCGTCGGCTCGGAGCGGGGCCTGGTGGTGCCGGTGCTGCGCAACGCCGACCAGCTCAGCTTCGCCGAGATCGAGACCGCCATCGCCGAGTTCGGCCGCAAGGCCCGCGACGGCAAGCTCAGCATCGAGGAGCTCAGCGGCGGCACCTTCACCATTTCCAACGGCGGGGTGTTCGGCTCCATGATGTCCACCCCCATCCTCAACCCGCCCCAGAGCGCCATCCTCGGCATGCACGCCACCAAGGAGCGGCCGGTGGTGGAGAACGGCCAGATCGTCATCCGCCCCATGATGTACTTGGCCCTGTCCTACGACCATCGCATCATCGACGGCCGCGAGGCGGTGCTGACCCTGGTGGCCATCAAGGACGCCCTGGAAGACCCGGCGCGGCTGCTGCTGGACGTCTGAACCCATCGAGGGAGACACGAGCATGGAAAAACTCTTCGACGTCGCCGTCCTCGGCGGCGGCCCCGGCGGCTACGTGGCGGCCATCCGCTGCGCCGAGCTGGGCCTGGACACGGTCTGCATCGATGACTGGCGGGATGGCGAGGGCCAGTACCGGCTCGGGGGCACCTGCCTCAACGTCGGCTGCATCCCTTCCAAGGCCCTGCTGGAATCCTCCGAGCACTACGAGCACGCCCGCCTCCGCCTGGCCGAGCACGGCATCGGGGTGGCGGGCCTGTCCCTCGACCTCGCCGCCATGATGGCGCGCAAGGAGAAGGTGGTGCGCACCCTCAACAACGGCATCGCCGCCCTCTTCAAAAAGAACAAGGTCACCTGGCTCCAGGGGCGGGGCTGCTTCTCCCCCGCCGAGGAACACCTGACCCTGGACGTGGAAAAGGACGGCCAGATCGAGCCGGTGCGGGCCAAACACATCATCGTCGCCACCGGCTCCCGCCCGGCGGAGCTGCCCTTCCTGCCCTTCGACGGGGAACGGGTGGTGGACAACGTCGGCGCCCTGTCCTTCGACGCCCCTCCCAAGCGCCTGGGCATCGTCGGCGCAGGAGTGATCGGCCTGGAGCTGGGCAGCGTCTGGCGCCGTCTCGGCGCCCAAGTCACGGTTCTGGAAGGCCACGCCTTCCTCCACCTCGCCGACGAGCAGGTGGCCCGGGAAGCCCTGCGCCAGTTCAAGGCCCAGGGCCTCGACATCCGCACCGGCACGGCCGTTCTCGGTGCCAAGGTCGGCAAGAAGCAGGTCTCCCTCCGCCTCCAGGACGACGAGGGAGAGCGGGAGGAGGTGTTCGACAAGGTCCTGGTAGCCGTGGGCCGCCGCCCCAATTCCGCCCATATCGGAGCGGAAAAAATCGGTCTCCAACTGGACGGCCGCGGCTTCATCGAAGTGGATGAACTGTGCCGCACCAACTTGCCCAACGTGTGGGCCATCGGCGACGTGGTGCGGGGCCCCATGCTGGCCCACAAGGCCAGCGACGAGGGCATCATGGTGGCCGAGCGCATCGCCGGCCAGGCGGGGCGGGTGAACTACGCCCTCATCCCCAGCGTCATCTATACCCAGCCGGAAATCGCCTGGGTGGGAGAAACCGAGCAGGCCCTGAAGGCCGCCGGCCGGGAATACCGCAAGGCCGTCTACCCCTTCAGCGCCAACGGCCGCGCCCAGGCCGCCGGCGACACGACGGGCTTCGTCAAGCTGCTGGCGGACGCCAGGACCGACCGCCTGCTGGGGGTCCACATCCTCGGCGCCAAGGCCTCCGAACTTTTGGCCGAGGCGGTGGTGGCGATGGAATTCGCAGCCAGCAGCGAGGACTTGGCCCGCATCATGCACGCCCATCCCACCCTATCGGAAGCCCTGCGCGACGCTGCCCTCGCCATGCAAGCCTGATGCCCTCCCTCGACGACCATTCCGGCGCCGCCGTTGCCGCGGCAGGGGGCCAGCTCGCGCCGCGCCAGTGGTACGCCGCCCTGGTCCGACGGCCGGATTTCATCCCCGACCCGGCCCAGGAACAAGCGGTGGACAGGTTGGCGCGCCTGCACCGGGAACTGGCCGCCTGGCGCCGCCCTTTTCTCCCCTGGCTGGCCAGCCGCCGCGCCCCCAGGGGGATTTACCTGTGGGGGGGCGTGGGGAGGGGCAAAAGCCTGCTGATGGACAATTTCTTCACCCACGCGCCGCTGGCCGAAAAGCGCCGCCTGCACTTCCACCGCTTCATGCAAGAAGTTCACGGCCAGCTCGCGGCCCTCAAAGGCCAACGCGACCCCCTGGCGGAGGTGGCGCGCCGCTTCGCTTGCCACTGCCGGCTGCTGTGCCTGGACGAATTCCACGTCACCGACATCGCCGACGCCATGATCCTCGGCCGCCTGCTGAAGGAGCTGCTCGACCGGGGAACCGTGCCCGTCATCACCTCCAACCTCGAACCCGGACAGCTCTACGCCAACGGCCTGCAGCGGGACAGTTTCCTCCCCACCATCGCCCTCCTCCGCCAGCGCCTGGAAGTGGTGGAAATCGAAAACGGCCGCGACTACCGCCTGGATTTCCTGGAGCGGGCGGAGGTTTACCACCTTCCCGCCGGCGGTTCCTCACTTCCCAAGCTGGAAGCCATTTTCGACGGCGCGGCCAACGGGCCGCTGCTTCCTGCCCGCTTTTCTCTCCAACAGCGTGAAGTGACGGCAATAAAACGAGCCGCCGGGGCGGTGTGGTTCGACTTCACCCAGCTCTGCGGCACGCCGCGCTCCCAAGGCGATTACCTGGAACTGGCCCTGGAATATCCCACCCTCCTCCTTTCCGGCATCCCCCGCCTGGCTCCGGAGCGGAGTGCCGAGGCGCGGCGCCTCACCTGGCTGGTGGATGTCTGCTACGACCAGCGGGCAAAGCTGGTTCTCGCCGCCGACGTGCCTCCTGAAGAACTTTACCGCAGCGGCCTCAACAGCGGCGAATTCGCCCGCACCGTCAGCCGCCTGCGGGAAATGCAGTCCCGCCGCTACCTGGCCCTGCCCCACCAGGCGAGTTAGCCGCCCGGCGCCTTGACGCCGTCATGAGGGTGCTCTAAGGTGGGCACACAGGGGGATTCATGAACGACTGCAACGATCTTTTCCATTCCTGGCTCAGCGAGTTCCGCAACATTGCCGCCGCCCTGCTGCAAGAGGACGGGCGCATCGTCCAGGCCAACCAGGGATTCCGCTCCGCGTTGGCGGGCGAGTGCGACGCCAACGCCGCCCCCTGTTTCATCGAACCCCGTTTCTCCCGCCTCGCCGAACTAAAGGCAAACGACCAGGGGATGGTCTATGCCGGCCCCATCATCCTCGGCCGGGACCGCGCCTCGTCCCATGCCTACAACGGCAAAATCTTCCGCCGCGACAGCTTGCTGCTGCTGGTGGCGGAAATGGATTACGTGGCCTTCGGCCGCATCAGCGAGGAACTGGGCAAGATGCGCAAGGAGGTGGAGGAGCTGCACCTCCTCATGGCCCGCCGGGACAAGTCCCTGCAGCATGCCCTCCACGAAATCGACGACCTGCGCCGCCAGGACACCCTCACCGGTCTCTACAACCGGCGCGAACTGGACCTGCGCCTGGACGGCGAAATCGCCCGCCGACAGCGCTACGACAGTCCGGTGGCCCTGGTCTTGCTCGACCTGGACAACTTCACCGCCGTCAATGAATGGGTGGGGCGAGAACTGGCCGACGAAGTGCTTCAGCACGTGGGCAGCCTGGTCCGTGAACAGGTCCGTGAAGTGGACCTGGTAGTGCGCTGTGGCGGCCAGGAATTCGCCATCCTTCTCCCCGCCACCAGCGAAATGGGGGCCCTGATTCTCGCCGACCGCCTGCGCGCGGAGATGGAAACCCAGGCTCCGCCGCACCTGGCCAACCCGGTTACCGCCAGCTTTGCCGTGGTCGGGCTGCTGAACGGCGAAAAACGCGAAGAGGTCTACAACCGGGCCTGGCGCGCCCTGCGCCATGCCAAGCACTGCGGCGGCAATTGCATCGCCCTGGCCGGTCCGGCGGAGGGCTCCGATGCCATTTATGAATCCAAAGAATAGTTCCCTCGCTGCAAACACAAACAGGGGCGCCCATGCGCCCCTGTCGTTTTTACCACACCCGATGGCGGCTAGCTTTCTAGCTCCTTCTTCAACTCCATGATCGCCGTCACCGTCTCTTTGCCCGCCTTGGCGAAGTCGCCATTGAGGAGGGCGGTGGCGCCGGCCTTGTCGTGCATTTCCACTTTCCGCACCACCTCCCCGGCGCAGACGTGGAAGTGGGCGTGCTTCTGCACCAGGTCGGCGTATTGGGGAAGACCCTGGTGCTCCGCCCCCTCGCCGTAAATCCATTTCCCCAGGGCACAGAGGTTGTCCTTGCACACCGTGCCGCTGTCGAGCTGTTCCGTGCTGGTGCCGTCGATGAACTGATTCAGGCGGACTTTCCATTTGATGTGGGCCGCGATGGCGTCATCGAAGTGATTGGCGGGCTTGCTCGCCAGTAAGGTCGCCGGTTTGGCCTCGGGAGCCAGGGCGCCTGAACCGCTATCGAGCTTGAACACGCTCACCGCCTGGGCCAGGGATTCGGCCTGTTCCTGCAGGCTCTCCGCCGCCGCGGCCGCCTCTTCCACCAGGGCCGCGTTCTGCTGCGTCACTTCGTCCATCTGGGTCACGGCCTGGTTCACCTGTTCGATGCCCGAGGACTGTTCCACGCTCGCCGCGCTGATCTCCGCCATGATGTCGGTCACACGCTTGATCGAGGTGACGATCTCTTCCATGGTCTGACCCGCTTCGTTGACCT